>NZ_LGHK01000210.1 GCF_001908235.1 Bradyrhizobium sp. NAS96.2
GCATAAATAGCTTCTAATCTATTCAGGGAGAGGTTGAGTTGAGTACAACGGAAACGCTGTTGAAGGGCATTCTCGCCACGGTCGGACGCACGGCGTTTCCGCCGGATGCCCTATATAAAATCGTCGCGCCAACTACCGACAGTGCCAAGCAAGTCTTGGCCTACAATCTCTGCGATGGGGAAACGCCGCAGGGCGAAATCGGCAAGAAGGCGAAACTCGACAAGGGGAATCTGAGCCGGACGATCGCCAAGTGGATCGAAGCTGGCGTGGTGATCCGGGTCGGTGCCGAAGGCCATCCGTTACATCTTTACCCGCTACCCCCCAAGAAGGAGGTCGCCTGAGCATGGCTGACGATATTTCAGAGAAGCTCGATATTCTTATCAAATTGCAGGCCGCGGCGCTTACAGCCCCGATGGGATCAACCAAGGACAAGATCGTGTTCCTGGCGCAAGCAGGGCTCCGCCCTTCGTTGATCGCCGAAATTCTTGGTACGACCGCGAACCACGTCAACGTCGCCCTCTCCAAACAGCGCAAACCGGCAAAGAAGAAATAGCCATGGCTACCGATACTGAAACTTCCCTTATTGCAGAGTTGCGTGATGTGAAGATGCTGCTGGTTCTTCAGGCCTTGTATCGGGCTGCCAGCAAAAGCACATCGCCGCTGCGCTTGGCGTCAGTGATGCCACATTGAGCCGAATGTTGCCCAAAGGCTTCGCCAAAGAAATTTCCAAGATCGCCGAGCGTCGTCTTAAACCGGAGAAACCTGCCACATGATCACCGAAGACCAAGCCGCCACCATCCTCAAAGAGCTAGAAATGCTTCGCAAATTGAAGCTGCTGGAATTCATGGACAAGGGCTATTCCCAGGGCCAGCTCGCCAAGGTCTTAGGTGTTAGCCAGCCTACTATCAGTCGCATGGTGCCGAACGTAACGTCGAAGAAGGCCCGCAATGAAGGCTAGAACTGCTGTCGTCGACTGGTCCGGCAATTACGAAGAAAACTGCATTCAACTGGGACGGCACCTAGGCAAGGATAAAATCCGTCGCCGACTTTTTAACGCGATCTACGGGCGCGGCATCAAATCCCGTACCAAAAAGCAACTAATGACGGAAATCGGCCTGAAATCAGGTCAGGGCCAACAGGCCCAAAACCAGCTGGATCTCCTGGTGCGATACGGTCTCATTTTGCGCGATGAGAACGATGGCGCTGTTGCGGACGGCAGCCGCTATATCTATGGCAAGGAGCCCAACGTGCGCGCTCACCGCAAGCGGATCGTTGCGCACGCTGATAAGCCCGCACTCGCGAAAAAGACGCCGACCAAGCGAAATCCTATTATTCGGGGGGCAACGCTTGTCGTTAAGCCCGCCCTGGTCACCCGACAGGCGCTTAAGAAACGCAAGCACGTCGATGTTCTCTATCTCATGGCGAATCCGATCAAGAAGCACAGTTTGCGCGTTGATGCCGAGGTCAAGGCCGTGAATGCTGAGATTCGGCGCTCGAACTTTAGAGACAGCATCACTCTTCACCAGTCGCCTGCTGCAGATTTTGACGATATTTTGCACGGCCTGAACGACCATAAGCCGCGCATTATCCATTTCTCAGGTCACGGCAATGCCGCAGGACTTGCCATGGACGGTGGCGGTACGAAAAGGGTCAAAACCAGATTTGTGCCGTTCGCGTTGCTGGGGCGGGCCCTAGCGGCGACTGACAAACCGCCCGAGATAGTCGTATTGAATGCCTGCGAAAGCGCAGGGGCGCGAGCGACGCTTCTAAAGACCGCGAAAGCTGTCATCGTGATGAGGGATACCGTATCGGACATCGCCGCAGTCGCTTTCGCAACGAAGTTCTACGGAGCGATCGCCAGTGGTTTGTCGCTGCAGGCAGCGTTTGATCAAGGATGCGTCGCCGTTGCGGCAGTATCTCTTGTTGAAGCAGATACGCCGGTGCTTATGACGGGCAATGGGGTGAACGCCAAAAAGGTCTTCTTGGCCTGATGATTTCGACGCTACGCCTAGTCAGACATTATACTTCGACGAAATACTTCGACGAAGCGCTGAGCGGAGATGCGTGAAGCATCATCAATTCTGCCATCCCGTCACATCAGGTATGTTGTGCAGCTTGTCCGGATTGCGGGTCACATAAACCGCGACGATCCGTTCGTTCTCGAACTGCAACGCTGTCGTTTGAATGAGGTCATCCTCGATGGTGACGAAGCCCGGCAATCCGTTGATGGTTGTGTCGCGGATCAAGCGCGACGGATGCGCGCTGAACAGACGGGCGAGCCCCGCGAAACGCTCCATCGCCGCTTCGAGCCCGACCAGCGGTCGAATCGGCGCCGGCACCCAGCCGCCGCCATCGGCATAGACCACGACATCCTCGGCGAGCAGCGCGCGCAACGCGGCAAGGTCGCCCGTTCGTGTCGCCGTGAAGAAGGCGTTTGCGAGCCGCAGGCCTTCTTCATTGCCGACCTCGATGAGGAGACCGTTGCAGCGGCTTCACCTCGCTGAGGGCACGCACGCCATCGCCTCGCGAGCGCGACTGGGAGACGCGTTCCATCGTGACAACAGCGGTTCTCGGTGAAACCTGCCTGTCGGTCCGGCCTCGGTAACCTTAATTTTTCCTTTCGATTGTCGATAAAGTTTTATCGATTATCCTCGTGACAGTTGAGCGGTGTGACGAACCGCACGATGAGAGGCGAGAGCCGAGTGGCTCGGCAGTCTCCCTGAAATCGAAGGGTGGGCAGAGCGCAGTGCCAGCCACCTTTCGGGCTGTCCGGCGGCGGCCGGCGGGGCAAATCAATTTCTGAAGTGCATTTGATTGCCAGATTGCGGCGCATCTCGCGCCGCATGATGCTTCACAATTGGGATGTTCCAAATGACGTTCGCGCATTTATTGATCGCGGTCAGTGGCGGTTTTGTGCTGCTGGCAGGCTTCGTCGCATTTGCCCTTTGGCGAAACGCACTGCATTCGACAGCGCGGATTTAGCAACAGGCGAGATCTGACTCCGGCGGCCTCGCTCATGGGGGTGAGTGAAGCCTGCGGGGATGGCCGCACCGCCGCGCGGCCTGACAGCCGAGCACCGCGCCTACAACCTGCCCCAAGGCGACGCGTGCTCGGCTGTTCATTATCCAAACAGCCTTCACCGTTCGAAGCATTGATCGTGTGAAAGCAACTTGCTTCGACGCTGAGAGCGTCGGCGAGGGAGATCGATCGCTGTGCGTCGTGGGGCGGCCTCATTGCGCTCCCTGCGCGTCAATGCGGCCTCGCGGGACGCGCGATCAGTTCTGCCATCCCGCCACATCAGGCACGTTTTGCAGCTTGTCGGGATTGCGGGTCACATAAACAGCAACGATCCGCTCGTTCTCGATCTGCAAGGCAGTCGTTTGAACGAGGTCATCCTCGATGGTGATGAAACCCGGCAATCCGTTGATGGTTGCGTAGCGGATCAATCGTGAGGGGTGCACGGCAAACAGGCGGGCGAGTCCCGCGAAACGCTCCATGGCGGTCTCAAGCCCGACCAGCGGTCGGATGGGTGCCGGAACCCGGCCGCCGCCATCGGCATAGACCACGACATCTTCGGCGAGCATCGCGCGCAATGCGGCAAGGTCGCCGGTCCGTGTGGCCGTGAAGAAGGCATTGGCGAGCCGCAGGCCTTCTTCATTGCCGACGACGAATCTCGGCTTGGCATCGTGGATATGCGCGCGTGCGCGGCTGGCAAGCTTGCGGCAGGTCGTAGCCTCGCGCCCGATCGTCTCGGACACGGCATCGAAGTCCAATCCGAACACGTCATGCAGCAGAAAGGCCGCCCGCTCCAATGGCGACAGGCGTTCCAGTGCGATCATCAACGGCAGGGTCAGGTCGTCGGCCGCTCCTTCCTCCTCGGGGTCAAAGAACGGTTCGGGGAGCCACGGTCCGACATAGATGGTCCGCCGGCGCCGCGCGGATTTCAATTCGTTGAGCGATAATCGCGTGACGATGGTGTGCAGGAGCGCCTTGGGATCGCGGATCTGATCGCGATCGGCGGCGAGCCAGCGCAGCCAGGCGTCGTGAACGACGTCCTCCGCGTCCGCCACCGAGCCCAGCATCCGATAGGCGAGCCGGATCAGGTGCGGGCGCAGATCGGCGAAGATCTCCGCCGCCGATGTTTCAGTCGCATCTTTCATGAAGCCGCCCGAACGGTCACCGCAGCCGCGTCGCGGCCGCGCGCAAACTGCAACGCGGTCCTCGCCACCCGCTGTCCCAGATGACGGGCGGTCGCGAGATCGGAGTCAGGCGGCGCGGTGTCCGCACTCTCATCGGTGTTCGATTGCGCGCCGGCGCCGAGCCAGAATCCGAGCCTGTTCGGATCGGCGTCCGATCCCGATGCGGAGTTGTTGCCCGGCGGCAGATCGAGATTGACCCAATGCATTCCGTGTTGGGCGGCGAACAGTGAAAGCTGGATCAATGTGGACAGCTTGTCGCCGGCATGCGCTCCCGAATTGGTGAAGCCCGCCGCGAGCTTGTCCTTCCACCGATAGCCCTTGGACATCACCGCACGCGAAGTTGCTTCCTGAAACGCTTTGAACGCCGCGGAGGCGGCGCCCATGTAGGTGGGCGTGCCGAAGATCAACGCCTCTGCAGCCATCAGATGATCCCAGTTCTGCTCCACGTTCTCGACAGGCACCAGCAGCGCCTCCGCGCCGTCGACATCCCCAACGCCGGACCTGACGGCCTCAGCCTGGCGCCGGGTATGTCCGTAGGCGCTATGATAGACGATTGCGATCAGGGTACGATCGCCTCCGGTTCCGATAGTGTGCATGGTGTCCTCTGCTGCTGCCATTACAGAGGCTAAGACAAGGCAGCGCGTCGAAACGTGACATGCCCTCCGAATTTTTGCCCGGAGGATATTGCGCCAATTGACCGTCGCTCAGGCGGTCGCGGTGGCCGCCGGCTCCTTTGCATGGGGTTGTTTTCGATATTTTGGCGGGAGCCGCGGCGGCCGGGCTACGATCCGACCCTTGCCGAGGGATGAGCCGCACAACCAGTCTATCGCGATTGGGTGCCGGCACCGAGCTCGAACCTGCGGGTGATCGCGATCGCCTCCAGGAAGGCCTCGTCGTGGCTCACGACCAGCAGCGCGCCGTCATAGGCCCGCAACCCGGCCTCGACCGCTTCCATCGATTCGATGTCGAGATGGTTGGTCGGCTCGTCGAGGATCAGGAGCGGCGGCGGTGTTGGGCCGCCGAGAACACAGGCGAGGCCGGCACGAAGCAACTGGCCGCCGCTCAGGCTCGCGACGATCTGCAAGGCCGCATCGGCGCGAAACATGAAGCGCGCCAGCGCGGCACGGCAGGCGTTCTCGCCGGCATCCGGATTGATGCGCCGGAAGTTATCCAGGATCGAGACTGTGGCATTCAGCAGGCTGACCGCCTGATCGAACATCGCAAAGCGGGTCATCACCTCGACGGTGCCGCGCACCGCGGTCAGTTCGCCGCTGACGAGCTTGAGCAGCGTCGTCTTGCCGGCGCCGTTGGGGCCTGTGATGGCGATGCGCTCCGGGCCTGAGATCGAGAAGGTGAGACCATGCAGGATCGGCGCGTCCGCGGTGTAACCCGCATCGGCAGCATCGATCCGCAGCATCATCTTGCCCGCCGGCAGATGCGTCGACGGCAGCTGCACCGAGAACGGCTGCAGCACTTCGATGCGCTGGCGTGCGGCGGTTGCGAGTTCAACTGCTTGCGTCCGCCGCCGCTCGGCGAGGCGCGCGGTTTCGCCACCGCTGTCCTCGCTGCGGTCCTTGCGCAGCCCGGCGGCGATCCGCGGCAGATCGCCCTTGGCGCGCTTCTTCGCGCCGGCACCGTCCTTGCGCGCCTTCTTCTCAGTCGCTTCCCTCGTCTTGCGGTCGATTTCAGCGACGCGCTTCTCGGCATCATCCAGATCTTGTCGTGCCGCCGAGAGCTCGATCGCCTTGCGCGCGCGGTACTGGCTCCAATTGCCGCCGTAGCGCCGGGCTTCCAGCGAGGTCAGCTCGACGGTCGCGTCCATCGTCTCCAGCAGTTCGCGGTCGTGGCTGACGACGATGGCGCCGTGCTGCCAGCCGGCAAGCAGGTCGATCACCGCCTCGCGTCCGGCGCGATCGAGATTGTTGGTGGGCTCATCGAGCAGCAGGAAGTCGGGCTCTGCAAACGACAGCGCGGCGAGACGCGCCCGGGTCGCCTGTCCGCCTGACAGCATCGCCAGCGGGGCGTCGAGCACGTCGTTCAGTCCGACGCGCGCGAGTGCGGCCGCGATGCGCGTGTCGAGCGTCCAGTCGACATCCGCAAGCTCCTCAGCTGTCGCTAGGCCCTGTTCGGCACGGCGCAACGCGGCCAGCGTGCGCCGCGCGCCGAACAGATCGATGACGCTTTCATCCGGATTCACCTGAACCGTCTGGTTCAGCATCGCGACGCGTCCCTGCACCGAGACCGTGCCGGCGTGCGGCGGCTGCCGGCCTGCGATCAGGCCGAGCAGCGTCGTCTTGCCGACGCCGTTCCTGCCGACAAGGCCGGTTCGTTCGGGACCGAAACTGAGATCGATATTGGAAAGGAGAACCCGGCCGTCAGGCGCGGACAGGGTCAGATGGGAGAGCGTGATCGATGCTGGCATGGATATCCCCGTGGGCAAGGCTGATGGGCATTGCGGTCAGGGTGAAATCCATTGCTGTCGGCATCCTCAGGCATTGATGATTGAATTGATGTAGTCGCGTATTGCGCCGGGATCAAGGCGCGCGGCGGACCATCACGCCGCTTCGGCGAAGGTCCAGCGGTCGGGATCGGCCGTGTGGCCGATCAGGGCGAGACCATAGGCGATCGATTCGAATTGATCGGCCGAAGTCAGCCGCGCTTCGCCGAAGCGCTCGGCGAACAGGCGCTGCACGGCCGGCACGAACGAGGTGCCGCCGGTCAGGAACACCTTCTCGACGTCGCGCGCGGTGATGCCGGATTTCGCCAGCGCCTCGTCGACGGTGGCGCCGAGCCGCTCGATGTCGTCGGCGATCCAGGATTCGAAATCGTCGCGCGTCACGGTGGCGCCGATATCGATGCCTTCGCGGGCGAAGCGGAACTCGACGCTGTCGTTGCTCGACAGCGCGACCTTGGTGTCGGACACGGCACGATACAGCGCGAAGCCGAGATCATGGTCGACGATGGTGATGAAGTCGTGCAGCGGTGCCGGATCGAGCGCAGTGCGCGCGAGCTGCTGCAATTCGCGGAGATCGCCATTGCCGCGCATCATCGCGAGCTGATGCCAGCGCGCGAGGCTCGAATAATAGTGATTGGGGATCGGCAGCACCTTGTCGAACGAGCGGTAGTTGGTGCCCTTGCCGAGCCGCGGCGAGACGATGTGGTCGACGATCCGGTAGTCGAAGGTGTCGCCGGCGATGCCGATGCCGGCATGTCCCAGCGGCTCGGCGCGCAGCACGCCGCCCTTGCGCGAGAACCGCATCACGGAGAAGTCGCTGGTGCCGCCGCCGAAATCGGCGACCAGCACGGTGGCGTCGTGATCGAGGCTGCGCGCAAAGGAGAACGCTGCGCCGACCGGCTCGTAGACATAGCGCGCATGGCCGGCGCCGAGCCGCTCGAACGCGGCGCGGTAGCGCTGCATCGCGAGCTCGTCATTCGGATTGCCGCCGGCAAACTTCACCGGACGGCCGACCATGATGGTCGGTGCGCCCAAATCGAAGCCGTCGCCGGCATGGCGCGTCAGCGTGCGCAGGAACGCGGCGAGCAGGTCCTCGAACTTGTAGCGCTGGCGAAAGATCTGCGTGGTGTTGAAGGCCGAGCTGGCCGCAAAGGTCTTGAACGACTGGATGAAGCGATGGATCGTCCGCCCCTCGAGGAACTGCTCGATCGCCCACGGGCCGCCCTCGGCGCGCGGATGCAGGCCGGCGCCCGGCCGTTCCTCCCAGAAGCACAGCGCTGACACATAGACGCTATGCGTGCGGCCGCCATGGTCGAATCTGACGGCCTCGACGCGGCCGTCGCCGCCAGACAGTGCGACCACGGTGTTGCTGGTGCCAAAATCGACGCCAATCGAGACGGCGGGCGGGGCGCTCGACATGTCATGCTCGGAATTTGATGTGAAAGGGGGCGGACCTTTAGCGGCTTTGGCCTGGCTTGCCAACCCTTCCGAACGCTATTCGAGTTGGGCAAGTTCCACCTCCCCTTGGAAAGGGGAGGTCGCTTTGCTCGCCAGAGCAAAGCGGGTGGGGATCAGTTCTCTCCGCAGACAGCATCGCCTGCGTCTGACCCCCATCCCGGCCTTCCCCCTTTCAGGGGGAAGGAGAAAGACTGCTGCCCCGATGAAGCAGTTCAGTCCTTCAATGCGTAAGCGATGACATAGTCGCCGCGCTTGGTGCCGAACGTGCCATGGCCGCCGGCCGCGGTGACGACGTACTGCTTGCCGCCAGCCTCGTAGCTCATCGGCGTCGATTGCGCGCCGGCGGGCAGGCGGTCTTCCCAGAGCACCTTGCCGTCACGCACGTCATAGGCCCGGATCGTATACTCATAGGTCCCGGTGTAGAAGGCGACGCCGCCGGCGGTGGTGATCGGCCCACCCAGCATCGGCACACCCATCTTGAACGGAAGCGGCAGCGGCGTGGTGTCACGGATCGTGCCGTTGGGATGCTGCCAGACGATCTTCATCGTCCTGAGATCGATCGCGGCCATCGAGCCCCATGGCGGCCGGTAGCACGGCACGGAGAGCGGCGAGAGGAAGCTCGAAATATCCACCCCGAACGGCGTGCCGTACATCGGCTGCGTTCCGACCTCGCTGCCGACCGGCTTCTCGGCGGTCGGCGCCGGAGGATTTTGCGGGCCGCGTGGAATCAGCTTTGAAGCGAATGGCAGTGACATCGGATTGGCGATGGCGATCTGCCTGATCGGATCGATCGCGATGCCGCCCCATTCGAACATGCCGAGATTGCCCGGGAAGACCAGCGTGCCCTGTAGCGACGGCGGCGTGAAGGTGCCCTCGTAGCGCAGGCGATGGAACATGATCCGGCACAGCAGCTGGTCGAAGATCGTGCCGCCCCACATGTCGGCGCCGGTCAGCTTCGCTTCCGGGCGGAACGTCAGTTCGGAAAACGGCTGCGTCGGCGCGCTGCGGTCGCCGGGCGCGGGCCCCTGCGGCACCGCACGTTCCGGCGCCGGCACGATCAATTCGCCGGTCCTGCGGTCGAGCACGAAGATGTTGCCCACCTTGGTCGGCTGAATGATTGCAGGAACGACGCCCTTCGCCGTCGTCACATCGACAAGGCTCGGTTGCGAGGGAACATCCATGTCCCAGAGATCATGATGCACGGTCTGGTACGACCAGGCGCGCTTGCCGGTGTTGACGTCGAGCGCGACGATCGAGCTCGAATAGCGCTCGACCAGCGCATCGCGATTGCCGCCCCAGATGTCGGGTCCGTTGTTGCCGGTCGGGATGTAGACCAGGTTCAATTTCGGATCGAACGAGGCCGTGATCCAGGAATTCGGCGAGCCGTTGGTGTAATGCCGCGTCGGCGACGGCAGCGCGTTCTCGTCCGCCGCGGCGGAGTCCCAGGCCCAGACCAGTTTGCCGGTGTAGACATCGAAGCCGCGGATCACGCCCGACGGCACTTCGACCGCGTAATTGTCGATCACTGCGGCGGCAACGACCAAAATCTTGTCACTGACGACGGGCGGTGACGTCGGCTCGAAGAAGCCGGCGGTCTTGATCCCCATCCCCTGCTGCAGGTCGAGGATGCCGTGATCGGCAAAGCCGTCGCAGAGTTTGCCGCTGTCGGCGTCGAGCGCGATCATGCGGCCGTCATTGACCGGCAGGAAGATCCGCCGCGGGCACTCCGCAGGCGCCGGGCTGCCGCTGGAGTCGACGGCACCCTGTGCGGTCTCGTGATAGGAGACCCCGCGGCAAGTCATGTGCTGAAATGTCTTGTTGTGCACGAGCTTGGGGTCGTAGCGCCAGCGCTCGGTGCCGGTCCTGGCATCGAGCGCGAACAGCACCTGGTGCTGCGAGCAGAGATAGAGCGTGTCGCGCACCTTGATCGGGGTGACCTCGAAGGTGGTCTCGCCGGAATCCTCCGGCGTCTTGACGTCGCCGGTCCGGAAGGTCCAGGCGACCTTGAGATTGGCGACATTGTCGGGCGTGATTTGTTTGAGCGGCGAATAGCGCTGTCCGAATTGCGTGCGGCCATAGGCGCGCCAGTCGCCATCCGGCTGCGGATCGGCTTCGCTCTGCTGCACGGCAGCGCCGGCCTCCGCGATCGTGCCGTTGATGTCGTGATAGTTCGTCAGCAGCCCGGCCACGAGGACGGCTGCAGCCGCCGCGACGCCGATCCAGAGCGGCGCCGTCGCGCGCGCGTAGGATACCGGCTCGCCTCGCGTCAGGGCGCGAACGATGGCCGGCGTGAGCAGCCAGAGCGCCATCGGGAAGATGATGTCGCCGCGCGCCGCGAGCGGCCACCAGTCGAAGCGCACCTCGTCAACGGCCCACGCCAGCGTGCCGACCAGCACGATCGCAAACAGCCACAGCGCGGAACGGCGCTGCATCAGCAACAACGCCGCCGTGGCGAGGATGCCGACGCCGAGGACGATGTAGAAGATCGATCCACCCAAGGCGGCGAGCCAGATCCCGCCGGCCGCGAGGACCAGCCCGATCAAGGCGTAGACGATAGCTGTGATGAAGACTGCCCTGGATCGCGGCATGGTCGCTCCGGTGCGCAAGAGGGACCGGGCTTGTCGTGCAAGCGCAACAGACCGTGTCCGCCTTCGAGGACTGTGGTTCAGCCAATCGCAACTTGCAACCTGGAACTGCGGCGTGGATGCGCCACAAGCGCGTAAAGTTGCCATGCGAAACCCGCCGGAGAAAAATCGTTCAAAATGCGACGCATTGTTCGACGAGGAGCAACCGGCCCGCGGCGCTGACGCAAAGGTGAGGGGGCTTCAGCGAATTTTGACTCGACGTACCCTTCCAGTCCCTTGCAGGCGCTGCTCTATACCGTCGGGCAGATTTCATCGCTGAAAGCTGGCTCGCAGAAGAAGCAAAATGACATTGAACCCGACAGCCAGGAATTATCGCGTCGCGGTCGCCGCCTACGAGGCGGGCCGGCCCAGCTACCCCGCGGAGATCGTCGCCGCGCTGCCCCTTCAGACTGCGCGCTGTGTCGTCGATCTCGGTGCTGGAACCGGCAAGTTCACCCGGCTGCTGCTTCCGCATCTATCCGAGACCGCCCGTCTGGTCGCCATCGAACCCGTCGCCGAGATGTCGGCGAAGCTCGCGACCGAGGCAGGGGTCGAGGTCATCAACACGCGCGCCGATGCGATCGGACTTGAGACCGGCAGCGTCGATCTCGTCACCTGCGCGCAGGCCTTTCACTGGTTCGACAATGAAGCGTCGGTTGCCGAGATCGCGCGGTTGCTGCATCCCGGCGGCACGCTTGCGCTGGTCTGGAACAACCGGGATGACCGCGCGCCATGGGTCGATGCGCTATCCGTCATGATTGAAAAATACGCCGGGGATACGCCCCGGCAACGCTCCGGTCGCTGGCGATGGATCTTGAAGGATCCACGCTTCGTGCTCGAGAAGGAGATCGTGCAGGACCATCCGCACCGGATGGCGCGGTCAGGGGTCTACGAACGCGTCGTGTCGACGAGCTACGTTGCGGCGCTTCCGGATGCCGAAAAGGCTGTCGTTCGCGACAGGACGGATGAGATTCTGCGCGAGGCGGGTCTCGGCGATGCAGAGGAAGTAGTGTTCCCCTACGTCACGCGTCTTTATCTGCTGAAGCGGGTCTAGATTGCCTCTTCGACGGCCCGCTTCAGGCGCGGCAGCGTCATGCGCCAGTAGAATGCGACATGCTTGGCACCGGACTCGGCACCGATTTCCCACCCGTTTCCGCGGCGGATCGGCGATGGCGGCACTTGCTGGGTGACGGTCAGCACCGTGTCGCTGCCGTCGGCCGCGAGCGTCATCGTGATCGTCGCATGGGATTGCGGAACGTCCGGCAGGCCGGAGACCTGTGACCAATAGGAGTATTCGAGCCGTCTTGGCGGATCGACATGGAGGACGCGCCCCTTGTCGCGATAGCGCTTCGCGCCGATCTCCGCTTCGATCTCGATCGGCGCGCCGATCTGCCAATCGGTCCTGAAATGCGCATTGCGCCAGGTTTCGCCGGCATTGGGATCCATGATCGTATCCCATACCTGCCTTGGATCCCCGGCGATGCGGATCGACTCGGTCACGGGCTGCAAGGCCAGCGGTTCGTCCGTCATCGCATGCTCACTTGCCGCCCGTGATCTTCCATTTTCCATCCGCGCCACGCCGCAGCGCCGGGTCGCCGATGCGGATGTGTTGTGCCAGAAAATCGATGAAGGCGCGCACCCGCGCCGGCAGCGGGCCGGCGTGGCCGACATAGACCGCGTGGATGTCCTCGCGATCGCCGGGATTGAGATTTTGCAGCACCGGTACCAACCGTCCGGCTTCGATGTCGGGGCCGATGTGGAACAGCGCCAGTCGCGCCACGCCGATGCCGCCAAGCGTGAGCTGGCGCGCGGTCTCGCCGTCGCTGGCGCGGGCGACCGGCGGAGGTAATGCCTCCTCGATCTTTTCGGCGCGGCGAAACGGCCAGCCGCGGATGCTGCGCGGAAAGGTCCAGCCGATGCCGCGGTGGGCGGCGAGGTCGGCCGGGGTCTTCGGGGTGCCGAAGCGCGCGAGATAGGACGGTGCGGCGACCACCGCCATGCGACTGGTGCCGAGCTTGCGCGCGATCAGCCGCGAGGCGCCGAGCGGGCCGGCGCGGATCGCGACATCGGCGCGCTCCTGCATCAGATCGACCAGCGTGTCGGTCAGCACGACGTCGAGCGTGATGTCGGAATGCTCGCGCATGAAGCGCGGCAGCAGCGGCATCACATGCAGCATGCCGAACGGGATGTTGCTGTTCACGGTGAGATGGCCGCGCGGCACGCAGGAGGCGGCCTCGCGTTCGGCCTCATCGATATCGGCGAGGATGCGCTGCGCGCGTTGATAGAAGGCCTGGCCTTCTTCGGTGAGCTGGAGCTTGCGTGTGGTGCGGTTGACCAGCCGCGTGCCGAGCCGCGTCTCGAGCCGGGAGACCAGCTTGCTGACGCCCGACGGCGTTTGGCGCAGGCTGTTCGCGGCGGCGGTGAAGCCGCCGAGGTCGACGACGCGGACGAACACGTCCATCTCGCCGGAGCGGTTGGTGTCTATTCGGGCCATCTTGAATTCACGTCACAAATGATTGGATTGCGGCCATTCTAATCCTTCCGCGCCCGGACCGCTATGTCGCATTGCGGAATCCTCACTTCACTCTCCGGAGCGACACATGCCTCTCGCAGTCCTTGCCTTGACCGCCGGTGCCTTTGGCATCGGCACCACCGAATTCCTCATCATGGGACTGTTGCTGCAGGTCGCTGCCGACATGCATGTGTCGGTCTCTGCCGCGGGCCTGTTGATCTCCGGCTATGCACTCGGCGTGTTCGTCGGCGCGCCGATTTTGACGCTCGGGACGCGCAAAATGCCACGCAAGGCGGTGCTGCTGGCGCTGATGGCGATCTTCACGCTCGGCAATGCGGCCTGCGCGCTGGCGCCGAACTACGAGCTCCTGATGGCGGCACGCATCCTGACCTCGCTGGCGCACGGCACCTTCTTCGGCGTCGGCTCGGTGGTGGCGACCAGCCTCGTCCCGGAAGACAAGAAAGCGTCGGCGATCGCCACGATGTTCATCGGCCTCACGGTCGCGACCCTGCTCGGCGTGCCCTTCGGCGCCTGGTTCGGCCTGATGCTCGGTTGGCGCGCGGCGTTCTGGGCTGTGGCCGCAATCGGCGTGATCGCGTTCATCGTACTGGCGCTGCTGGTGCCCGGCCATGTCGGCGCCAAGGACAAGCCTGCGCCGCTCCGTGAGGAACTCGCCGTGCTCGGCCGCCCGCAGGTGCTGCTCGGGCTCGCCATGACGGTGTTCGGCTTCGGCGGATTGTTCGCGGTCTTCACCTATGTGCAGCCGATCCTGACGCGGCTGACCGGATTTTCCGACGCCGCGGTCTCGCCGATCCTTTTGGTGTTCGGCGCCGGCCTTGCGATCGGCAATGTCGCGGGCGGGCGGCTCGCCGACAAGGGATTGGCGCGTGCGTTGCTGGTGTCGCTCGGTGGCCTTGCTGCCGTCCTCGTCGCGCTGGCAGCCGTGATTTCGATCAAGGCATTGGCGGTGGCACTCTTGTTCGTGCTCGGCATCGCCGCGTTCGCGACCGTCGCGCCGCTGCAGCTTCGCGTGCTGGAAGCCGCCGGCGTGGAAGGGCGCACGCTGGCCTCCAGCCTGAACATCGCGGCCTTCAATCTCGGCAACGCGCTCGGCGCCTGGGCCGGTGGCCTGACCATCGATCGCGGCCTCGGCCTCGGCGCGCTGCCGCTGGTTGCGGCGCTGATCACTGCGATCGGGCTGCTGCTCGCAGTATGGAGCCTTCGCCTCGATCGGCCGGTCGTGCTGGCCACGCAATGCCCGGCGGAATGAACAGCATCACAGGGAGTATGACCATGGAATACCGCAATCTCGGCGCGTCCGGCCTGAAGGTCCCCGCGCTCAGCTTCGGCACCGGCACTTTCGGCGGCCAGGGACCGTTGTTCTCCGCCTGGGGCCGCAGCGACGCCAGCGAGGCACGGCGGCTGATCGACATCTGCCTCGAGGCCGGCGTCAATCTGTTCGACACCGCCGATGTCTATTCGAACGGTGCGTCGGAGGAGATCCTCGGCGCCGCGATCAAGGGCCGCCGCGACAAGGTGTTGATCTCGACCAAGACCGGCCTGCCGATGGGCGACGGCCCGCTTGATGCCGGCACTTCGCGCTATCGCCTCGTCGCCGCGGTCGACGCCGCACTGCGCCGGCTCGGCACCGACTATATCGACCTGCTGCAACTTCATGCCTTCGACGCCTTCACGCCGATCGACGAGGTGCTGTCGACGCTCGATGCGCTGGTGCGCGCCGGCAAGCTGCGCTATGTCGGCGCCTCGAATTTCTCCGGCTGGCATTTGATGAAATCGCTGGGGATCGCCGAGCGGCACGGCTGGCCGCGCTACGTCGCGCATCAGGTCTATTATTCGCTGGTCGGTCGCGACTATGAATCCGAGTTGATGCCGCTCGCGCTGGACCAGGGCGTCGGCGCGCTGGTCTGGAGCCCGCTCGGCTGGGGCCGCCTCACCGGCAAGATCAGGCGCGGGCAGAAGCTGCCGAAAAATAGCCGGTTGCATGAGACCGCGCAGTTCGGGCCGGCGGTCGACGACGAGAAGCTTTACGCGATCGTCGATGCACTGGACGCCGTGGCCACAGAGACCGGCTGCACCGTGCCGCAGATCGCCATCGCCTGGCTGCTCACCCGTCCCAGCGTGTCATCCGTCATCATCGGCGCGCGCGATGAGGCGCAGCTGCGCGACAATCTCGGCGCGGTCGGCTGGTCGCTGTCGCCGGACCAGATCGCGCGTCTCGACAAGGCAAGCGCGGTGATGCCAGCCTATCCCTACTATCCCTACCGCATCCAGGAAGGCTTCGCGCGGCTCAATCCGCCGCCGGTGTAGGGTGCTCGCCGCGCGCCGGTCGCGCACGGTTCAAGCTCATGCTTCGAGCTTCGTCTCGCAGACTTGCCGGCGGTACTCCGCCGGCGTCACGTTCATGTGCTGCCGGAACACGCGATTGAGGTGGCTCTGATCGGCGAAGCCTGCGAGCAGCGCGATCTCCTTCAGCGCCACGCGATCCCTGCGCAGATGCTGGCATGCGTGTTCGACCTTGCGCCGCAGGACGTAAGCGTGCGGCCGCATCCCGTAGTGGACGCGGAACTTGCGCGCGAACTGCACCGGCGTGCAGTTGCAGATGGTCGCGAGCTCCTCCAGCGTGATATTCCGGAAGATGTTCTGCTCGACATAGTCCTCGATCAACCGTGCATGGGCCGGCCTGAACCTGCCCTGCGCGCAGGGCATCTTGAATTCGATCGCGGCGTATTTGCGCAGGATGTGCACGCTCGCCTGCAGCGCCAGCGCGTCGTAGCAGAGGCGGCCGCCCGGACCGCCGGCGGCGACTTCCTGAACCATCTGGTCATTGATCCAGGTCAGCATAGGATCCTCGACCTTGAGCAAATCGTGAAGCTCGACCGTCTCGGCGTCGCGATCGAAGGCCTCGCTCGCCGTCTTCGTCATCAGGGCAGGAGAGATGTAGAAATGCGTGACCTCGATGTCATTCTTCCAGTGCCAGCTTGACGGCTCTGCGCGCGTCAGAAGCGACGTAACGCCGCGGCCGACGTGATCTTGCTTCCACGCGCTGCCGACACGGCGGTTCATCGACGTCACGCCGTCGCGATAGAGCACCAGGAGGAAGTTCTCCGACGGCGGGACCCAGATGTCTGATGGTGCGTAGCGGAAGATGCGCAGCCGGAAATCGTTCCGTCCGATCGGCGAACTATCCAGCTTCAACTCGCCGGGAGCGTAGCGCGGCAGTTCCTCGACCGTGATCAACTGGCCCATCGCGCGAGCCTCCTCCCTGGAAACCATCGGCGGTTGACTGCTTCTTCTTGTCTTTTTGGCCGGACGGCTGAGCGCAGAATAAGCCGCTTTCGCCGTTTGCCAAGGAGACCAATGGCCGATCGCGATTGCACGGCCGCGTTCCAGAGATTGTCGGTTTCATCCAAGCGCCGGAAGCCGCAAGCGCCATAGCCTCCTGTGCGTCCCGGCAGCTCCATCCATGCCGTCGGGGCCCAGATTGGCGCAACGCACCGTCATCCCGCGATGCAGCGGATGGGAAAGGGCGTGCGAGAAACCACACAGGAGGAAACCATGACCGCGACCGCAATCAGGTCCAATGGAAGCAACGGCGCGCACGCGACATCCAAGTTCGACGCCGTGGTGATCGGCGCCGGCGTTGCCGGCCTTTATCAATTGTTCCGCCTGCGCGAGCAGGGCTTGAAGGTCAGGGCCATTGACGCGGGGTCAAGCGTCGGCGGCACCTGGTACTGGAACCGCTATCCCGGCGCACGCTTCGATTCCGAAGGCCACACCTATCAGTATCTGTTCTCCGAGGAGCTCTACAAAGGCTGGAGCTGGAGCGAGCGGTTTCCGGGCCAGCCGGAGATCGAGCGCTGGCTGAACTATGTGGCCGACCGCCTCGACCTCAAGAAGGACATCCAGTTCGGCACCACGGTCAAGAGCGCGCATTTCGACGAGGCGACGCAGCGCTGGCAGGTCGCCACCGACAAGGGTGAAGTCATCGACACCCAGTTCCTGGTCACCTGCTGCGGCATGCTCTCGGCTCCGCACGTGTCCTTTCCGGGACAGGAGACGTTCAAGGGCAAGCTGTTCCACACCGCGCGCTGGCCCAAGGGACCGATCGAACTCGCCGGCAAACGTGTCGGCGTGGTTGGCAACGGCGCGACCGGAATCCAGGTGATCCAGTCGATCGCCGGCGAGGTCGGCCATCTCAAGGTGTTCATCCGCACCCCGCAATACATCATCCCGATGAAGAACCCGAAATGGGATGCATCGGACGCGGCGGCCTACAAGTCGAAGTTCAAATTCCTCACCGAACGGTTGCCGAAGACGTTCACCGGCTTCGAGTTCGACTTCGAGCACGCCTGGGCCGACCTGACGCCGCAGCAGCGCCGCCAGGTGGTCGAGGAGTGCTGGAATGACGGATCGCTCAAATTGTGGGTGTCGTCCTTCGCCGAGCTGTTCTTCGACGAGGCCGTCAACGCCGAGATCACCGAATTCGTGCGCGAAAAGATGCGCGAGCGGATCAAGGATCCCAAACTGTGCGAGCAGCTGATCCCGGCCGATTACGGCTTCGGTACCCACCGGGTGCCGCTGGAGTCTAATTTCCTCGAGGCGTTCCACCGGCCCAATGTCGAGATCGTCAGCGTCAAGGACAATCCGATCGCCCGCATCACGCCCGAGGGCATCCAGACCGCCGACGGTACGGTGCACGCGTTCGACGTCATCATCCTGGCGACCGGGTTCGATGCCGGCACCGGCGCATTGACGCGGATCGACATCCGCGGCCGCGATGGCCGTTCGCTGAAGGAGGATTGGGGCCGGGATATCCGCACCACCATGGGCCTGCAGGTTCACGGCTACCCGAACCTGTTCACGACAGCGGTGCCGCTCGCGCCTTCAGCCGCGCTTTGCAACATGACCACCTGCCTGCAGCAGCAGGTCGAGTGGATCGACGACTGCATCAAGTACATGCGCGGCAACAACCTGAACGTCATCGAGCCGTCCAGGGATATCGAGGATCAGTGGGTCGCGCATCACGATGAAACCGCCAACGCGACACTGATCGCGAAGACCAACTCCTGGTACCTCGGCTCGAATGTCGAGGGCAAGCCGCGCCGGGTGCTGTCCTATTGCGGCGGCGTCGGCACCTATCGCCAGAAATGCGACGAGGTCGCCGCGAGCGGCTATCGCGGCTTCGCCATGCAGTAAGTCCGATCGCAATCGGACTCCGTAGCCCGGATGGAGCGAAGCGTAATCCGGGACCCGTGACACCGGCTGCACCAACCCCGGATTTCGCTTCGCTCCATCCGGGCTACGCAGGTCAACATCACAAAGGTATGGAGAAAAACAATGAGCACGAACTTCAGTGCGGCTGCAGATGCGATTCTCGATGGCGTCGTGACGTCGAATCCACGTGTCCCCGGCGTCGTGGCGATGGTGACCGACCGGCATCGCAACATCTATGAAGGCGCCGCCGGCAAGCGCCGGCTGGACCAGCCGGCCGACATGACGACCGACAGCGTGTTCGCCATCTTCTCGACCACCAAGGCGATCACGGGTACCGCCGTCCTGCAACTCGTCGAGGAGGGCAAGCTGGATCTCGACGCGCCGGCCAAGACCTATGCGCCCGACATCGGCAAGCTCCAGGTGATCGAGGGCTTTGACGACAAGGGCGAGCCGGTGTTGCGCGCACCGAAGCGCGACATCACGACCCGCATGCTGATGGTGCATAGCGCGGGGCTGGGCTACGACTTCATCAACCACACCTACAATCGCCTCGCGCAGGAGAAGGGGCAGCCGAGCGTCATCACGGCGTCGAAGGCGTCGCTGATGACCCCGCTGCTGTTCGATCCCGGCGAACGGTGGGAGTATGGCACCAACATGGATTGGTGCGGCCAGATCGTCGAGGCGATCACCGGAAGGCGGCTCGGCGAGGTCTTCAAGACGCGGATCTTCGAGCCGCTCGGTATTCAGGATACGACATTCGAGCTCACTGGCGCGATGCGCCGCAAGCTCGCCGGCATTCACGCCCGCAACGCCGACGGCTCGCTCACGCCGATGGATTTCGAGTTGCCGGCCAATCCGGAAATCCACATGGGCGGCCACGGGCTCTACGGGACGATCGGCGACTACATGCGCTTCATCCGCATGTGGCTGAATGACGGCGCCGGAGAGCATGGCCGCGTCCTCAAGGCCGAGACGGTGCGGATGGCCGAGAAGAACCATCTCGGCAACAACAAGGTCACCGCGATCACGGGCGTGATCACCTCGCTCGCCAACGATGCCGAGTTCTTCCCCGGCCAATCGAAATCCTGGGCGTTGAGCTTCATGATCAATGACGAGCAGGCGCCGACCGGCCGTCCCGCCGGCGCGCTCGGCTGGGCCGGTCTCGCCAATCTGTTCTACTGGATCGATCGGCAGAACGGTTTCGGCGGATACTGGGCGACGCAGATCCTGCCGTTTGGTGATCCGACATCCTTCATCGGCTATATCAATTTCGAGACCGCGTTCTACGAATCCCTGCGGATGCGCAAGGCGGGCTAAAGCATGATCCGGAAAAGTGCGAAGCGGTTTTCCGAGAAGATCATGCTCAAACAATAAGCTAAAGCACGATGACGATTTGACCCGATCTCATCGTGCTTTAGCGTGTGATCCACAAAAGCGCGATGACGATTGAGCCCAATCACATCGCGCTTTTTGCCGCCTGCTGCGGCCATCTCGGCTCGATCAGCAGGATGGCTGCACCTTCGGGAACACCATGCGCATGCAGGCGCCGCCGGACGGCGCCTGATCGACCTCGATCCGGCCGCCATGCAGGCGCATGATGGACTGCACCAGATCGAGGCCGAGGCCGGCGCCGCGCCCGCCCGGATGCAGCCGGCGGAACGGCTCCAGGATCTGCTCGCGCTCGTCAGGCGGAATGCCGTCGCCGTCGTCGCAGACCTCGATCAGGCCCGCCGCCGTGACCCGAACCAGGATCGTGCCGCGCCGCTGCCCGTGGTCGATGGCGTTCTGCACGAGGTTGGTGAGAGCGCGTTCGAGCGAAGTCTGGTCGCCGGTCACCACGATGGTCTCGTCCTCGTGTTCGAAGGACATTTCATATCCCGCCGCGAAGGCGAGCGGCGCGAGGTCGAGCACGACCTGCCGCGCGACGCCGACGAGATTGACGGGGCCGAACGTGTCGGCGCGCTGGTCGAGCCGTTGCAGGTCCAACAGCTGGCCGGCCATGACGCTCAGCCGGGTCGCGTCCTCGAGCAGGTGGGTCTTCTCCGGCCCGGCCTCGAGCGAAGCCACCCGGGTCGAGAGAATCGCGATCGGCGTGCGGAGTTCGTGGGCGGCATCGGCCAGGAAGCGGCGATGGCGCTCGTAACCCTTGTCGAGGCGATCGAGCGCGGCATTGATGGCCTTGACCAGCGGGGTGATCTCGATCGGCACCTTGTCGAGCGGCAATTGGACGCCGCGCTGATCGATGTCGATGCGTTCAGCCTGCGCCGCGACTTGCGCCAGGCCATTCATCGCCCGGCGCACCACGAACGGGGTCGCGACCAGCGTCGCCAATGTCATCAGCACGACGATCGGCAGGATCATGTTGAGGAACAGCAGCGGTGTGCTCTCCAGCGCGCGCCACATCGAGAGCTCGCCGTAGGTGCCGGTCAGGATCTGGATCCGTCCTGCCGAGGTGTCGACCCATTTGACGAGGCCCGCGGGTCGCGCGGCTTCCGCGGCGTTCCATTTGAGCCGCGCCTCGCTCACCTGATCGAGGCTTGATGCGATCGGCGCGAATTGCACGGGCACCGCGCCCTCGGAGAGTTGATGTCCCTCGCCGTCGCGGATGACGAACCAGAGGTCGGCATGCTCGGCGCGCAGGGCCGCGAGCTCCGGCGTTTGGCGCAGCGTCAGTCCGCCCGTTTCATCGCGGGTGATGGCGTCGCGCAGCGTATCGAGCGTGCTGCCTTCGTACTCGCCGATCAGAAGCCCGGCCCGCAGCAGCCCGATCGCAGCCGCTCCGATCAGCAGGATCAGGAGGGTCAGCGTGACGGCCTGCAGGCCCGCGAGCCGCCCGATCAGCCGCCACGTGAGGGATCGCGGTCGCAGCACGCTCACGGTATCTCCCGCAGCACATAGCCGAGGCCGCGAATGCCGTTGATCGCGACGCCGGCGTCGGCCTCGGCGAGCCTGCGGCGCAACCGCGACACATGCGTATCCAGCGCATTGGGCTGCACGTCGTCGTCGAGGCCGTAGACCGCCTCCATCAGCGCTGAACGCTGCACCATCCGTCCCATCCGATGCAGCAGCGCCTCGAGCACCAGCCGTTCGCGGCGCGGCATCTCCAGCGGGCGTCCGTCGACGCTGGCCTCGCGATGGGCAAAGTCGAACGACAGGCGGCCGATCCGCGCGGCATGCTGCTGCACATTGGCGGGCCGGCGCAGCAGCGCGCGCAACCGTGCCAGCAGCTCCTCGAATGCAAACGGTTTGCCGAGATAATCGTCCGCGCCGCAATCGAGGCCCGAGATCCGGTCGGCGAGCTCGCCGCGGGCGGTCAGCACCAGCACCGGCACCGTGTTGCCGCTCGCGCGCAGTTTCGGAATCAGCGACAGCCCGTCGCCATCGGGCAATTGCCGGTCGAGCACGATCGCATCATAGCTGCCAGCCGCGGCAATCGCCTCGGCTTCCGACAGGTCAGGCGCGTGATCCACCAGCATGTCGTGGCGTGCGAGTGCCGCACGCAGCGCTGCGACCATTTCCGGCTGGTCCTCCACCAACAGCACGCGCATTTCGTCGTCTTTATCCCTGCATCGGGTTCGTCACTCGATCTGCCGGCTTTATGTCCGATTCATTGCGGCAACCTTGCGGTTTGCTCCGCGCCAATGCGTCGCGGCGCGAAATTTCGCATGCGTGCGCATTCGCGACAGGCTGGCGCAAGCTTCGCATGAGACAGAGGCCTCGGTCGGAGCGGGCCGAATCGTCCCGCCACCGACCGACACGCTCAACCGGCGGGAGCCTCCGACACACGGCGCCTGCAATGCGAAAGATACGGGAATGGCCTTGCTAACGAATCCGCGGCGCGAGATGCGCTACGCGCCCAGCATGCGGGAGCTCCAGCATGTCAGCCGCTGACATCCTGCCGTTCTTCCGCGCCTGGGTGCGCAATCCGATGCGTGTCGCCGCGGTCGCGCCGTCCGGGCCCGCCGTCTCGTCCCTGATGACGCAGGAGATCACGGCGGACACCGGTCCGGTGATCGAGCTTGGCCCCGGCACCGGCGTCTTCACCCGCGCGTTGCTGAAGCGCGGCGTGAGGCAGCAGGATCTGACGCTGGTGGAGTACGGCTCCGAGTTCATCCCACTGCTGCAGCGGCGCTTCCCGGGTGCCCGGGTGCTCTGGATGGATGCGGCCTGGCTGTGGAGGGAGAGGCTGTTCGAAGGGGCGCCGGTCGGCGCTGTCGTGAGCGGGCTCGGGCTTCTCATCATGCCGCCGGAGAAAGTCACGACGATCCTCGATGCCGCCTTCCGCTATCTCCGTGCCGACGGTGCGTTCTACCAGATCACCTATGGTCCGCGTTGTCCGGTCGCAGACGAGATCCTGGATCGCCTCGATCTGCAGGCGAGCTGCATCGGGCAGACGTTCCGCAACTTGCCGCCGGCGTCCGTGTACCGGATCAGCCGCCGCCACCCGCACGCTTGATCGAGGCGCCATGGACACGTCGAGCACGATCGCAATGTTCCTGCACTTCGGCCTGGTGGGCGTTGGTTGCCTCGCCGTCGCCGAGAAGTTCATCCCGCTGCTGCCGTCCTATGTGCTGCTGATGCTGCTCGGGCTGACGGTCTCCGACGGCACGACGCTCGCGATGACCATCCTCGCGACCAGCGCAGGATCGGTCATCGGCGCGATCGGCTGGTACGGGCTCGGGCGTGCGCTCGGTTCGCGGCGCATCGAAGGGCTGGTGACGCGCTATGGCAAGTTCGTGCTGCTGCGGCCCTCGCTCTACCGACAACTGACCGATGCCTATCGCGGCAATCATTTCTGGGTGACACTGATCGGCCAGACCCTGCCCACGGTGCGGATCTATCTGGCGCTGCCCGCCGGCGTGCTGCGGCTGGAGCCGCGCGCCTTCGTGATAGCGACGGCGATCGGCACCGTGGTCTGGAACATGCCGTTCCTCACTCTGGGCTATGCGCTGCGCGGCAGCGGCCATGATCCGGTCAGCCTCGGCTTCTGGGTGGTGGTCGTCCTGATCGCCGTGGAGGTCGCGCTCTTTCTGGGATTCCGCTTCTACAAGCGCTCGCTCGCGCCGCGGCCTTTCGCGAAGCCGCTCGCGCTCCCCTCGCGCTTGCCAATGGAGGAAGGCGCATGAGAGTCCTGCTGTCCCGCCTGCGGCCCAGCTCACATACGCTCGAATGTGCCGCCGCGGCGTTGCTGGTGCTGGCCGCAAGCTATCAGTTCGGTGTCGCGGCGTCCGGCGGGCGATACCGCACGGCCGAGTTCGCGCTGTTGGTTCTCGTGGCAGGGATCTACTGGCATCGCTCGATCTTCCGGCGATGCGCCAGCCGCGACGTCACCAGGGTTCTCGCCGGATTGGCCGAAGCCATGGCGACGGCATTGAAGCGGGATGGCAGCGAAGCCGGAGACGTCCCGGTCCAGGTCGGCGGTGATCGCGCCGGCGCGGTGCGGCTCTCGTCGCGGCATCCTGTCAGAGTCAGAACCCTGTTCATCTCCGACGTCCATCTCGGAACCAGAGGGTGCCAGGCCGAGCGATTGATCGACTTCCTTCGGCACCACGATGCCGAAACTGTGTTCCTGGTCGGCGACATCGTCGATGGCTGGTGCCTGCGGTCGAGCTGGTATTGGCCCACGGCGCACAATGCGGTCGTGCGGGAGCTGATCGAACTCGCGCAGCGGGGCCGGCGCCTGGTCTACATTCCCGGCAATCACGACGAATTCCTACGTGACTATGCCGGTGCGGCGTTCGGCGGCGTCGAGGTCGTCGAACGGGCGATCCATCGTGGCCTCGACGGCCGCGACTACCTCGTCGTTCACGGTGATCATTTCGATCTCGTGGTGCGGCATGCGCGATGGCTCGCGCTGATCGGCGATGTCGGCTATCGGGCCGCGCTGGCCTCCAATGTCTGGCTCAACCGGATCAGGCGCCAATTCGGGTTCGGCTACTGGTCGTTCTCGTCCTGGGCGAAGTTGCGGGTCAAGAATGCAGTCAACCACATCGGGCGGTTCGAGGAGGTGCTGTCCTCCGAGGCCAGACGCCGCAACGTTCAGGGCGTGATCTGCGGTCACATCCACCACGCGGCGATGCACGATGATTTCGGCGTGCGCTACATCAATACCGGGGACTGGGTGGAGTCCTGCACCGGCGTGGTCGAGCGCTATGACGGGCAGTTTCAAATCGTTCGGTGGACGGATCCGCAGCCGGCGTTGAACGCGGCAGACTTCGCGCCGCTCGCGGAGGCGGTGGCCTGATGCGTGTCCTGGTGGCAACCGACGCCTGGCGGCCGCAGATCAATGGTGTCGTCCGCTCGCTCGAATACCTCGCCAGCGAAGCGCCGTCGCTTGGCGCGGAGATCAGCTTTCTCACGCCGGCCGATTTCCGCACGGTGCCGTTGCCGGGCTATCCGGAGATCCGGCTCGCGCTGCCGTCGATCGGGCGCATCGCACGCGCGATCGACGCGGCGCGCCCGGACTCCGTGCATATTGCGACCGAAGGCCCGATCGGCTGGATCAGCCGCCATGTCTGCCAGACGCGCGGCTATCCGTTCACGACCAGCTACCACACCCGCTTCCCCGAATATCTCGCCGCGCGGCTGCCGGTGCCGCTACGCTGGAGCTACGCGGCGCTACGCCGTTTCCATAATGGTGGCGACGGCATCATGGTCGGCTCACCGTCGCTCGAGCAGGCGTTGAAAGCCCATGGTTTCCGTAAGTTGATGCCGTGGTCACGCGGCGTCGACGCCGAGCTGTTCTGCCCGCGCATGGAGCGGCCGCTCGCTTTCCCGGCACCGGTGTTCCTCTATGTCGGCCGCGTCGCGGTCGAGAAGAACCTCGATGCGTTTCTCGGTCTCGATTTGCCGGGCTCGAAAGTCGTGGTCGGGGATGGGCCGCTGCGCGGCAGCTTGCAGGCGCGGTTTCCGCAGGTTCATTTTCTCGGCACGCGGACGGGGCGGGCGCTCGCCGATGTCTATGCGTCGGCCGATGTCATGGTGTTTCCAAGCCTGACAGATACGTTCGGGATGGTGCTGCTCGAGGCGCTGGCCTGCGGCGTGCCGGTCGCGGCGTTCCCGGTGATGGGGCCGCTCGACGTGATCGGCAAATCAGGCTGCGGATGTCTCGATCACGATCTGCGCCGCGCGGCGCTGGGCGCGCTGCTGGTGCCGCGCGAGAAATGCCGCGCCCATGCCTTGACCTTCACCTGGCAGGAAAGCGTGCGGCAGTTCCTCGACAATATCGGCCGGGCGCACGCTTCGCCGGCGCGCGCGGCCGTCGGGGGGGCGATTGCAGGCTAACTAAAGCGCGATGAGATGAGCTTGAATCGTCATCGCGCTTTAGATTCTTGTTTTCGCATGATCTTTTCGGAAAACCGCTTCACACTTTTCCGGATCATGCTCTAGCTGCCCAGCAACTCCGTG
>NZ_LGHK01000211.1 GCF_001908235.1 Bradyrhizobium sp. NAS96.2
CACCTTCGCGACCGCCTTCGGCGCCGCCGGGTGATGGCGGGTGTCGGCGGGGATGCTGGCGGTATCGGCCGGCGCGTCAGGCTTCTGGTCGGCGGATTTCTCGGCGGGCTTCTCGGTGACGGTGGCCTTCTCCGACGCCGACCGCTCGATCAGCGTGCGCTCGGACATGCCCCTGGCCTTCACGCCGGCTTCCGGGAGGCTGCTGACCACGGTGGCGGGCTTGGCGGCGGCTTTCGGATCGGCTTTGGGATCAACTGCGGCGGTCAAGGCTGCGGCTGCCGGCGCGTCCGGCTTGGCCACGATGTAGTGATTGACGATGTACGCCCCGATGATGGTCGCTGCCACCGAGGGTAAGATGTCCATCACAAATTTCTTCAGGTAACTCAGCATGACCTGCCACTCCCCACCCCGTTATTTCATGCTGGAACTTTGAGGCACATTCAGGGATCAACTGCGACGGATCGGTGGCAAACCCCCGTTCCGACGTCACCTTTGGTGTCACTTTGGTTTCAGCCGGAGGCGCCCCCTGCGTAGGCCGCATCCACCTCTTAATTCATCGTGCAGCCGTTAACGGGTTATGAATTTCCACAGCCGGGCCTGCACGGGGCTGCCATTCTGCGCGCGCAGGGTTACCGCCCGCATCAGGGCTTGAGTTCGACTTCGAGGAACACGATCTCGCTGGCCGTCTCGTTCAGCACGTCGTGCTGGACTCCGGCCTTGCGGAAGTAGGACTTGC
This sequence comes from Bradyrhizobium sp. NAS96.2, assembly GCF_001908235.1. Classification (GTDB taxonomy): domain Bacteria; phylum Pseudomonadota; class Alphaproteobacteria; order Rhizobiales; family Xanthobacteraceae; genus Bradyrhizobium. The sequence continues at coordinate 737 of NZ_LGHK01000211.1, forward strand.
CGGCCCCGAGCTGCGCCTTCGAGCGCTCGCCGTTCGGCGCCACGATGGTCATCTCCCCGGCCGTGATCGGAACGATGACGTAGTCCATCTCGTGGGTATGGTGGCCGGTGGCGCTGCCCGGCGCGAGCCGCCATTCGGTGACGCGAACCTCCGCCGTATCCACCTGCACATCCGATTTGGCACTGAGCATCGTCATTTTCTCCGAGTTTCTTGTTTGAGCGGATCATGCGCTACGGCACGAAAACCATGAACACGAACACCGCGAACACCACCATGTGAACGAGCCCGAACAGGATGTTGGTGCGGCCGGTTCCGAAGGTGAGCATGCTGACCATGAAGGTGAGCAGCAGGATCAGCATATGCTGGTTGCTGAGCCCGAGCACCAGCTGCTTGTCGAGCGCATAGGCGGCAAGGGCCACGGCGGGAACCGTGAGCCCGATGGTCGCGATCGAGGAGCCGAGCGCGAGGTTGATGCTCTTCTGCAGGTCGTTCTTGCGCGCCGCCGCCACCGCGGCAACGCCCTCCGGCAACAGCACCAGGGCCGCAACCACCAGGCCGGCAAAGGCCGGCGGCGCTCCGATCTTGACGGTGACGACGTCGACCACCAGCGAGAATTTCTTGGCCAGCAGCACCACGGCCAGCAAGGAAACCAGCAGCAGGGCAACGCTGATCGCCGTCATGCCGTCCGACATCACCTCGCCATGCGCCGCCGCCTCATTGGCGCCGCTGACGAAGTAATCGCGGTGGCGGATGGTCTGGGTGTAGAGGAACACCGCATACAGCAGCAGGGTCACGACGCTGATCACGGCGAGCTGCGCCGTGGAATAGACCGGGCCGGGCGCAGTCAGCGTGAAATTCGGCATGTCCAGCGTGATGGTCGCGAGCACGAACAGCACGCTGAGATAAAGATTCGCGCCGGTGATCTGGAAATCCTGCTCCCGGTAGCGCAAGCCGCCGATGAAGATGCAGAGCCCGACCAGGCCGTTGCAGACGATCATCACCACCGCGAACACGGTGTCGCGCGCCAGCGTCGGCGCCGGCGTGTCACCCAGCATGATGGTCGAGATCAGCGCGACCTCGATGATGGTCACGGCGAGCGTCAGGAGCAGCGTGCCGAACGGCTCGCCGATCCGTTCGGCGATCATCTCGGCATGATGGACGGCCGCGAACACGGTGCCGAACAGAATCACGAGCAGCACGGCCGCGAACAGCCATCCACCGACCGACGGCGCAAATGCATAGCCGGCGGCCGTGACCGCGCCGAACAACAGCATCGCCACAAGGGGATACAGCCAGGCCGACCGCGGCATCGGTCCGTGTGCGCTCATGTCGTCCGCCCCCAAAATTCGACTGGCGCGATTATGCGATAGATAATCGCCGCCGTCAGCCTCCGGCGGCGTCGATGAACCGCCTCGCCGTCGCCATCGCGCCGAAATCGTCGAGATTGTCGTGCCCGCCACCGGGCAGGCGCACGAATTGCTTGGGCTCGCGGGCGAGGCCGAACAGGCGCTCGCCGAAGCGAATCGGAATCACCGGATCACCGGTGCCGTGCATGATCAGCAGCGGCGCCGTGACACCGGTAATTCGCCGGTCGGAGTGGAATTGATCCCGCATCAGCAGGCTGATCGGCACATACCAGAAGTGCGCGCCGGCGACATCGGCCGTCGACGTGTACGGCGCCTCCAGGATCAGCTTGCCGATCGGATGGTCGGCGGCGAGCGCGACTGCAACGCCCGAGCCGAGCGAGAATCCCCAGGCCACGATCTGCTCGGCGCGGTACCGCGCGGTGGTGAACGCGTAAGCCGCTGCGGCGTCCTGCAGCAGCCCCTGCTCGCTCGGAGATCCGCCCGAACCGGCGTAGCCGCGATAGGACAACGCCACCAGCCCGGTGCCGTCGGCGGTGATGCCCTTGAAGCGCGCCACGCGGCCGGCAAGGAAATCGCCATTGCCGGGAAAGAACAGCACGACACCCCGGCCCGGCTTGGCCGGCACATGCCAGACGATGACCTTCTCGCCGTCGGCGGTGGTCAGCACGTGCTCCTCCGCTTCGGGAAGGCCGGCGGCCGCTGGCGCGGTGCGCCCGACCGGCGGGATCGGAAACAGCAATTCGCGCTGCTTGACGTACAGCACCGCAAGGCCACCGAGATAGACGACCGCGGCGACGATCAGCAGCCATTTCAGGATCGTCAGAACCACGCGCAAATCTCGCCTGCAACTCTAGATTTAGTGTGTCCGATGATACGAGACCCCATTGCTACTTTGCATGGGGTTGTTTTCGCAGTTTTGAGTCCCGGCCTTGGTCTTTGGTAGCCGCCGAGATGGGCCCGCGCCTGGAATTGAGCAGCTTTTCGACCTCGAGCCTGATGCTGTCGGGAACCGGCCGGCAAGCGCAAACATTCGCATGCGTCACATGCCAGCTGATGCGCTGCTCGCGCGTGGCGACGAGCGGCATGCGATGTTCTCGATGCCACTCCCGGTTCAGCGCCATTCGCCGCCCGCCTTACATCGCCTTGACGATGTTCTCGGTGACCTTCTTGGCGTCGCCGAGCAACATCATGGTGTTGTCGCGGTAGAACAGCGGGTTGTCGATGCCGGCATAGCCTGAGGCCAGCGAGCGCTTGATGAACATCACGGTGCCGGCCTTCCAGACCTGCAGCACCGGCATGCCGTAGATCGGCGAGGTCTTGTCCTCTTCCGCCGCTGGGTTGGTGACGTCGTTGGCGCCGATCACGAAGGCGATATCGGCCTGGGCGAATTCCGAGTTGATGTCCTCGAGCTCGAACACCTCGTCATAGGGCACGTTGGCTTCGGCCAGCAGCACGTTCATGTGGCCGGGCATGCGGCCGGCGACCGGGTGAATGGCGTATTTCACCTCGACGCCTTCCTTCTTCAGGAGGTCGGCCATTTCGCGCAGCGCGTGCTGGGCCTGCGCCACCGCCATGCCGTAGCCGGGCACGATGATGACCTTCGAGGCGTTCTTCATGATGAAGGCGGCATCGTCGGCTGAGCCCAGCTTGGCCGGCTTCTGCTCGCCGCTGCCACCGCCGGCGGCCGCCGTCTCGCCGCCGAAGCCGCCGAGGATGACCGAGATGAACGAGCGGTTCATCGCGTGGCACATGATGTAGGACAGGATCGCACCGGAGGAGCCGACCAGCGCGCCGGTGATGATCAGCGCCGAGTTACCGAGCGTGAAGCCGATGCCGGCCGCGGCCCAGCCCGAATACGAGTTCAGCATCGAAATCACGACCGGCATGTCGGCGCCGCCGATCGGGATGATCATCAGCACGCCGAGCGCCAGCGCCAGGATCGTGATCATCCAGAAGTCGAACGCGCTGCCACTCAGTACGAGGCCGACGATGAAGAACACCAGCGCCAGCGCCAGCACGATGTTGATGACATGCCGGAACGGCAGGATGATCGGCGCGCCGCTCATCCGCGCCGACAGCTTCAGGAACGCGATCACCGAGCCAGTGAAGGTCAGCGCGCCGATCGCGACGCCGAGCGACATTTCGACGAGGCTCTGCGGATGGATGTTGCCGGGCGTGCCGATATCGAAGGCCTCCGGCGCATAGAACGCGCCCGCGGCGACCAGCACCGCGGCCATACCGACCAGCGAGTGGAAGGCTGCGACGAGCTCGGGCATCGAGGTCATCGGCACCCGGCGCGCGATCACCGCGCCGATGCTGCCACCGATCGCGACTGCGAGGATGACCAGCAGCCAGGCGACGCCGTCGGCCGGCGGATGGCTCGCAAGCGTGGTGCCGACCGCGATCGCCATGCCGATCATGCCGAACATGTTGCCCTGGCGCGAAGACGCTGGGCTCGACAGGCCGCGCAGCGACAGGATGAACAGCACACCTGCCACGAGGTACAACAGTGCAGAGAGATTGGCGCTCATCTCAGGTCCCCCAAATTCTTACATCACCCCGAGGTGGTTGCCGTTCACTTGGCTTTCTTCTTGTACATCGCCAGCATGCGCTGGGTGACCAGGAAGCCGCCGAAGATGTTCACACAGGCGAAGATCAGCGCGACGAAGCCGAAGCCGCGGGCCCAGCCCGAGCCGCTCGACACCATGCCGACGCCGACCGCGAGCAGCGCGCCGACCACGATCACCGACGAGATCGCATTGGTCACGCTCATCAGCGGCGTGTGCAGCGCAGGGGTCACCGACCACACCACGAAATAGCCGACAAACACGGCGAGAACGAAAATCGACAGCCGGAACACGAACGGATCGACGGCCTGCGCGAGATGCTCCATGGCTTCTCTCCTTACTTCGGCTGGAAGTTGGGATGGATGACGGCGCCGTCCTTGGTCAGCGCGGTGGCCTTCACCAGCTCGTCGTCCCAATTGACCGCGAGCGCCTTGCTGGCCTTGTCGACCATCGTCTCGATGAACGAGAACAGGTTGCGCGCATAGAGGCTCGAGGCCGAGGCCGCGACGCGGCCGGCGACATTGGTGTAGCCGACGATCTTGATGCCGTCCGTCTCCACCACCTCGCCGGGCTTGGCGCCCTCGACATTGCCGCCGCGCTCGACCGCGAGATCGACCAGCACCGAGCCCGGCTTCATCGACTTCACCATCTCGCCCGAGACGAGCTTCGGCGCCGGACGGCCCGGGATCAGCGCGGTGGTGATCACGATGTCCTGCTTCTTGATGTGCTCGGCGGTGAGCGCGGCCTGCTTGGCCTGGTACTCCTTGGACATTTCCTTGGCGTAGCCGCCGGCGGTCTGGGCGTTCTTGAACTCCTCGTCCTCGACGGCGAGGAACTTTGCACCGAGCGATTCCACCTGCTCCTTGGTGGCGGGCCGCACGTCGGTCGCGGTGACGACGGCACCTAACCGCCGCGCGGTCGCGATCGCCTGCAGGCCGGCGACGCCGACGCCCATCACGAACACCTTGGCGGCCGGCACGGTGCCGGCGGCGGTCATCATCATCGGGAAGGCGCGGCCGAAGGCTTCGGCGCCCTCGATCACCGCGCGATAGCCGGCCAGATTGGCCTGCGAGGACAAGACGTCCATCACCTGCGCGCGGGTGATGCGCGGCATCAATTCCATCGCGAAGGCGGACACGCCGGCATCGGCCATCGTCTTCAGCGCGGCCTCGTTGCCATAGGGATCCATGATCGCGATGACCAGCGCGCCGCGCTTGTATTTGGAGAGTTCGGAGGCCTCGGGCCGCTTCACCTTGATGATGATGTCGGCGTCCTTGAGCGCATCGGCGCTGACGGTGGCGCCCGCCGCGGTGAGCTCCGAATCAGGCAGGCCCGACTTGATGCCCGCGCCGGGCTCGACCGCGACCTCGGCGCCGAGCGCCTTGAACTTCTTGATGGTGTCCGGCGAAACCGCAACCCGCGGCTCGGACGGATCGATTTCCTTGGCAACGGCGATCTTCATGGGCCCTCCGGCGGCGCGAGCGGCGCACGCGTCTTCAAACTAGCGTTATTTTCGCCAGATTGGATACCCCGGTTTTTACAGCCGGGTTCAACAGGAATTCCGGCACCGCCGCGGGACGGCGGCGCCGCTAGCCGATCAAGGATCAGACCAGGAAATAGGCCATCAGAATGAGGAGGATGGCGACGCTGATCGTGCCCCATTTGACCAGCATGAGAAACCCTTCATAGGTCTGCTCATGCGCCACGTAATCGTTGCCGTCGGCGGTCGTATAGGCCACTTCGTTATGGTCTGCCATCGCTGTCCCCAGTCAGAAATTCGCGTTCTGCGAGCCATTACCGCAAACGGATTGGCAGGGCAACGGCGCGGTCCCTATCGGGTGATTTGGAGGGCAAATCGTCCCCGATTCACCCCTCGAGCGACGGCCCCTGCGGCCGCCCTCGGGCAGGATTGATCTCCCAAACGCAGGCGTCATGGGATGGTCATGCCGTGAGGCGCAAAAAAGCGCCGAAACGAATCTGACCCGGGCCGGCCGGAAGGCCGATGGGCCTCAGCCCATCGCCTCCAGCTCGTCGATCATGCCGGCGATCACGGACAGGCCCCCGTCCCAGAATTTCGGGTCCTTGGCGTCGAGCCCGAACGGCCGCAGCAGCTCGGAGTAATGCTTGGTGCCGCCGGCCGCGAGCATGTCGAGATAGCGCTCGGCGAAACCCTCGGAGGCGTGCTCGTAGACCGCATAGAGCGAGTTCACCAGGCAATCGCCGAACGCGTAGGCGTAGACATAGAACGGCGAGTGGATGAAATGCGGGATGTACATCCAGAACGTCTCGTAGCCCGGCTTGATCTCGATCGCGGGCCCTAGGCTCTCGCCCTGCACGCTGAGCCAGAGCTGGGCGATCCGCTCGGCGGTGAGCTCGCCATTCTTGCGCTCGGTGTGAACCGCGCGCTCGAATGAATAGAACGCGATCTGCCGCACCACGGTGTTGATCATGTCCTCGACCTTGCCCGCGAGCAGCGCCTGGCGCTGCTTTGCGTTCTTGGTCTGCGACAACAGACGCTTGAAGGTCAGCATCTCGCCGAACACGCTCGCGGTTTCCGCCAGCGTCAGCGGCGTCGGCGCCATCAGCGCGCCGTTCTTCGCCGCCAGCACCTGGTGCACGCCATGGCCGAGCTCATGCGCCAGCGTCATCACGTCGCGCGGCTTGCCCTGATAATTCATCAGCACGTAAGGGTGCGCCGACGGCGTGGTCGGATGCGAGAACGCGCCCGGCGCCTTGCCGGGACGGACCGGCGCATCGATCCACCGATCATCGAAGAAGCGCTCGGCGATCTCGGCCATTCTCGGCGAGAAACCGTTATAGGCCGACAGCACCATGTTGCGCGCCTCGGGCCAGGCGATCGTGCCGGTCGCTGCGAACGGCAGCGGCGCGTTGCGATCCCAGTGCGGCAGCTTCTTCTTTTTGAACCAGCCGGCCTTCAACGCGTAATAGCGATGCGACAGCTTCGGATAGGCCGCTCGCACCGAGGCGACCAGCGCATCGACCACCTCGCGCTCGACGCGGTTGTTGAGGTGGCGGGAATCCGCGACGTCCTGGAAGCCGCGCCAGCGGTCGGAGATCTCCTTGTCCTTGGCGAGCGTGTTGGTGATCAGCGCGAAGGTGCGCTCATTGTCCTTGAAGGTCCTGGCGAGCGCCTGCGCCGCGGCCTTGCGCTTGTCGCCGGCCTTGTCCTGCAACAGGTTCAGCGTCGGCTCGATCGCAAGCTCCTTGCCCGCGACCTTGAAGCGCAGGCCGGAGATGGTCTGGTCGAACAGCCGGTTCCAGGCTGCGTAGCCGCTCTGCGCCTTTTCGTGGAAGAGCTGCTCGACGCGATCCTCGAGCTGGTACGGCTTGTCCTTGCGCAGATCCTCGATCCACGGCCGGTAGTGGCCGAGCGCGGGTTCGGCCATCGCGCGCTCGATCACATCATCGTCAACGCGATTGAGCTCGAGCGAGAAGAACAGCAGATGCACCGACGCCGCCGTCAGCCGCTCGGACACGTCGCCGTAGAATTTCGAGATCGCCGGGTCGACGCTGTCGCCGGCATGGACCAGGCCGGCATAGGAGCCGAGACGACCGGCTAGGTCGTCGATCGCCTCGTAGCGGCTGATAGCCTCGGCGAGCCACTTTCCGCCGCCTTCCCTGGCGGTATTTTCGGCAAGCTTGCCCTTGTAGTCGGTCTCAAACGCGACGCAATCTGCATCCATTTTCTGCAGGTCGCGTGCGACCTCCGGGGCATCGATGCCGGCGTAGAGATCAGCCAGATTCCATTCGGGAAGCTTGCCGGTCTTGCTTGCTGCCGTTTTTGCCGCCGGGCCGCCTGCGGTGGATTTGCGTTGGGCACCCGTCTTGCGCAACGCGGCTTCCTTGCGGAGGGCGGCCTTGCTGGCGGCAGTCTTGTTGGACGCAGTTTTGGAGCGCGAGGTCATCTTGTTCGTAACCTTAGTTCAGTCGGTAAGATGTCGGCGGCGGCGGAATAAGGGCGGGTTGGCAACGTTTAAGAGTGCGTTAATCGGCATCGGCGACATTGCCCCGATTCGAGACAAATAATCGTAGCGTGCGGGGAAAACCATGGCTGCCACCATTTTGATCGCCGATGACGACGCAGTACAGCGTCGTTTGGTTGAAAACATGGTGCAGAAGTGCGGCCATGAGCCCCTCGTCGTGGACAGTGGCGACGCGGCGATAGCGGCCCTGACCGCATCCGAGACGCAGGCGATCGATGCCGTCGTGCTCGACCTCGTCATGCCGGGCCTCGACGGTCTCGGAGTCCTCGCAAAGATTCGTGAAGCTGGTTTGAACGTCCCGGTCATCGTGCAGACCGCGCATGGCGGCATCGACAATGTGGTGTCGGCGATGCGCGCAGGTGCCCAGGACTTCGTCGTCAAGCCGGTCGGCTTCGAGCGGTTGCAGGTCTCCCTGCGCAACGCCCTCAACGCCTCGGCGCTGAAGGGCGAATTGCAGCGCATCCGCCACAGCCGCGAGGGCCGGCTGACCTTCTCCGACATCATCACCCGCAGCGAGGCGATGGCCGGGGTGCTGCGCACCGCGCAGAAAGCGGCATCCTCGACGATTCCCGTGCTGGTCGAGGGCGAGTCCGGCGTCGGCAAGGAACTGTTCGCTCGCGCCATCCACGGCAGCAGCGAGCGCAAGGCCAAGCCGTTCGTCGCGGTGAACTGCGGCGCGATCCCGGACAATCTCGTCGAATCGATCCTGTTCGGCCATGAGAAGGGCGCCTTCACCGGCGCCACCGAGCGCCACCAGGGCAAGTTCGTGGAGGCCCATGGCGGCACCCTGTTCCTCGACGAAGTCGGCGAATTGCCGCTGGCGACGCAGGTGAAACTGTTGCGCGCGCTGCAGGAAGGCACCGTCGAGGCGGTCGGCGGCCGCAAGCCGGTCAAGGTCGATGTCCGCATCATCTCGGCGACCAACCGCAAGCTGCTCGATCTCGTGAAGGCCGGCCAGTTCCGCGAGGACCTGTTCTATCGCCTGCACGTGCTGCCGCTGACCATTCCGGCGCTGCGGCAGCGGCGCGAGGACATCCCGCATCTGTTGCGGCATTTCCTGGCGCGGTTCTGCGCCGAGGAGAACCGCAACATCACCGGCATCAGCGGCGATGCGATGGCGCATCTGGCGCAGCTCGATTGGCCCGGGAACATCCGTCAGCTCGAGAACACGGTGTATCGCGCCGTGGTCATGAGCGACGGCGATCAGCTCGGGCTCGCCGACTTCCCGCAAGGCCCGGCGCATCCGGTCCCGGAAGGAAAGTCCTTGCAGGGCGAGCCGCTGGTGGTGTCGCCATCCACGGCGCCCGCCATGATTTCCGGTAACGAAATACCGGTTCCGACCGCCCTCCCGACCACCGGTGGCCTCTCGATGCTCAATGCCGCGGGCGAGGTGCGTCCGCTGGAAGATCTCGAGAACGAGATCATCCGCTTTGCGATTTCGCATTATCGCGGACAGATGTCGGAGGTCGCGCGGCGTCTCAAGATCGGCCGCTCGACCCTCTACCGCAAGCTCGACGAGGCCGCGGCCGACACGCGCGCCAGCGACGCCGGTTAAGCCCCGAGGCCGCCGAGGCCATTACCTGGGAACCTTTTGAACCGTGTCGTGGCGGTGACAGACAAAGGCTGTGCCGCGTGGCAAAAACGCACAGCCCGAGCGAAATCAGCTGCTTCGAGGTCAGTTTGTCGTGAGTTGCCCCGCATGGCGCTGGCTGCATAAGAGGGGCAAATGTATCGTCTGCGTTCGTTGCGTGCAGGCATACGAGTCGTTTGAGAAGCCGGCGCTTTCGCGCAAGCTATGAAACCGGATATCGATTTGAACTGTTCCAGAATCTTAAGGGGCAGTTCCACCCAGGGGGTGTGAAAATGCGTGACTGTTCGAACAACCGTCGGGGATTTGACCGCGTATTGATGGCCGTCGCGGCGACCTTCCTCACGGTGTCCGCGAGCTCGGCCTTCGCGCAGGACACGCCTCGCTCCAACGCCTCGGAACTTGCGATCGACGCGGCGATCCCGCGCCCCGAACCGGCCAATGTGCCGCCGCCCACCGCGAGCGATTTCAAGCCCGACACCACCGCCGCGCTGCCCGACGCAGCCAAGCCGGCCGACGTGAAGCCGGCCGATGTGCAGGCCACCGACGCAAAGCCCGCTGACGCAAAGCCCGCCGATGCAAAACCGGCAGAGCCGAGCGCGACGGCAAAGGCCGTCGAGCCGAAGCCCGCCGATGTCGCCACCGCGCCGGCGACGAAGCCCGCCGACGCGCCGAAGGCCGATGCACCAAAGACCGATACCGCGGTCGCACCGCCTGCGGCAGCACCCGCCCCTGCCACCGCAACGGCGCCCGTCGCAGCTCCGGCTCCCGCGACGGCCGCAGCTCCGGCTGCTGAGCCCGCGAAGGCTGCGAGCAATGTTGCCGCCGAGGATCAGCCGGTCGCCGACAAGCTGCGCGACCTGCTTGCCAACAAGTCGCTGCGCACCTTCGATCGCAAGAACGAGCGCGCGGCCGCCGAAAAATTCTATTCAGCCCGCGAATACGCGCCTGTGTTCACCAAGGCCGGCAAGCTGACCGATGCCGGCAAGGGCGTCATCGCCCGCCTGAAGGATGCCGCTGCCGACGGCCTCGATGCATCAGACTATCCGGTGCCGGATTTCACCGCTGCGACGACGCCTGATGCGCTGGCCGACGCCGAGCTGAAGCTCGCGGCCAGCATGCTGGACTACGCACGCCAGGCCCAGAGCGGCCGCATGCACTGGTCGCAGGTGTCGGCTGATATCCTCTATCCGGAGCACCCGATCGATCCGGCGGAAGTGTTCACGAATGTGACCTCGGCCAAGGACGCCTCGGCGGCGCTCGATAGCTACAATCCGCCGCAGAAGCTCTACAAGGAGCTGAAGAAGAAGCTCGCCGAGCTGCGCGGCCAAGGCGACGGCCCTGTCATCACGATCGCGGACGGCCCGGCGCTGAAATATGTGCCGGCGCGCAAGAAGCAGGCCGCGGTCGAGATGGACGATCCCCGCGTGCCGGACCTGCGGGGCAAGCTTGGCGTCACCGAGAATGCCGACAGCACCAAGTATGATGCGACCGTCGCGCGCGCAGTGGAGAGATTCCAGAGCAGCGTCGACCTCAAGCCGACAGGCGTGCTCGACGAGCGCACGGTGAAGGCGCTGAACAATCCGAAGCGCGACCGGCAGATCGACACCGTGATCGTCAACATGGAGCGCTGGCGCTGGCTGCCGCGCCAGCTCGGCGCCGCCAGTGTCGGCAACGCCTATGTGATCCTCAACATCCCGGACTACACGCTGAAGGTGATGCAGAACGGCGCGCAGGTCTGGACCACGCGCGTCGTCACCGGCAAGCCCGGCCAGCACGCCACGCCGCTTCTGACCGAAACGATGAAGTACATCACGGTCAACCCGACCTGGAACGTGCCGCCGTCGATCATCTACAACGAATATCTGCCGGCCTTGCAGCAGGATCCGACGGTGCTGCAGCGCATGGGCCTGAAGCTCGAGCGCAACCGCGACGGCTCGATCCACATCTCGCAGCCGCCCGGTGAAGCCAACGCGCTCGGCCGCATCCGCTTCAACTTCCCGAACAAGTTCCTGGTCTATCAGCACGACACGCCGGACAAGTACCTGTTCGCGAAGGACGAGCGCGCCTACAGCCATGGCTGCATGCGCGTGCAGAATCCGGATCAGTACGCGTCCGTGCTGCTCAACATCGCCGAGCCGAACCAGCACTACACGCCGGAGCGGATCCGCAGCATGTACGGCTCGAGCGAAGTCGATCTGAAATTCCCGACGCCGATCCCGGTCAACATCACCTACCAGACTGCGTTCGTGGACGACGCCGGCAAGCTGCAAATCCGCAGGGACGTCTACGGCCGCGACGCCACCATGCTGTCGCTGCTCAAGAACAGCCGCGGCAAGGATCTCGAAACGGTGGTGGCGCACGCCCAGCCGAGCTATGCGCGTCCGCCGAGCAGCAGCCTGCCCGCAGGTGTCAACGTCGCCGGCGATAACAGCGGCTTCGGGTCCTCCGGACCGAACTTCTTCGAGCGCCTGTTCGGAGGGTTCGGACAGCCGGAGCCACAGCCGACCCGCCGCGGTCAGGCCCAGCAGCAGCGCCGGGTGATCACCCGCTGATCAGCCTCTCCGATCTGCCTGCTTGCCGATTGGCATAAATTTTGAAGCAAAATCAACGATCTCGCTCAAAAAGCGAGATCGTTTACGTTAACCATTTCCCGGGCCGGCCGGGGAACTGGGCTATCTTTTGCCACACTCCCCCAGTTAGTTAAGCCTAACTTGGGGGCGGGTCGGTAAACCTCGGTTAACCCTCCCGCTTTAAGAAAGCGTTCACCGTCTTCCGCAGGGGGTCTGCGAAAGGTGCCGACCGAACGCTCGTCGACTGGGTGGGCTCATAGTGCTGGCTGTCTTCGCACGCCGCTGCAATCCGCTGTCGTTGCCTAAGGCCGGGTACCAAGTCGGCCTGACCGCGCTGTTGCTTTTGGCCGGCGCGGGATCGGTGCATGACGCGACTGCGCTGAACCAGACCCGCACCCTCTCGTTCCACCACACCCATTCCGGCGAAGACCTCACCGTCACCTTCAAGCGCGATGGCCGCTACGATGAAGCCTCGCTGAAGCAGCTCAATCACTTCCTGCGCGACTGGCGCTCCCAGGATGAGACGGTGATGGACCGTCATCTGTTCGACATCCTCTGGGAAGTCTACAGCGACGTCGGCGGCAAGCAGCCGATCCAGATCATCTCCGCCTATCGCGCCCCTGCCACCAATGCCATGCTGCGCCGCCGCTCCTCGGGCGTCGCGCGCCACAGCCAGCACATGCTGGGGCATGCGATGGACTTCTTCATTCCGGGCGTGCCGCTGGAGCAGATCCGCTACGCCGGCCTGCGCCTGCAGCGCGGCGGCGTCGGCTTCTATCCGACCTCCGGCTCGCCGTTCGTGCATCTCGACACCGGCGGCATTCGCCACTGGCCGCGGATGACCCGCGAGCAGCTGGTCAAGGTGTTCCCCGATGGCCGCACCGTCCATGTCCCGACCGACGGCACGCCGCTGAAGGGCTATGAGCTCGCCAAGGCCGACATCGAGCGCCGCGGCAATGGCGACGATGCCGCTGTGATCAGCAAGCCGACCCTGTTCGCGAAGCTGTTCGGGGCCGGCAAGTCGGGTGACGATGAAGACGAAGGCGCGGCCGGCGTGAACGACAAGCCCGCAGCCAACACCGTGGTTGCGGCCGCAGCGCCCGCCAAATCCGCCGATCCGATTCCGCTGCCGCGCGCCAAGCCGCAATTCGCCGCCGCCATCCAGCTCGCCGCCGCCGACGCGCAGCTGGTTCCGACGCCGAAGGCCAGGCCGGCGATGCAGGTGGTGCAAACCGCAGAGAATACCGAGCCGCAATCACCCGCCGACATCATCAACGCCCGCGGCTTCTGGGGCGACGATTCGGCGGCGCCGAAGCAGGCGTCGGCCGCGCAGATCGCCGCGCTGAAAGCACGTGAGGCGGTTGGCGGCTCCGATCCGCAGACCACGGCCAGCGCGACCGAAAACTTCAACAAGGCGCTCGCCTATGCGCCCGCTGCATCGTCACCGGTCGATCGCGCCAACATCGTCGCGGCGACCGCGCCGATCCCGCGCAATGTGCGCCCGACGCGCAATGCGGCGGCGCCGGCTACCGAAATCAACACCGTCGTCGCAAAGGGCGCGCCCGGTCAGGGCCTGATCACGACGTCGGCGCGGATCTCGGCCGCCAAGGGCAACGATGTCTGGATGCGCGTGGTGATGCTGGCGCCGAGCGCAAGCAATGCCATGCTGACCACGGTGCTTGGCGACACCGACATGAGCCTGATGCGGGCTCATTTCGTGAAGCCGCAGGCCGCCGTCGCCATGACTTTCTCGGAAGATCCGATGATGGGCATGACCTGCGACCACTTCTCGGGCTCGGCGACCACTCCCCTGACCACCCAGTCCTTCGTGCTGCGCACCGCCGCGCTGCGCTAAAGCGGGATGGGGTTAGGTTGAATCGATTTGGGATTCCCAAATCAGGCTGTTTCTGATTCACCATGCTGGCTGGGCGGAGGCCAGCATGGATGGGCAAGCCTTATTCTCTGGATCTTC
>NZ_LGHK01000212.1 GCF_001908235.1 Bradyrhizobium sp. NAS96.2
GCCGGTCAGGATCGCGATGTCCTGCAGCATGGCCTTGCGGCGATCGCCGAAGCCCGGAGCCTTGACGGCCGCGACCTTCAGGCCGCCACGCAGGCGGTTGACGACGAGGGTGGCGAGGGCTTCGCCTTCGACGTCTTCGGCGACGATGACCAGCGGCTTGCCGGTCTGCACCACGGCCTCGAGCAGCGGCAGCAGCTCGTTCAGCGAGGAGAGCTTCTTCTCGTTGATCAGGATGTAGGCATCGTCCATCTCAACGCGCATCTTGTCGGCGTTGGTGACGAAGTAGGGGGAGATGTAGCCGCGGTCGAACTGCATGCCCTCGACGACGTCGAGTTCGGTCTCGAGCGACTTGGCTTCCTCGACCGTGATCACGCCCTCGTTGCCGACCTTCTTCATGGCGTCGGAGAGGAACTTGCCGATCTCGGCATCCCCGTTGGCCGAAATGGTACCGACCTGGGCGATCTCCTCGTTCGAGGTGACCTTCTTCGAGTTCTTCTGGAGGTCCGCAACGACGGCTTCGACCGCGAGGTCGATACCGCGCTTCAGGTCCATCGGGTTCATGCCGGCGGCGACCGACTTGGCGCCTTCCTTCACGATCGCTGCGGCCAGCACGGTCGCGGTGGTGGTGCCGTCGCCGGCCGCGTCAGCGGACTTGGAGGCGACTTCGCGCACCATCTGGGCGCCCATGTTCTCGAACTTGTCCTCGAGCTCGATCTCCTTGGCGACGGTGACGCCGTCCTTGGTGATGCGGGGAGCGCCGAACGACTTCTCGAGCACGACGTTGCGGCCCTTCGGTCCGAGGGTGACCTTCACCGCATTGGCGAGGATGTCGACGCCGCGCAGCATACGGTCGCGCGCCTCGACGGAGAATTTGACTTCTTTGGCTGACATGATGAGTTCCCTGAGTTTGATGTCTTCTCACCTTTGGAGGGACGCCCCACAGGCGCTCCTCAGGTGAGCGGTGCGAGCGGGTTGTTTAGGCAGCCTTCCTGCTGGACGACACGTCGGTCAGAACGCCCATGATGTCACTCTCCTTCATGATCAACAGCTCCTGGCCGTCGATCTTGACCTCGGTCCCTGACCATTTGCCGAACAGGACGCGGTCGCCGACCTTGACGTCGATCGGGATCAGTTTGCCAGCCTCGTCGCGACCGCCCGGGCCAACGGCGATGATTTCGCCCTGCGAGGGTTTTTCCTTGGCGGTGTCTGGAATGATGATGCCGCCAGCAGTCTTCTCGTCTGCGTCAATGCGTTTGACGACGACGCGGTCATGAAGTGGACGGAAATTCATACAGCCCTCCTAAGTGTTTGCATGGTTCGATAATTCTGAGCTGTTAGCACTCGATGCCGATGAGTGCCACAGACAGAATTGAAATAGGACAAGGGTTTTTCGGGAGCAAGTATCCGTAGCAGAAAAAAATTGGATAGTTCGCCACCCGATCTGGGAGTTGCGTTAGCGGTCGTTGCCTCAACAGAGCCCCGGACCATGTGGCCTAAGCTGCGACGGAGGCGCGGCATGAGTGTGCGCCGACCATCTCCTACGTGCTCGCAGCAGACGGGGGTCTTTAGCCGGTCACGACAGCGGCTGGAAAAGTACAACAGCGAAGAGTGGCGCGTATGCGAAATCAACCCTGAAGCGCAACTGCAATCTATTTCTTCGTTATGCGCATATGGCGCGCAACTTTGTCCGTATCGTACGAAGTTCGCGCGTCGAACACGGCGCCATCTACTTATGTTGTGCGGGGTGCGTGCCGACTAGGACACCAACAAGCCGCTAATGCGCTTCCGGAAGCAGGTGGGCGACATCGCCACAGAGGCTGTCGCGGTGGTGCTCGAGCACGGCGCCGGATATTCTCGTGATCGATATGCAGCCGAACGCCTCGAACAAGCGCGACGATTTCGCGAGAATATGAATCCGATGGAGATTTTAACTCCAACGTAGCTCCCTACTTCATTGGCTTCTTCGGCACGGTTGCCTCGCTGGGAGCCAAGGGTTTCCGTCGTTTCGTCATCCAAGCCGGTTTGGCTCTGCTGGCATTTCGCGCTTACAGTCGGCTTGGCTGCTCGTAGTCGCCTGGCTCCTGGACCGTGGGCGGCATTTGGCCCACTTGGTGGGGTCTCCTCGCGCTGGCTGTGCTCGGCATGGGCGGCTAGTGGGCGCGTGCGCACAAACAATCTCGCCTTAAGGTCATCCGAAATTTTCCTGACGCTGGGGATCCTCCGCGCAAACACTATGCAGAATGGAAGGACGAGAATTTCGACCGTCTGCTCAGCGTCTACGTCCGTTTCGGCCGCGCGGCGAACGCGATCAACGAAACGGGAAGGATTTCCAGCGAGTGCAGTGGGGGACCGTTGCCGATGATCCAGGGGTCAAGCCGGACGCCGAAGGACCGCCCAAATTGGTGCAGATGTGGTTTGCGGGTGTCGCGCGCCATGGAAAACTGCCCCCTCGGCGTCATGAGGAATTGCCCCCTCCTCGGATAGCTGAGGAGAGAGCGAATGAACGAGGAACGAATCACTAGAGGCTCGCCGTGGAGTGATCCACGGGGGCAGGTGATGAAGACGCCGGATGACGTGGCGGAGATGTTGCGCCTGAGGGCGTGCGGGTGGGGTCTGAAGCGGATTGGGCGCCAGCTTGGCTGCAGCCATCACACGGTGAAGGACTACGTGGCGGCGGGCGGGGTGAAGCCGTTTAAGTCGCCTGAGCGGCCGAAGCGGCTCGACGGCCTTGAGGGTTGGCTGCGCGAGAGGTTCATTCGGCATCGCGGCAATGCTGACGTGGTTCGCCAGGATCTGTTGGCCGAGAAAGGCGTGGAGGTGAGCCGACGAACGCTGCAACGCGCCGTGCAGCCCTATCGCCAGGCGCTGAAGGCGGAGGCGCTGGCGACGACGAGGTTCGAGACGCCCCCTGGCCGACAGCTGCAGATCGACTTCGGGGAGCGTCTGGTCGAGATCGGCAGGGTGAAGGTCAAAGCATTCATGTTCGTGGCAACGCTCGGGCATTCGCGACGGCTGCATGTGCGTGCGTTCCGGGCGGAGAAGCAAGAGCACTGGTTCGCCGGGCTCGAGAGCGCATTTACGACCTTCGGCGGCGTGCCGGAGGAAGTGCTGATGGACAATCCACGCGCGCTCGTCGTGCGTCACGACGCGGTGAGCCGGTCGGTTCAGTTCAACGACAAACTCATCGCGTTTGCGAAGCATTGGGGCTTCCGTCCACGCGCCTGCGCGCCATATCGGGCACGCACGAAGGGCAAGACGGAGAATGGCGTCGGCTACGTGAAGAAGAACGCGATCGCGGGGCATTCCTTCGTAAGTTGGGAGGCATTCGAGGCGCATCTCGCCAAGTGGGAGCGTGAGGTGGCGAACGTGCGTATCCACGGCACGACCGGCGAGGCGCCGATGGTTCGCTTCATACGCGACGAGGCACACCGGTTGAAACCGCTCGGCGGGCAGCCCTCGTTCGGATCATTGCGCGAACTAACCCGGGTCGTCGGCAACGATTGCGCCATCGAGATCGACACGAACAGTTACTCGGTGCCGTGGCGCCTAATTGGTGAGCGCGTGGCGGTAACGGTCGCGGCCGGCGAGGTGCGGATCCGCCATGGATTGCACCAGGTGGCGGTCCACAAGCAATCGGAAGGGCGCCGGCTGCGGATCGTCGATCCCGCCCATCTCGATGGTGTTGCCGGGCGCAATGGTGCGATCCGCCGGCCGGAGATTGCGGCGGCGGTGCCGGGGTCGTCTCCACCGCCTTCCTTGTTGCGTCCTCTTGCCGAATATGAAGCCGTGATCGGGGGAAGCTTCTGATGACGCGCGCAAAGAAGGCAACCGAAGTACCGACTGATCCCCTTGATGCCATGCTGGCGCGATTGCAGCTCTCCGGTATCCGCGATCAGCTCGATAGCTTGCTCGACGAGGCGGCGCGCGCAAACCTGTCGGCGCGTGAGACGCTGATCCTGCTGTGCGAGCGTGAGATTGCGCGCAAGGATCATCGCCGCATCGACATGGCGCTGAAGCTTGCACACTTCCCGGCCGTGAAGGAGCTTGCGGGCTTCGACTTCGAGGCGCAGCCGTCGATCGATCCGAAGCAGATCCGCGACCTGGCCGCGTCACGTTGGATCGCCAACGGAGAGAACGTGCTGCTGCTCGGCCCGCCGGGCGTCGGTAAGACGCACTTGTCGATCGCGCTCGGGCGAGAGGCAATCCTGGCCGGGTATACGGTGCAGTTCACCACGGCGACGACGCTGGTCGCTGGCCTTGCCAAGGCGCATGGCGATCGGCGCCTGGACGAGAAACTACTCGCGCTGTCGAAGCCAAAGCTACTGATCGTCGACGAGCTCGGCTATCTGCCGCTGGAACCCGACGCGGCCCATCTGTTCTTCCAACTGGTCAGCCGACGCTACGAAACTGGTGCCATGCTGATCACGTCGAATCGCAGCGTTGCCGAGTGGGGCACCGTGTTCGCTGATCCGGTGGTCGCCACCGCGATCCTCGACCGGCTCCTGCACCACAGCTACGTGTTGACTATCCGCGGCGACAGCTACCGGCTCCGCGCCAAACGGAAGAGCGGCCTCATCAAGCCGCCGCCCGCCGGTGACGACCCTCCGGTCGGCTCCGCCTCCCTCCGTCCCGTCACCGGCGGAAGCAACCTTCAACCAAGATCATAACCCGATGGGGGGCAGTTCTTCATGACGCAAAGGGGGCAGTTCCGGATGGCGTTTGACAGCGGGCAATCACTTTGATATCGGAATGAAATTTCGATTTCATCGGCTCTCGCCGCACTGGCGCGTGCGCGAGCAACCAGCATGATCCCTTTACGGGAACAGGTTTCGTCTTCCGTTCAAATCGAGCGGACCGTTTGAAGATTGGCGTAGGAGCTTCTTCAACTACGTTCTGGGTAAATGCGAACACGTCGACGACCGCCCGTTTCGTCCAATTCGCCCCTGTAAGGCACGCCGCGGATGTTGAAATACGTCGGGCTCTCGGCGTCCGGCATCAGGTGCTGGCCCTCCAGTGCGCGGACGAGGTGAGGCGGAAGGAAGCGTTCGCGGTGCTCCCACCCTCCGCGGATGAGATATCCAAGATCCACTGCCCCTTCGTGTGTTGCGCCAGCGTCACTTGCCTGCGGCGGGTGATGGGGCTGCTGCGACGGCCCGGCTGCCTCATGTGCCTGCCTGGCGCGGGGATGATGGATAAGACGAACGTCCCGGCGCCCTCCCGGTCCGAGAGTGGTCGAGTAGCGCTCACCGTTGATCGCAAACTGGCTTGGCCCGAACTGGTTCGGCAGCAGATTGATATTGCCGAGTACGTCAATCAGGACGTCTGAGGCCGGTTGCGAGCGGTGCTCCCAGCCGTCCCCAACGATAGTCCCGATATCCCGCAGTTCTTGAGAGGCCCCTGATGGACCAACGAACGACGGTGGTCCGGCAATGCCCGATGCCGGCATCGAGTGACCTTCGTCGTGCAAATCATGAGGCGTCGGCGGATTCAGATTAACCAACGGCTCAACATCGCCGTAGATGTCTGACGACGGATGCCTGGCAGATGATGATGAAGCGGGTCCTCCCACCGTTCCCCTCAACAAATCCCAAGCTCCCTCGCTCGGGGTGGCCGGCATTGGTGGAAGGTCGTAAAACGAGCTGAACTGCGGGCTACGGTACGGCGTGGATGATGAGGGTCCGGGTTCTCGGCTCGGCTCCCTCAACAAGGTCGGCTGCGTCCCGTCGTAAGGTACGCTCGATGATCGAGAGGGCCCATGGATCGCCTCCCGAAACAAATCCCAAGCTCCCTCGCTCGGGGTGGCCGGCGTTGCTGGAAGGTCGTAAAACGCGCTGAACTGCGGACCACGGTACGGCGCGGATGATGAGGGTCCGGGTTGTCGGCTCGGCTCCCTCAACAAGGTTGGCTGCGTTCCGTCGTAAGGTACGCTCGATGATCGAGAGGGCCCATGGATCGCCTCCCGAAACAAATCCCAAGCTCCCTCACTCGGGGTGGCCGGCGTTGCGGGCAGCGGGTGCGGCGCCTCGTACGGCTGTTCACCTACCTGACCGGCAGAATGCGCGTCAGGAGGAGGCAACCCCAACCCTCGGTTCGCGTCGACCATTTGTTGGTATTGGCCAAGCCTCCGCAAATCAGGGTCGAGTTTCGTCTCCTGGGTTTCACGCTTGTACGCCTCAACGTCCCCGGCAAACCCATTGGTGAAGAGACGACCAGCCATGGCCCCTCTGTTTTGGGTTTGCAGCCAATCACTCAGCCTGGAAAGGCGCCGAGCCTGTCTCTCGATAGTGCTCGGCTCGATCCTGTGTGTCGCCTTTTCCGCTGCAGCCCACATGTCGATGAGAGTCCCGTCTGCGGGATAAGGATTCAGGCGGCGGATATCGGCTGACAGCACCCTTCCCGCGCGGGCCTCCCGGAGCTTGTTCAGCGCCGCCTTCATGCGACTGCCGCGTTTTTTGATCGGCGCATACCTTTCTGCATCGATATCCAGCCCAGACGTCAACGCGGGGTTGTCAATTCGGGCTGCAATTGATGGCCGCCGGTTCTCGCTCAGGAGGGCGCTTAAAGCGCGCAGATCGGCCACGGCATTTCTCAGGGTGCCATCGCTCAAGTTGCCAGTTGCGCTCGCCGCGAACTCCTGAATGATCGCCTCGTCCTCGTCGCGAACCCCTCGCGTTCGCGCCGGCTGCTTGGCAGGGTCGGCGCGAAACGTGATCGAAGAGAACTCTTGATGCGCCTCGGAGCTGGACGGCTTTCCGCTGCTGTTTCCCCCGAACGCTTTGCCAACGCCTGACTTGATGCGCGACCATAGTCCACGTCGTTTGCTGTTCTTGGGCTCGATCGCCGGCTGTACCCCTGGTAAGGCGTAGCGCGCGCTGCTGAAAAGATCTTCCTGCAAATTGGACTGCGGCGATAGCTGGGTCGCCCCGCCGCGGCGCTCATGGGAGATATCTACGCTGTGCCGCACGCTGTTGAACGAATCGTCCCTCAGCCGCGAACATGACGGCAACCGCATCGAACCGCCGAGTTCGGCGTGGCGGATCTGTCCAGAGCGCGCCTCAGGACTCTCGTCAGGTGAATTCGAGCTTGCGGAACTTTCATCGGGTGAATTGAGTTGCAACCTCTCGATCTGCTGCTCAAAGCTGCTTTGCCGGCCATGCGGCCGTTGTCCCGCCCGTTGCCCTTGCTGCATGGCGGCGTATTGCCGCGCCCAAGCTCCTGCATTGAATGGGTCGACTGGATCCATCATGCACTCCTATTCACGGTAGAGGTCAGGTCAGCTTGCGGACTTATGCCCCTCATTTGCGGAACACAGGCGGCAGCGGCTCGGGGCGAGAGCGAGACTCAGTCTCTATAGGAGGCTCTATAGGAGGCAGCTGTCGAAAAGCTGACGAGTGTAAGCAATCCCGGATGCGGCGATCGGACCAGCTTCATCGAAAAGTGCGGCCCAAAGCGCCTACGCACTGCCGATGACTTCCAGAGTGCACTGATTTCCGATGAAAAACTCGCCCACCGTTCCAACTTGCTCTCGCCCGAGTGCGAGCCGTTTTTGGCCCGTGGATTCTCTGGCATGGGGGCGGGGTCAACCGGGAATGGCCGACTGAACTCCGCTCCGGTTACTGTGGGCATTTTGGGCGACGATTCGATAATCATAGCCCACACTCATCGCGTTTGCATTTTGAACAGCGTCATCAAGAAACGTCCCAGTGTACGAAACGTGCTGGACTGTAGCGCCGCGACGCACATCAGGAAGCATGATCGGGACATGTTGGATGCGCGACGCACTTTAAGATCATTCGCAGCCGTCTACGTCGCGACGATTGCAGGTTCGACGAAACGCATGGACCGAGATAGTCGCGATCCGCGAGCGGCCGATGATCGACGCCTTAAACGCTAAAAGCTAAAGCGAAGTGCACCGAGCCACTATGCTCGATCTTCTAGACTCCCCGCTCGGATCAGGTCGGGGAGGACAAAAACGAAAAGCCTCTCAGCACGCATCTTGATATCGGCCTCACACCTCGGCTAGATAGGCAGGCTTCTAACTGGAGATACTGCAGTGGCGATGGGTACCGTGAAGTGGTTCAATCCGACCAAGGGATATGGCTTTATCAAACCCGATGATGGGGGACCGGACGTCTTCGTGCACATTAGTGCTGTTGAGAAAGCCGGCCATGACGGCCTCCCAGAGGGCGCTCGCATCAGCTATGAACCAAAGAGCGGCCGTTCGGGTAAGGTCTCCGCCGAAGATCTGCGACTTGGATAGGGTTACCAATCACGATAGGCCGAGCTATTTGCCGCGTCCGGCCCTCGACTACCCTGGCATCAATCTGGCCTCAGCGCATTCGTGGCACCGCTGAGGTTGTCTGCGCGTCTAGCAATGCGATTGCATCGGCACGACAGGCCGCGGCCTTACAAGTGGGCTCTGCAACGTAACGGCTTGCGATAGCAAGCAGGGCTTCAGCCGGTGTGACCGGCGTTGGGGTAACAGCGTCCGCGGCGCCAACCAGCGCTATCTCGCGCACGGCAGTGGCAAAGGAAAGCGGCGGCCTGACCCTAACCCCATCAGGGCTATGTCCTCAACGTTCTTCCGACACGGCGAGTGAACGTGTGCAGCAGACGCCATTCACATTTCAGCTCTCCCATATTCCTTCCACAGCATGATTTCGAGCTCTCCTGGAACATCGAGATGCTCAGGGAAATCTGGGAAGGGAATTGAATTTCCATCGCGTACGAAGAGGGCGAGATGGGTATCGCTGTTCGTTTCCGTACAATGTTCTCGGGAAGCACTATTTCCGGGGCCGGGACCAATGTTCGGCGCGCCTGTCATGAGATGACTTCTCCTCAGTCTAGGTGGAGAGCATTTGCGCATAACCTGCAGGAGGTATGCCAAACGCGAAAGTCACGTCCGGACAATGAGATCAATCTGATGACTCGTGAGATGTCCTACGCTTCGAAGCTCCGACATGTCGGCAACTTGACAGTGAGGGTCGTTTTGAGACCACAGGTTTGTGGGAGTCGGTACGAGCACTTATAGCGCGACAATCAGGATGAGAGCGGCGCGTCAATCAAGATGAGACGAGGCGACCGAGTCAGGGGATCATTGACGCTC
>NZ_LGHK01000213.1 GCF_001908235.1 Bradyrhizobium sp. NAS96.2
AGCCCGCCTTGGCCGCCGCGAGCTCCAGCGCCGCCTTGGCGCGCGGCGACTTGCCGAGCAATGCCTTGCGATACTCGACCGGGTCCTGCCTGGCGGCTGCCGCCATCTCGTCGATCATGCTTTCGGTAACGAACACATTGTGCGAGGGCCCGACGCTGCGCCAGAACGCGGTCGGAATGCCGGGCGGTTCGACCCGGACATATTCGACGTGGAAGTTCGGAATGTCGTAGACCAGATCGATCGCGCCTTCGGTGGTATCGGGGTCGAGACCGTTGCGGAACGCCGGCGGCGCCCAGCGCGCGATGACCGACGAACCGGCAAAGCGATTATTCCAGGCGACCGGCTTGCCGGATGCATCGAGGCCGACCGAAATCCGGTCGAACCAGTACGGCCGGTACATGTCGTGCTGGATGTCCTCCTCGCGGGTCCACACCACCTTGAGGGGCGCGTCGACCTGCTTGGCAATTTGCACTGCGCGGATCACACCATCGACCTCGAGCCTGCGGCCAAAGCCGCCGCCGAGCAAATGATTGTGCACCACCACCTTCTCCGGTGGCAGGTTCAGCACCTTCGCGGCCACCGCCTGGGCACGCGAGAGCGCCTGGCTGCCGACCCAGATCTCGCAGCCATCGGGGCGCACATGCACGGTGCAGTTCATCGGCTCCATCGTCGCATGGGCGAGGAACGGCAGCTGATAGGTCGCCTCGACTTTGGTTGCTGCGCCCGCCATCGCCTTATCGGTGTCGCCGATATTCTGCGCGACCGCGCCCGGCTTCGTGGTGGCGGCTTCGAGCTCGCGCGCGATATCTGTCGTGGCGAGCTTGGCGTGCGGCCCCTCGTCCCACTCGATCGTGAGCGCCGCGAGACCTTTCTTCGCCGCCCCCATATGATCGGCCACCACAGCAACGGCGTCATCGAGCGTCACGATCTGGCGGACGCCCTTGACGGCCTTTGCCGCGGCATCATCCACGCGCTTCACCCGCCCCCCGAACACCGGCGACTGCGCCAGCGTCGCGACCTTCACCCCGGGCGGCCGCGCATCGATGCCGTAAACTGCCGTGCCGTTGATCTTCGAGGGCGTATCGAGCCGTTTGGCCGGCGTGCCGATCAGCTTGAACTCGGACGGGCTCTTCAGCGCGACATTCTCCGGCACCGGCATCTGCGCCGCGTCGCTCGCCAGCTCGCCGTAACCGAGCTTGCGTCCCGAGGCTGCGTGATGCACCTCGCCATTCTCGGCACGGCACGACGCGGGCTCGACGTTCCAGCGCTTCGCCGCGGCAGCGACCAGCATCGCCTTCGCAGTGGCGCCGGCCTTGCGCATCGGCTGCCAGGCGCCGCGCATCGCGTTCGAATTGCCGGTGGCCTGCACGCCGAGCAGCGGGTTGGCGTAGAGCTTGTCGCTCGGCGGCGCGTGCTCGAGCTGCACCTGCTTCAGGCCGATCTCGAGTTCCTCGGCGATCAGCATCGGGATCGAGGTGTAGGTGCCCTGTCCCATCTCGACATAGGGCATGGTCAGCACCACCTTGCCGTCGGCACCGATCCGGATGAAGGCATTCGGCGCAAAATCAGCGGAAGCCGCGGCCTCGCTTTCGCTGCCTGCGAACGGCAGGCTCACGCTAAGCAGCAGGCCGCCGCTGGCGATGGCGCTGGCGCGGAGGAAGTTGCGCCGCGACAGATCAGCGGCATGTTCAGACAGATTGTTGATCAGCGTCATGGCTCAACCTCCCGACTGCGCGGCTTGCTTGATGGCGTCGCGGATGCGGACATAGGTGCCGCAGCGGCAGATGTTGCCCGACATCGCCTCGTCGATATCGGCGTCGGTCGGCTTCGACTTGCTGGCGAGCAACGCGGCAGCGGACATGATCTGCCCGGACTGGCAGTAGCCGCATTGCGGCACCTCATGCGCGAGCCAGGCGTCCTGGATCTTCTTGCCCGACGGCGTCTTGCCGACCGCCTCGATGGTCGTGATCTTGGAATCGCCGATGCTGTCGATCGTCGTGATGCAGGAGCGCACCGCGGTGTCGTCGAGATGCACCGTGCAGGCGCCGCACAGCGCCATGCCGCAGCCGAATTTGGTGCCGGTCATGCCGAGCACATCGCGCAGCACCCACAGTAGCGGCGTATCGCCGTCGGCATCGACCGAATGACTGGTCCCGTTGATCGTGATCTGGAAAGGCATCCTGACACTCCTGTCCTGGTTCGAGCCCTCGCGCGGACCGCGCCCCTCCGGGCACGACCGGCCACATTCCAAAGCAATCGCGTGCGTCCTCGCGCCGATTGCCCACTCATGGTAATAAATAGAAATACAACGCCCTATAAGCTGCCCTTTGATCCACAGTGAAATAACAATTGGTTTATAATCATGGACCGACTGACCAGCATGTCCGTGTTCGCCCGCGTCGCCGATCTCGGCTCATTCACCGCGGCGGCCAAGGAGCTGCGGATGTCGCCGACCATGATCGGCAAGCATATCCGTTTTCTCGAGGACCGGCTCGGCTCGCAATTGATCAACCGGTCGACGCGGCGGCAGGGCCTCACCGAGCTCGGCCGCAGCTATCTCGATCACTGCAAGCACCTGCTGGTCGAGGCCGAGGCCGGCGATGCGCTGGTCGAGGAAGCCCTGAGCGCGCCGCGCGGCAAGCTCCGCGTTGCGACCTCGGTCGCGTTCGGGTCGTACAGCCTGGCGCCGGCGCTGGTCCGCTTCAGAAAGAGATATCCTGAGGTCTCGGTCGACCTCGTCCTCAGCGACAAGATTGCCGACCTGCTCGAGGAAGGGCTGGATGCCGCGATCCGGGTCGGCACGCTGACCGACTCCAGCATGATGTCGCGCTCGCTGTCGCCCTATACCGGCGTGGTCTGCGCCGCGCCGAGTTATCTCGCCGAACGCGGCACGCCGACCCATCCAAGGGATCTCGTCCACCATGAATGCCTGCGCTATCCCGGCTGGCCGGACGCGCGGCGCTGGAGCTTCTTCGGACCGGAGGGTGAAGTCCATGTCGACGTCGAGAGCCGTCTGACCATCAACAATGCGTTCGGCATCCGCTATGCGGCCCTCGCCGGCGCCGGCATCGTGCTGATGCGCGGCGAGCTGCTCGCCGACGATATCGCCGCGGGCCGGCTTCAGGCCCTGCTGCCGAACTACACGACGCAAGCGCGGGCGCGCCAGATCCTGTGGCCGAAGAACCGCAAGATGACCCCGAAGCTCCGCGCCCTGATCGACTTCATCGTGGAGACGTATGGGTGAGGCAAATTGACCCGATGGGCAACTCAACTCGGTCAGAAGTGTCGCGAGAATGCGGAAGTTTGATTCACGAGCCGAGCAACAACCTCGGTGTCGTCCCGGCGAAGGCCGGGACCCATAACCACCGATGTTGACTGATGTGCGATGCTGGAATGACGAGCCCCGTTCACAACACAAGCCGCGGCGTATGGGTCCCGGCCTTCGCCGGGACGACGGCTGTGGGTGCGGCGCGCACAGCTTAACCCAATCCGCTATCCACCCCTCACTTCACCAGCGCCTCGACCTCCTTGCGGAACGCCTGGCGCGAGCCGTCGCGGGAGTAGAACATGTGGCCGCCCGGATAGACCGCAAGTTTGGTGCGGCTCGGCCCCGCAAAGGCCGGCAGCTGGTCGAGGATGATCCTGGAGGCGAAATACGGCGTTGCGAGATCGAACAGGCCGTGGCCAACCAGGAGCCTCATCTTCGGATCGAGCGCCAGCATCTGGCGCAACTGCGTCACCGATTCAGCCGGATTGATGCCGTGACCGAACTCCCAGGCCTTGTTCACGGTCTCGCTGAGCAGATGATAGGAGCCGTCCGGCCGCCAGTTCAGTTTGCGCGTGGTGAGATCGACGGCGGCGCTGGTCAATGGCGCCATCAGGGGATCGCCTGAGGGATCGTTGAAGCGGAAGTAGCTGGAGTCTGGATAGGGATCAAAGCCTTCGACCGACGCATCGTAGCGGCCGGTCACCTTGCCGTTCTTGCGATCGAACTCGCGGCGGAATTCGCCGATGTCGAAACGGCCGGCGAGCCTGCGACTCACCGCCTGATCGATGCCGGTCAGGTTAGCTACCTTGTCGGCGAGGCGCGTGGTGGCCTCGGTGTCGGCCTGCCCCTTGACGAGATCGAGCAGGAAATCGCCGCGCGCGTAGCTCTCGACGTCGGCGAGATCCTCTCGGGTCACCGGTCCCTTGGCCTGCCGCGCGACCGCCGCCATGGTCGGCAGGCTTGCGACATATTGCAGGATGCTGGAGCCGGCATAGTCGCGGAAATCGAGCACCGGCGAGATCAGGATCAGACCGCGCACGCCGACGCCCTGCTGCATTTGCAGATTGCGCACCACCTTCGGCCCGCGGATGCCGCCATAGCTTTCGCCGGTGACATATTTCGGCGAGGTCAGCCGGTCGTATTTCTCCAGCCAGCGGCGGATCACCAGCGCGACCGAATTGGCATCGCCGTCGACGGTGAAGAAGCGCTTGCGCGCATCCTCCGAGGTGGTGACGAAGCGGCTGTAGCCGGTGCCGACGGGATCGATAAAGACGAGATCGGTGAAATCGAGCCAGGTGTCGGCGTTCGCTTGCAGCTCCGGCGCGGCCGAGGACACCGCGCCGTCGAACGGCAGCCGCCACGGCCCGACATTGCCGAATTGCAGCCAGGCCGACGCGGACCCCGGCCCGCCGTTGAACAGGAACGTCACCGGACGGTTCGCCTTCTCCGCGCCGTCGAGCTGGTAGGAGGTGTAGGCGATGTCGGCAAGCGGCTCGCCCTTGTCCTCGAACACTCGGATCGAGCCCGCGGTCGCGCTGAAGTTCAGCGTGCGGTCCGGCAGCGAGACCGATTGCTTTGTGGTGGAGTCCGGCGGCAGGCGGTGCTGCTCGGCGGTCGACGCATTGGCCGCAGCATTGGCGCCGGAGCCCGCCTCGCCGCGGCCTCCCCGGCCCTTCTGGCCGCTTGGGCTTTGACCGCTTGGATTCTGACCGCTTGGGGCCTGCGCGCTCGGCGACGGCGATGGCTGCGGGGCCTCGTCCTCGGCCCGCGCCGCGGTTGCAAGGCAGGCCACAAGCAGCGCTGCCGCGAGCCGTGTCGCAAAACTGTTAGCCATGCCGTTCACTCCCTGGGCCGACGTTTACGCATATCAAAGCGTTTTCGAGCGAAGTGGATACCGGTTCGCGTGAAGAAAACGCGTCAAAATCAAAATCTAGAGCCCGGGTCGTCAGAACCGGGCTCGGGGCCATAAACTACGATAGCCTGGCGGCACCGGTGTGGCGTGCGGTCCGTTCCCGGACCATCTCGACAAGGCCGCCCGGGATGTATAGACGAGCGCGGCGTATTCCGTGCCAAACGAGTTCGTGAGCGATGGCCAGCTCCAAGCGGTATGACAAGATCGCCTTCGTCGCCAGCGCGAGTGCAGAAGCGCAGACGGCGCTCGAGCAGCTGACCGCGATGTACGGCAACCATTCGGCCGCCGACGCCGACGTCGTGGTCGCGCTCGGCGGCGACGGATTGATGCTGCAGACGCTGCACGCCAACATGCGCAGCGGCAAGCCGATCTACGGCATGCATCGCGGCACCGTCGGCTTCCTGATGAATGAATATTCGACGCACGATCTGCGCACTCGGCTTGCGGCGTCGCGGGAGTCGCTGATCAATCCGCTCCTGATGCGCGCGACCGACATCCACGGCGCCGTGCATCTGCATCACGCCATCAACGAGGTCGCGCTGTTCCGGCAGACCTACCAGGTCGCCAAGCTGCGCATCCTGATCGACGAGCATGAGCGGATGCCCGAGCTGATGGCCGACGGCATCCTGGTGGCGACTCCGGCCGGATCGACCGCCTACAACCTCTCGGCCCAGGGTCCGATCCTGCCGATCAACGCGGCGCTGCTGGCGCTGACCCCGATCAGCGCGTTCCGGCCGCGGCGCTGGCGCGGCGCGCTGCTGCCGAACTCCGCCTTCGTGGTGATCGAGGTGATCGAAGGCGAGAAGCGCCCGGTCGCCGCGGTCGCCGACCATGACGAGGTCCGCGACGTCCGCCGCGTCGAGGTGCTCTCCGACAAGACCATTGCGATGCGGATGCTGTTCGACCCCGGCCATTCGCTGGAGGAGCGCATCCTGCGCGAGCAGTTCGGCTACTGACGCCGCGCGCGCCCCTGCCCGGCAACCAATCATTAACCCCGGACGGGATATGGTTAACGTCGGGTAATACCGCATTGGCCGGATATGCCCGTTCGGGACCGGACCATGTATCGCATCGATTTCAACAAGCTGCGATTTTTGATTTGCGACGACAATCCGCACATGCGCCGCATCCTGCGGACGCTACTGCATTCGTTCGGCGCGCGCGAGGTGTATGAGGCCGAGGACGGCGCCACCGCGCTCGAAATGTATACGCACTATGTGCCCGACATCGTCATCACCGATTGGTCGATGCCGATCTTCGACGGGCTCGAGCTCGCGCAGATGATCCGGCAGCCGGAATCCAAGGGCAATCCCTACGCGCCGATCATCATGCTGACCGGGCATTCCGAGAAGCGCCGCGTCACGGTGGCGCGCGATGCCGGGGTCACCGAATTCCTGGCCAAGCCGATCTCGGCCAAGGGGCTCTACCAGCGGATCATGAACGTGGTCGCCAACCCGCGTCCGTTCATCAAGACCAAGACCTATTTCGGCCCCGACCGCCGCCGCAACACCACCAACACCTATATCGGCCCCGAACGCCGCGGCAGCGGCGAGGTCGAGGTGCTGCAACAACCGTCGCTGCTCGAGAAGGCGCGCTCGACCATTTAGGATATCGCCATGGCGAAAGACAAACCCGGGACGATCGAGGTCAAGAGCTTCGGCACCCACCACGTCATCACGCAGCCGAATCCGCTGCGCAAGATGCTGCTGCGGGTCCCCGAGAGCGATCTCGACGATCCGGTCGGCCGCGCCGAAAAGGCGCTCGCCGGGCTGTCGGGCGAGTTCAAGGAATGGATGACGATCGAGGCCGACCGCCTCTCCGCCGCGCATGCCACCGTGCTGCGCGAGGGCTTCAACGACAAGACGCGCGAGGAGCTGTTCCGCGCCGCGCACGACATCAAGGGCGATGCCGCAACATTCGGCTATCCGTCGGCGGCAGCAGCCGCCGAGAGCCTGTGCCGCATCATCGAGCACGCGCCCGATCTCGCCGCCGTGCCTGCCCAGCTGATCGCCCACCACATCAACGCCGTGCAGGCGATCGTGCGCAACCGCACCAAGCTCGACACCGCTGTCGTGGCCGGCGTGCTGAGCAAGCAGCTGCGCGGCATCGCCGATGAATTCCTGACCCACGCCAATCGCGACCGCCCCGAGCATCTCGAGGCCATCCTCGCGCCGAGCATCGTGCCTAGCGAATAGCGGCGCGCCGCGGCGCAAGGCCACGGCTTCACTCATCGTCAATCGCAGCAAGCGCGGCCGTCAGGCCGCAATGAGATCGTCGTCGTAGGGCAGCACCGCGATCGCGTCTTCGGCGGCGAGCTCCTCGCAGAACATGCGGGCATCCTCGCGGGCCGATTCCGTCGCAAAGCGGCGCAGCAGGATCAAGAGCGGCTCGGCCGCCGAATGATCGGTCTCGCAATGGGTCAGCACGCGTTCGACCATGCGGCGATGCAGCCGCGCTGCGCCGTCGCCGCTGTCGACATAGCCGACCTCGTGGCTCGCCTCGAGCGCGATGCGGAACGCCGCATAGGTCGATTCCGGCAAGCCGGCGCGCCGCAGCAGCGCCTGCAGGCCGTTGCCGCCGCGGTCGTTCAACAGCGCGGAGACGCGGCCATAGGGCAGCCCGGACAATTCGGCGAGCGCAGCGCCGAACAGGTCGAGATTGCCCGACAGCAGCGCGCGCAGGATCAGCCCGGCAGTCAGTTGCCCGGTGGCGCGCAGATGCGTGATCAGGTTCTGCATGTCGTCGCCGAAAGCGCGTGCGGCGATGTTCACCGTGGAGCGCTCCTTCGCCTCGCCGGCGATCCGGTCGGCGCGGTCGGCGCCGAGCCAGTTTCGCGCCACGACGAATTGCGCCAGCGTGTCGGAGAGCTTTGCGACCAGCGCCAGCCGCGTCGCGGACGGCAGGTCATCCAGCGCCAGCATCGATTCCCTGATGGCCGCGAGATGGCCGTGGCGCTCGACGATGCGGTCCCACGAGAATGGCGCAAGCCCGGCATAGGGATTTTCGATCAGCTCGAGCGCGGCCGCGGCCGAGCCGACCTCGGCGATCGCCGCAGCGACGGAGGCCGGAAGGTTGACGCGGCGCGCGATCGCGCACTGCATCTCGTCGGAGCCGGTCGCGACGATGTCGACGAGATCGGCATCGATCAAGAGCGGTGAATGCTCCAGCACCGGCAGCGCGATTGCCGGCTGATCGGCCGACAGCGCCTGCACGATCGCAGCCGGCGCCTCCGTACTGTGTGCGAGCACCTCGGCCATCGCCTGTCGCACCAGCGGCGACGGGTCGTCGAGCAGCATCAGCAGCGCGCCTTCGGCTGCGATGCGGTCGTCCTCGGTGAGATCTGAAATGAGCCAGGCCCGGGCCAACGCCCGCGTCGCCTCTGCCCGCTCGCCTGCCGGAGCGGTCCTAATCCAACTAATGAACTGCCGAACGATCATGGTCCTTCCGGCTTACGCAACGAAACGGCATCGACTTACGACGCCAACTACAAGGAAAAATAAACCATGACGCTTAACAAAGGGTTCACCATAAACGTTTGGGATTATTGACGTTTCGTTAAGACGGCACTGGCGCGCGGCTTCGCGCGCGCAGCAAGGCGGCACTAGCCGTTGCTGTAGGTGCCGTTCGGATCGCTGAACAGATCAAGCCGCCCGGGCGCACGGACCTTCGGCGTTGCCGACGTGGTCAGCGCGGAGTTATTGCCCCACAGCTCCTGCACCGCAGGTGAAATCGGCTCCGAACGTTCGCCGCCCTGGTAGAGCGAGCGGAAGGCCGGCGCCGGCTGCGCCGATGCGACGGTCGAGGTCGCACCGGTTGATGAGGCCGCACCGGCATTCGGGAAGGTCGAGAGATACGACGCGGTGTCCATCGACACCGCTTGCGTCGGCGCGGCGCTTGCGATCGCGTAAGGGCTCATGGTGTCGCCGCCCGCCGCAGCGAAGGCAGTGCGCGTATCCTTCGAGTTCGCCGCCGCGGCATAGCGTGTGGTCAGCACCGAATAGACCTGACTGACGCTGCGCGCGCTGCCCGACTTGTCGTAGAAGATCGACTGGTTCGCCGCCGCCGCCTTCGGAAACATCGCTGCCGCGCTGGCGCTCGGACTGTCCTCGGCGCTCGAGATCAGCTTGCCGGCGCCGCCGACGCCCATGAAATGCGCCATATAGAGCTCGGCGTCGGTCGGGCGCCGGCCGAGCGTGCCGGTGAGCTTGAAGCTGTTCGACTGCGTCAGCACCGCCGCCATCGACGACGCCGCATCGGGATCGTCGCGCAGCTTCATGACCGCGCTCCGCGCGGAGGGATCGCTGACCGAATAGCTGCCGTCGGAATTCTTGGTGATGGCGTCGGCATATTGGCCGTAGCCTAATTGGCTTCCGGCCTCTTTGACCGTGCCGAGCCAGGTCTGGTCGATGAACTGATAAAGCCCATGCGCCGACGAGGTGGTGGCGCCGGCCCGCGGATTGAAATTGGACTCCATCTTGGCGGTCGTGAGCAGATATTCGAAGCTCGTGCCGGTGGTCGCGGCCGCCTGCTTGATCGAGCTCGCGACCTTCAGGCGCGAAGGATCGACACCCGCCGAAGCCGTCGCAGTGAAGAGGTCGACCGCCATTGATCCGGTGCCTTGCCGGGCGCCGGCAATCGGCACCCATGTCCTGTCAACCTGCCGTAATTATGGTTAATGGCGCGTTAACGCTTGTGCAGAGGACAAGGCGGACGCCGCTATTTGCGATAGACCTGCGCCGGATCGAACAGCCGCTCGGCGTCGACAAAGGACAGGCTGATGTCACCGCCCTCGCCCTTCACCGCGCGATAGAAGCAGGAGCGCCGTCCGGTGTGGCAGGCGGCGCCGATCTGCTCGACCTTGATCCACACCGCGTCCTGATCGCAATCCATCCGGATCTCGACCACCCGCTGGGTCTGGCCCGAGCTCTCGCCCTTGCGCCACAGCGCGTTGCGCGAGCGGCTGAAGTACCAGCCCTCGCCGGTCGCGATCGTCTTGCGCAGGGCTTCGTCGTTCATGTGCGCGACCATCAGCACGTCGCCGGTCGCGGCATCGGTCGCGACGCAGGTCACAAGACCTGTCGCGTCGAATTTGGGCCGGAAGTCCAGCCCCTCTTCGCGGTCGTGATCGTGGATCGATGCGGACACGGAAAACCTCGCTCGGGAAAATGCGAGGTTACCGGTTCGGTCCTCGCACCAGGGACAGGAAACGCTGCTGCTC
This sequence comes from Bradyrhizobium sp. NAS96.2, assembly GCF_001908235.1. Taxonomy (GTDB): domain Bacteria; phylum Pseudomonadota; class Alphaproteobacteria; order Rhizobiales; family Xanthobacteraceae; genus Bradyrhizobium. The sequence continues at coordinate 10,399 of NZ_LGHK01000213.1, forward strand.
CGCCGGATTGTCGCGGAACATGCCGGTGAAACGGCTGGTGAAGGTCGACGCACCATGCTTGGCGACGCCGCGCACCGACATGCAGGTATGCTCCGCCTCGATCAGCACGGCAACGCCGCGGGGCTTCAGCACCTCGTCGATCGCGGCTGCGACCTGCGCGGTGAGATGCTCCTGGGTCTGCAGGCGGCGGGCGAAGATGTCGGTCAGCCGCGCCAGCTTGGAGAGCCCTACGACGCGCTCCACCGGCGTGTAGGCGATATGCGCCTTGCCGTAGAACGGCATCATGTGATGCTCGCACTGCGAGGTGAACTCGATGTCGCGGACCAGAACGAAATCGTCGTAGCCGGCGGTCTCGCCGAAGGTGCGGTTCAGCACTTCGGCCGGGCACTGATGGTAGCCCTGATAGAGCTCGTCATAGGCTTCGACGACGCGGCGCGGCGTGTCGAGCAGGCCCTCGCGGCCGGTGTTCTCGCCGATATAGGCGAGCAGCGTCTTCACGGCGTCCTCGGCCTCCGCCCGCGACGGGCGCGGCTGATCGGCACGGACGGCCGCCGCCAAGAATTCTGAAGGGTCGAGCTCGCCTGGCTTCGCGTCAGCCGGCTTGTTCGGGCGAATCGGTTTGATCAAGGCGTCCATGTCTTCTCCGTTCGACCGGCCCTGGCACTGCCCTCGGGCCGGATGTGTCACCGGGCAGACGGGGCGGATCATCGAACCGCCGGACGCCTGAGTCCCATCCTTGTAGCACCACCGCGACGCAGGTGGGCCGCGCTGGCCGCATGGCCGGGCTATGTTTCCGGCGCTGCGGTCCATATATAGGACGGTGAAACCCAGCCGCCAAGAGCGCCCGGCACGGCCGGAACCAGGCATCTGTCCCCATGCTGAACGACATTTACAACAAGCGGATCATCGAGTTGGCCGGCAATATTCCGCGCCTCGGACGGCTCGCCGACCCGGACGCAAGCGCCACCGCGCACTCCAAATTGTGCGGTTCGACCGTCAAGGTCGACCTCAAGATGGACGGCCCCGTGGTGACGGACTTCGCCCATGACGTAAAGGCCTGCGCGCTCGGCCAGGCCTCCTCCTCGATCATGGCGAGCCATGTGGTGGGGTCGACCGCGGAGGAGCTGCGCGACTTGCGCGAGACCGTCCGCAAGATGCTGAAGGAAAATGGCCAGCCCCCGCAGGGCGGTAAATGGGCCGACATCGCGTTGCTCGAGCCGGTGCGCGACTACAAGGCCCGCCATGCCTCGACCCTGCTGACCTTCGATGCGGTGGTCGATGCGATCGGCCAGATCGAAGCCAAGGCAAAGCAGCCGGCGTAAGCCTTACTGCCGGCGCAAGCCGTCTCTTACCGAGCCGGCTGGACCGGCGGCGGCGTTGTGGTGGCACCGACCGGAACGGCGGCCTCGGCGGTCTTGGTCGCCTTCGCGGGATGCGGCTGAACCTCACCCTCCATGGCGGTGCTCACGAAGCGATCGTTGTTCTTCGGCTTCGCCTCGGCCATGGGAATTGCGTTGTCCTGCCGCGGCAGCACGTCGGCGACGGCATCCGTGGTGACGAGATTGGTCAGCCGCAATTCAGCCGCCGACAATTCGTGCAGGTCTTCCCACGGCGGCACGCTGAGTGCGAGCGACAGCAACTCACCCGCGCCGCCCATATCGAAGGTGTACTTGGCGAGACGGCCGATGTCGCGCTCGACGATCATCAGGTCCTGCGCGGTGTAGCTGGCGGCCTTGGCATCGTCAGCGCGGTCGCCCATCCAGATCTGATGCACCCGGACGTGGGCTGCCGGCGGAACATAGCGCGTCTTGCCCGACAGCAGCAGGAACACGCACATCGACTCGCAATAGGCGTCCGGCAGCACGCTCGCGCGGTCGCCCTGCGCGGCCTGGCCGACGACGCTGGTGCCGACCGTGGTCAGCGCGCCGAGGCCGCGGAAGCGGCGGCCGAGCGCGATCGCGTCGTTGACCGAGCCGCCGCTGGAGTCGAGCACGATGGTGGCGCCGTTGAGCTGGCGGCTGCGCGCGAACTCGTCGAACTCCTTGGGACTATCGGCCGTGATGATGCCGACTGCCGACACCCAGCCGCGGCAATTCGGCTGGCAGGCGATCCAGCTGAACTTCATCGGCAGCTTGCGCTCTTCAAGGGTCGAGCTGGCCTGTACGGAACCGCCGGCCATGGTGACCGTGCCGGAAATTGCCAAGCAAAGGGCAACGGCGCCGGTGAGCGTCCAACTGCGCAACGAGAGCGAACTGACGAGTCTCAATTTGGTTCCTTCCCCCAAGCCCTTAGTGATGCGAGCGGTGGCAATGGCCCCATGGAACTGCGCCACGATTCTGTCATCGGCGCGTTATGGGAACGGTAGCGTTGCTGACCTGGACCGTCCATAGGACCCTTGCTGCACCGCGACCAGCGCCGTGCGATAATAGCGAACTGTGGCGTAAATATCTGCAACAGAACAGTTCCTTGGCTTGGAACCCCGCAAGACTACGTACATACTTGCGTATGCCGTCGACCGATCATTCAACACCACACCATCCACGATGCATGGAATGTGCCACCACCGCACGCCGCTTGCCGCGGAACCTCGGCCGCGCCTTGATCTGGATCTACCGGCACACGCTGTCGCCGCTGGTCGGCTACAACTGCCGCCATCTGCCGACCTGCTCGGTCTATGGCGATGAGGCGATCGAGCGCTTCGGGTTGTGGGCCGGCGGGTGGATGACGCTGGCGCGGCTGCTGCGCTGCCAGCCCTGGGGCACCTCCGGGATCGACAACGTGCCGCCGGCCAAGCCGCCGGGCGCGCACTGGTATGTGCCGTGGCGCTACGGCCGCTGGCGCGGCGTCAACGACAACTGATCGATTTCCGCAGCGCTCCTAAGCCCGGCGCGCATTGCTGCCGGGCGGAACTGTGGCGATAGTTGGCGCATTGTTTCAGTGCCCCCTTGCGGTTCTTGGGGAGGAAACAACAATGCGCTGGAAAATCAGCCACAATGGTCACGATCCCCGGCAGATCGATTTGCTGGCCGTACTTGCCTTGCTCGTCGTGATCGTTGCCGCCTACGGCTACTTCACTCACAACTCGACCAAGCCGAGCACAACGGCGTTCATCGTACCGAGCCAGAGCGTGAAGTGGTGACGCGCAAGCTCACTCGGCTGCGGCTGTGCGCGCGGCCTGCCGCGGCCGCGTGATGACGACCACTGCGAGCGCCGCCGCAACGAAGGCCGTGGCCACGTAGCCCGCGCTGAGCAGCCATTCACGCGCGAACAGCAATCCGCCGATCGCCGAGCCGATGGCCTGGCCGATATACAGCACCGAGGTATTGAGCGAGACCGACGCCGATGCAAGCGCAGGCGCCGCGCCGACCAGCCGCACCTGCTGCATCGAATTGGTCGACGCAAAGCCGAGACCCCACACCGCCACCGAAGCCGCCATCAAGGCATAGGCGCCGGCGCTCAGCGCCCAGCCGGCGACGCCTGCGAGCAGCATCACGGTAAACAGCACCGAGGTTTTCCAAGCACCCCAGGAATCCACGATGCGGGTTGCGATCGCAATGCCGACGAACCCGAAAATGCCGTAAAGCGCAAACACGATGCCGACCGCGTCCGCGTTCGCGCCGGTCAACTTGGCGAGCAGCGGTCCCATGAAGGTGAACACCACGAACTGGCCGGACATCTGCAACGTCGTGATCGACAGCAGCAGGATGACGGTCGGATTGCGGCCGAGATCGGCCCAGGTCCTAAGATCGACCGGCGCGCCGTGCAATCCGCCGGGCAGCCGCCACCACAGCAGCAGGCAGCTCACGAGCCCGGTCAGCGCGATCGCACCATAGGTCGCGCGAAAACCGTAACGGCTTGCGATGAAGGTGATCAGCGGCAGCCCGATCGCAGCGGCGAGCGACCAGCCGAGGAAGATATAGGCGATCGTGCTGCCGCGCTTTTCCACCGGCACGATCAGCGCCGCGGTGCCGGCGGCCTGTGGCGTGTAGAGCACGCCGACCGCGAGCATCACGAGGCGGATGATCAAGAGACTGTCGTAGTCCGGCGCGAAGGCGGATGCTGCGTTGGTCAGCGTCAGCACCAGCAGCGTCACCGTCAGCAAGGCTCGCCGTTCGAACCGGCTGGTCAGCCACGCCGTCACCGGCGAGCCCACGCACAGCACGATCGCGCCGAAGGTGATCAGGAGGCCTGCGGTGTGGATCGTGACGCCGAGCCCGCTCGACAACTCCGCCAGCATGCCGGCCGGCGCCAGCACCGAGCAGCCGGTGACGATGTTGCCGAGCATCAATGCGGTGGGAGCGAAGCGTTTCACGCCGCGTTGATAGCAGACCTCGATTTCAATGCAACTGCATCTAAATGCATGGCACGTGATCGATTTGCGCCACTTGCGCTCATGGCGACGGCGATGCCGCCGGCGCCGCGTTGACGCTCGGTGACGCCGCCGCCGGCCACGGGCTTGCAGGCTTGGGACCTGATGTCGCGGCCGGACACGACGCCAGAAGCTGCGTCCATCCCTGGTCCAGCCCGGTCGTGTCGATATCGAAAGTCGCGACGCCGGGCCTGGTGGGGTCCGGCTTGCCGTCGGACGACAGCGCGCTTTCGCCGATCTGCAGCTGCGGGACCGCCGTCATCGCCTTGACGATGTCCGCGCTCACCGGATCGCTCCAGACCTCGTATTTGCCGAACCGCGCCGGCAACCTGCCGAATGCGATCGCCTTGGTGACGCCGGCCATCATCACCACCGTGCTCTTGCCGGCGGCGCCCTCGTCGAACTCGCGCACGAACATCAGGCGCCCGCGATCCTTGTTCTCGCAGAACAGCCGCCACTCCATCATGCGGAACGAGCTGCCGTCGCCCTTTTTCTGCTGCACGATCTTGCGGACATAGGGCCGCGTTTCCTTCTCCACCGCCCACAGCGTGTCCGGCAACGGTCGCGTGTCGATTCCGAATCGATAGAGTTCCGGACGCGTCAGCACATGCAGGTTCTCGAACTTCACGGTCCGGATCAGGTCGCTGAGCTCACGGCTGATCCCCATCGCCGCGAGGAACACGTTGCGGTCGCGATCGGCGCTCACCATCTCGCGCCGCCTGAAGTCCGCGACGACCTGCGGCGGCGGATGGCCATGGACCACGAACATCAGCCTGGAGTTATGCACCGCGAGCACCGAGTCCGGCGCCACTTCACGGTCGGTCGCGCCCAGGAACAGATAGGCGCAGGCCGAGACGCACATCGCGTTGCGCGTGGCGAGTTCAGCCTCGACCTCGCCTTTGGCAGCTTTGATCCTCAGGCAGGCGGCGTCGATCTGCGTGCCCGTGGAACAGGCCGGCACGCTGGTACGGCCGACCCGCGCGGTCGCCTTGCGTGCGCGCAGAAACCGCGCGATCGCATAGGACTGCTCGACATTGCCGCCCGGCGAATGAAGATAGATCGGAAGCTGCGGGTCCTTGACGGCAAGCAGGAAGCTGCGAACCCGCGCCGCCGCATCCCGATCGATCTCGCCTTCGATCGCGATCCAGCGATCGCAACCGGCGCCGCAGGCATTCGCCGGTCCCTTGGCGAGATAGATGGTCAGCTTTTTCGCGAATCCGGCCTTCTCGACCGGTGCTTCTTCCGCCCGCAACACGCCCGGGATCAGAAGCAGCGCCACGAAGAACAGGAGACGGGAAAACATGAACCTTGCGGGGCGCGCGATGTCGGGGAAATGGCCATTTGACGTTAGACGATGATCGGCAGCGTCGCAACGATCACAGCCGTCAGGCGCAGGCGAGCTTCCCTCGATTCGGTGCGGCGGGAGGCCCAATTTCTTGATATTGCCGGATTGCAGGCGTCAAATCCCCTGCTATACCGCTGCTTTCCGCTTACCTGCGCTCGTTCGCAGGAGTGAGCTACAGGAGACATCATGGCCGACACGCCGCCCAAATCCGAATCCGGATTTCAGTACAGCCTTTCTAACCTCAAACCCGCAGAACCCGTGAACAAGATCGCCCTCACCTTCCCTGATGGAGCGAGGCGCGATTTCCCGAAAGGGACCACCGGCCTCGACATCGCCCGCGGCATTTCGCCCTCGCTCGCCAAGCGCACCGTCGCGATGGCGCTCGACGGCACGCTGGCCGACCTCAACGATCCGATCGACGCCGACGCCAAAATCGAATTGATCGGCCGCGAAGACCCGCGCGCGCTGGAACTGATCCGGCACGATGCCGCGCATGTGCTCGCCGAAGCCGTGCAATCGCTGTGGCCCGGCACCCAGGTCACGATCGGCCCGGTGATCGAGAACGGCTTCTACTACGACTTCTTCCGCAACGAGCCGTTCACGCCGGAAGATTTTGCCGCGATCGAGAAGCGGATGCGCGAGATCATCGCGCGCGACAAGCCCTTTACGAAAGAGGTTTGGGATCGCGAAAAGACAAAACAGGTGTTCCGCGACAAGGGCGAGGCCTTCAAGGTCGAGCTGGTCGACGCCGTTCCCGGCAATGAGCCGATCAAGATCTACTTCCAGGGCGACTGGTTCGATCTCTGCCGCGGCCCGCACATGACCTCGACCGGCAAGGTCGGCAACGCCTTCAAGCTGATGAAGGTGGCCGGCGCCTATTGGCGCGGCGATTCCAACAATCCGATGCTGACCCGCATCTACGGCACGGCATTTGCCAAGCAGGAAGACCTCGACGCGTACCTCAAGCAGATCGAGGAAGCCGAGAAGCGCGACCACCGCAAGCTCGGCCGCGAGCTCGACCTGTTCCACTTCCAGGAGGAAGGCCCTGGCGTGGTGTTCTGGCACCCGAAGGGCTGGACCATCTTCCAGCAGCTGATCGCCTATATGCGGCGCCGGCTGCTCGGCGACTACAACGAGGTCAATGCTCCGCAGATCCTCGACAAGGTGCTGTGGGAGACCTCGGGTCACTGGGACTGGTACCGCGAGAACATGTTCGCGGCGCAATCCGCCGGCGACGAGGCCGAGGACAAGCGCTGGTTCGCGCTGAAGCCGATGAACTGCCCGGGCCATGTGCAGATCTTCAAGCACGGGCTGAAGAGCTACCGCGACCTGCCCTTGCGGCTCGCCGAGTTCGGCGTCGTGCATCGCTACGAGCCGTCAGGCGCGATGCACGGCCTGATGCGCGTGCGCGGCTTCACCCAGGACGACGCCCACGTGTTCTGCACCGAGCAGCAGCTCGCCGAGGAATGCCTCAAGATCAACGACCTGATCCTGTCGACCTATGCCGATTTCGGCTTTGACGGCGAGCTCACGGTCAAGCTCTCGACGCGGCCGGAGAAGCGGGTCGGCACCGACGAGATGTGGGATCACGCCGAGCGCGTGATGGCGACCGTGCTGTCCGAGATCAAGGCCAAGGGCAGCAACCGGATCCGCACCGAGATCAATCCGGGCGAAGGCGCGTTCTACGGACCGAAGTTCGAATACGTTCTGCGCGACGCCATCGGCCGCGACTGGCAGTGCGGCACCACCCAGGTCGACTTCAACCTGCCGGAACGGTTCGGCGCGTTCTACATCGATCACGACGGCTCGAAGAAGGCGCCGGTCATGGTGCATCGCGCGATCTGCGGTTCGATGGAGCGCTTCATCGGCATCCTGATCGAGCACTATGCCGGCAACTTCCCGCTCTGGCTGGCGCCGACCCAGCTCGTGGTCACGACCATCACCTCCGAAGGCGACGAATATGCCAAGGTGGTGGCGGCGGCGGCGCGCCGCGCTGGCTTGCGCGTCGAGATCGACCTGCGCAACGAGAAGATCAACTACAAGGTCCGCGAGCATTCGCTGGCCAAGATCCCGGCCCTGCTCGTCGTCGGCAAGAAGGAAGCCGAGACGCATTCGGTCTCGGTCCGCCGCCTCGGCAGCGAGCGCCAGACCGTGATGCCGACCGATGAGGCGATCGCCGCGCTGGTCGATGAGGCGACGCCGCCGGACGTGAAGCAGGCGCGATCCGTCGCCTGATCTTCACAATCGGTCTAAACTGGCTTTCGTCGGCTTGGTCGTGCCCCCATCTTGGGGGCACGACTCCACTTGAAGGACATTTCCGTGCCCGATGCCATTGAACTCCTGAAGACACGCCGCTCGATGAAACCGCGCGAGATGACCGGCCCGGGCCCGTCCGCGGCCGAGCTCGAGACCATCCTGACCATCGGCGCGCGGGTGCCCGACCACGGCAAGCTGACGCCCTGGCGCTTCATCGTGTTCGAGGGTGATGCCCGCTCGCGTGCCGGTGACGTGATCGCAAAGGTCTTCGCCCGCAAGAACCCCGGCGCGCCGGCCGCCGATATCGAGGTCGAGAAGAAGCGCCTGACCGACGCGCCGCTGGTGATCGGCGTGGTCTCCTTCACCAAGCCGCACCCGAAGGTGCCGCCGTGGGAGCAGGAATTGTCGGCCGGCGCGAGCGCGATGAACATCGTCACCGCGGCGACCGCGCTCGGCTACGGCGCCTGCTGGCTGACCGGATGGTTCGCCTTCGACCGCGACGTGCTCGACGGTCTCGGCCTGAAGCCGGACGAGAAGCTCGCCGGCCTGATCCACATCGGCCGGCCCACCAAGCCGAGCGAGGATCGCCCGCGCCCCGCGCTGTCGGATATCGTGACGCGGTTCTAGACGGGCGCAGCTAGGCGGCCTTCGACGCGCGCTCCGCAAAGCCGGCCAGCAATGCCGCGATCTCGTGACCTGGCCTGGCCGCGCTGAACAGGAAACCCTGCACCTCGTTGCAGCCTTCGGCGCGCAGCCAGTCGAGCTGGTCTGTCGTCTCGACCCCTTCCGCGGTCGTGGTGATCTTGAGGCTGCGGCCGAGGCCGGAGATCGCGCGCACGATCGCAACGCAATCGGAGCGCCGCGCCAGATCCTTCACGAAGGAGCGATCGATCTTGATCTTGTCGAACGGGAAACTGCGCAGGTAGCTCAGCGAGGAATAGCCGGTGCCGAAATCGTCCATCGAGATGCTGACGCCGAGCTCGCGCAGCTGATGCAGGATCGCAAGGTTGGCTTCGGTCTCCGCGAGGAACACCGACTCGGTGATCTCGAGCTCGAGCCGCCGCGCCGGCAGGCCGGAATGCGCCAGTGCCGAGATCACGGCCTGGACCAGATTGCGGCTGCGGAACTGCACCGGCGACAGATTGACGGCAACCTTCACGTCGGCGGGCCATTTCATCGCCTCGGCGCAGGCTTCCCGCAGCACCCATTCGCCGAGCGCGACGATCAGGCCGATGTCCTCCGCGACCGGAATGAACTCCGCGGGCGACACCATGCCTTTCTGCGGGTGCCGCCAGCGCAGCAGCGACTCGAAGCCTGAGATGCGGTCGGCCGCGATATCGACCAGCGGCTGATAGTGCAGCTCGAACTCGCCGTTGCTGAAGGCCGCGCGCAGATCGCGTTCCATGTCGCGGCGCTTTTGCGCCTGCTGATCCATCTCCGGTTCGAAGAAATGATGCACGCCGCCGCCCTCGGACTTGGCGCGATACAGCGCCATGTCGGCATTGCGCATCAGTTCTTCCGACGTGGTGCCGTCGCCCGGCGACAATGCGATGCCGACGCTGGCGCCGACCACGACTTCGAGCCCGTCGATCGTGTAGGGCGCGCTCAGGGCATCGATCAGCCGCTCGGCGAACGCGCTCGCTTCATTGGGCGAGACATCGGCGGCAAGCACGATCGCGAACTCGTCGCCGCCGAGGCGGGCCGCCACATTGTCGTCGCGGACCACCTCGCGCAGCCGCTCCGCCACCAGCTTGAGCAGCCGGTCGCCCATCGGATGCCCGAAGGAGTCGTTGACGTTCTTGAACAGGTCGAGATCGACGTATATCACCGCGACGCGCTTGTTGCCGCTTCGGCCGCGCTCCAGCGCCTCGCGCAGGCGCTCCTGATAGAAGTCCCGGTTCGGCAGGTTGGTGAGACCGTCATGGTGCGCCATGTGCGCGATCCGCGCCTCGGCGGCACGGCGTTCGGTGATGTCGACCACCGCGACCAGATAGCCGTCGCGGCCCTCGAACGTCACCTTGCGCCCGAAGGTCAGCACGTGGATTTCGGTGCCGTCGGCCCTGATGTGGCGCCAGTCGCGGCTCGATTGATAGACGTCGCCGATCTCGCGCAGGGCGGCGCTGTGCACGCCCCACTCGTCCTCCGGCCAGATCTCGCGCAGCGTCATGCCGAGGAATCGATCGCGGCTATACCCGTAGTGCTGAACGGCCGCGTCGTTGACGCTGAGGAATTCCATCGTGACGGCGTCGAACACCCACATCGGCATCGGGTTGTTCTCGAACAACAGGCGGAACGACACCTCGCGCTGCTTCAGCGCGGTGACGTCGGAGACGGTCAGCGACAGCATGTCGCCGAACGCCGTGACGCCGAGCCGCAGGCAGCGATCGCCGCTGTCGATCTCGAACTGGCCGCCAGGACCACTTCCGACCAGCTCACGCAGGCGGTTCATCACCGGTGGCGCGGCAAGCGGATTGCCGCCGGCGCTGAGCCGGCGCCACAGCAATTCGGTTGCCGGCTGCATCAGGAGCTTGGCTGCGCCCTGGTTGAGATGAACGATCTGGAAATCGGCCGCCTCGCCCCGCGCATCACGGATCGCGGCGAGCGACAGCACGCCTTCGTCGGTGGCCGAGAAAATCGTATCGAGCAGATTGTACTGGTCGTTGCGCTCGTTGACATAGACGCCGACCAGGATGCCGCCCCAGCGCGACCGCGTCGGCAGCGCCAGCACGTCGAAGGTCCGCACCAGACCATCGCGCACGCAATGCGCCGACGCCAGATAAGGCCGGCAGTTCTCGCGCGCGTTCGCGGCGGCTTCGGTCAACGCCGTCGCGCAATCCGGCGGCAGCGCGCTGAGCGGAATGTCCCAGCGCTCGTCGTTCAACCAGGTCTGGACGTAGCGGCCGGTATGCGAAGCGCACAGCACACCATCGACGTCGCGCAACAACACGATATGATCCGCAAGCCGGCCGAGGCTGCCGAGCATCACGTCTTCATAGTGCGGCAGCCTTTCACCTGGACGGACTGCCGCCTGCCACTTGCGCTGCAGAACCGGAACGTCGGCGAACATCTCGGAAGTGAACTTGGCTGGTGTCTTTGCAGATTTCTTGTTGGCCATGACCATGGCACGCCCCGTTGACGCAAACGCCAGGCATGATCCGGAAAAATGCGAAGCGGTTTTCCGATGGGATCATGCCCAAGCAAAAATCCCCGTGGCATCCAAGTCATGCCGCGGCTTAACGTCATGTAAAAATGGCAACGCCGCGCGTCGCCGCCAGCGATTATGACAGCTCAAATTCGCGCGATGGTTAGTTCGCGTTAGAGACTATGACAGTTGCATGAAATGCAATTCGGTGAGGCGTCAGCGTGCCACGACCTCGACCTCGCCATCGACGCCGTTGACGACGTTGAACGGACGCTCGAACACCTTGCCCTCGTTCTTGGCGATCGCACGATACTCGCCTTCGGAGAGCACGACGCGCGGGAACGCGCCGATCGATTCCTTGATCACGTCGCCGCCCGGCGTGATCACCGACCACGCGGTGTTGGCGAGCGCCTCGCCGCCCTTCTCGCTGACCAGCTTGAGGGTGATGACGGCCGCGCGATGGGTGACGGTGACGTCGGTCAGCTTGCCCGCCGCGACGCGGATGTCGGAGCGCACCACCGAATTGGCGTCGCCATAGTTGGAGACGATGTAGTAGGTCCCCTCCGGCAGCAGCGCGACGTCGCCGGCGGACACGTTGGGCACCAGAGGTCCGCGGTCCGAGCCGTCGAACTGGCTGCCCTTGTAGATCGCGAACGAAATCTGGTTGGCCGGGATCTTGCTCGAGCCGACCCGGCCTTCGATCCGCAGGCCCCCGGCCGGCAGCACGAACGACTCGCGGTCGGTCTCCGACTTCAGGTTGACGGCGCGCACCGCACTGACGAGGCCGAGCGCGACATGGACGACATAGCTGCCGGGCGGCAGCACCACGTTGGGCGTCGCCCCGCGCTCCTCGCGGATCAGCTTGTAGGTGCCGTTGTCGTCCGGCTTGTCGGCGAACACCCGCCACACCAGCCCGGCGTTGATGACCGGCAGATCCTTGCCGTACCGCGCCGTCAGCGACAGCACCGCCTGCCCCGCGGTCGGCGAGCCGGCCGGTGGCGTGACCGGAGGCACGGTCGCAATCGACGGCTGGACGATGGTCGGCTGGGTCAACGGGCCGGGCAGAACGGGCCCTGAACCGGATCCGGACGGTGGCGCCAGATTGAGCGCCGGGCCGGACGGCACGTCCGGCACCGAGGCCGGCGGGATCGGCGGCGGCCGGTCGCTGAAGAACTGCGCCGAGCCGGAACCGGGGATCAGGGCGAGCAAAAATGCCGCAAGCGTCAATAGCGGAAGGAGCCGCATGCCCCGCCCGCATCCGCCGATGCCGTTGCCCCTCGAAGTCATGTCAATGCTTTTCAACGAAAACGCGGCAAATTCAAGCCTTCGTCGAAGCTTCGTCACAGTCCTGGCAGGGCTGTCCCCCCATTTGGAACCGCTCGATCAAGCCGATGTTAGCCCTATCGTCGCGGTCCAGTCACATTCCCTGCCTACCGCGGTCCACCCGGGGCATGAATCGTGCCTGTAGGAATAACCATGAAGACGGACGACGCTGGCGCAGTTGTGTCGCGCAGCCTAGTCTCGCGCTGGCAGGAGATTTGTCGTGTTGGATAGCTGGATGGGCCGCGGCCACAAGAGCTCCGACGGCCCCGACAAGGTGGGACTGGGAACGGTTCGCCGGCCCGTGATCGGGCTTGCGCTCGGTGGCGGCGCAGCGCGCGGCTTTGCCCATATCGGCATCATCAAGACCCTGCTCGCCCATGGCATCGTGCCCAACGTCGTGGTCGGCACCTCGATCGGCTCGGTGGTGGGCGGCGCCTATGCGGCCGGCCATATCGACACGCTGGAGCAATGGGCCCGCAGCCTGCAGCCGCGCAGCGTGCTCGGCTACCTCGACATCCGCCTCAACGGCTCCGGCCTGATCGGCGGCAGCAAGCTGGCCGCCGAGATCGAGGCGGCGCTGGGGCAGTCCAACATCGAGGACCTCGCGGTCAAGTTCGCCAGCGTCGCGACCGAAGTTCGCACCGGCCACGAGATCTGGATAACCCAAGGCCGCGTGGTCGACGCCATGCGCGCCTCTTACGCCCTGCCCGGCATCTTCGCGCCGGTGCTGATCGGCGACCGCTGGCTGGTCGACGGCGCGCTGGTCAATCCGGTGCCGGTTTCGGCCGCCCGCGCCCTCGGCGCCGAGATCGTCATTGCGGCGAATCTGTCCAGCGACGTGTTCGCGCACTCGACCACGATCTATAACCACGGCGCCACGGCACCTGCACCCGAGGTGACGGTCGCGGTGACCGCCGAGGCGGAGATCGAGCCGGAACCGCCGAAGCGCCGGTTCGGCCGCTTCTTCTCCGCCGAACGCACCGTGAAGCGGGAATTTTTCGGAAGCGCCAGCCGGCCGGGGATCTCCAGCGTCATGGTCGACGCCTTCAACATCATGCAGGACCGCATCACCCGTGCGCGCCTCGCCGGCGATCCGCCTGACATGCTGATCTCGCCGCGGGTCGGTCAGATCGGCTGGTTCGACTTCCACCGCGCCGACGATCTGATCGCGCACGGCATCCGCGCGGCTGAGCGCTCCATCAGCGCGATCGAGGAAGCCATCGATATCCTGGTGCCGCCGTCCAGCGGCGTGGGCACCACCGGGAAATAGCGTTCAGGCGGTCTTGATGTAGTCGCGCAGCGCTTCCTGCTCGAGCTCATATTCCTGCACGCGGCGCTTGACGACGTCGCCGATCGAGATCAGCCCGACCACCTTGCCGTCCTCGACGACAGGCAGATGGCGGAACTTGCCGGTGGTCATCATCTCCATCAGGCCGCTGACGGTATCGGATTGGCGGCAACTGACGACCTTCTTGGTCATCACCGCGCTCACCGGCTCGTCCAGCACGCCCGCGCCGCGCTCGCTGAGCACTCGCACGATGTCGCGCTCCGACAGGATGCCTTCCATCTGGCCCTGCTCCATCACCAGCACGGCGCCGATCTTGCGCTCGCCGAGCAGCTTGACCGCAGCCGAGAGCTTCGCGCCGGGCGCGACGCTCATGACCTGATGGCCCTTTGCATCGAGAATGGAACGTACCGTCATTGTCGTCTCCCTGAATCCGTTCGCGCCCCGCTTGAGCGGGCCGCGCCTGTTCGCCAGAGTCTTCAATCAACAGTTCCGCGCCGATTTCGGTTCCGGGGCGCGGTCAGTAGCTGGGCTCGACTTGTCGGCCCGCTTTGTTCTGCGTCGCAAAGATGATGGAGGAATTCGAACCGACCCGCAAGCGGGGGATCAGATGCGGCTCGACTGATCCGCCGATGACGCATCTGCAGCATCGTCTCGCTCGCGCGGGATCGGATCGAACAGCGAGAACAGCAACAACCCGGCGAGGAAGCCTCCGATATGCGCCTGCCAGGCAACGCTCGCCTCCTCACCGCCGAGCGACAGCGAGGTGGCGCCGAACAGGATATTGACGCCGAACCAGATCGCCAGGAAGGCGAGCACCCGTCCGTTGCGCAGCGCCCGCCACAGCGACAGCGCGGGCACCTTGGCGGCCGCCTCGGCATCGCCGCGACTGAACGACAGGAAGCTGCCCTTCACGAAGGCGAAGCGGATCGCCGCCGCCATCGTCCCCGACACCGAGGCCGACGCGCCGATCATCGGCGCAATCGCGTGCTCATGGGTCAGCAGATGCGCGAGCGCACCGGCGGCCGCGGTCACCGCCATGAAGACGAAGAAGCGCACGGCGCCGAAACGCCGTGCCAGTGCGCTGCCGAACGGCAACAGCCACAGCACGTTGAAGCCGATATGGGTGAGGTTGGCGTGCAGCAGCGAATAGGTGACGAAGGTCCAGACCTTGGCGCCCTCCCCGCCCGGAAAGGTGATGTCGAGCAGCGTCGAATCGTAGCGCTTCGGGATGAAGCCGAAGACGTCGATGGTCCAGTTCTCCATCTCCGGCGGCAACAGCACCCGCAGATGGATCACCGCGATCAGGAGGATGTAGGCGGTGAGCGCCGCCGGCAAGGTCAGGATCGGCTCGCGCGGCGCCTCCGGCGGCGGCTCGAGCGGGGATTCGGGATGGGAGTCCAAGGGGTCGACGACCTCGAAAGCGGCTGTGAATCAGAGATAGGCGGCTTTCACACCCCTGTGCAAGTGCACAATCCCGAAATCGGACACAGGGTGCCGCACAGTGCCGGAATCGAGACAAAAGAAAAGGGAGGGCGCTGAGAACACCCTCCCTGATCGGCTGGTCTTCTCGTGCCCCAGGAGGATCAGGGAGAACATCCCCACCCCTCCCCGCACGATGACCAAACTGTTTGACGCCACCTGTGTACCAACCACGCCGGCGCTTGGGGCAGCCGGCGAACGGGAACGCGCGGACCCTACGTTGGAGTTCCCGGGACGCCAAGGACATAGTTAAATTTACGTTAACAACACAAAGCTGCCGATAAGCCGCCCAAACCGCGGCCGCGGCATGGACGCTGCACAGCCTTCCCTGCACAACAGAGAAGGGAAGGCGCCTGAGCAAAACCGGGACAGAAGTGTCCCGCCGGGCCAGGCGCCGGGCAAGGTTCTTTAGATGAAACACAGCTCCAGCCGCGAATTCTTCGCCTATTGGAATGCGAAGCGCGGCACCGCGCGTGCACCCGACCGGAGTGAGTTCGAGCCGTCCGCGGTGCGCGAGCTGCTGTCCGACATCTTCGTGCTGTCCTACGACGGCGAGACCCGCTTCCCCTTCCGCGTCGCCGGCACCCGGACCTCCGCCCTGCTCGGCTGCGACCTCAAGAACCGCAGCTTTTCCGCCCTGTTCACCGGCGAGAGCCGCGGCGAGATCGAGGACATCATCACCTGCGTCGTCGAAGAGACCCTGCCAGCCATCGCCGGCATCACCGCGACGACCGAAACCGGGTCCAAGGCGCATCTTGAACTGCTGCTGCTGCCCTTCACAGCCCGCGTCCATATGCCGGCGAGCCTCACCGGCCTGCTCGCCCCGTTCGAGGACGACGTCACAAGGCTGCACGACCTGGTCCTGACCTCGTGGCGTTACCTGCATCCCCAGGAGCGGTTCGTGCCGCGCACGCTGCGCAAGCTCGCGATCGCGCGCGGCCTGATGGTCTACGAGGGCCTGCGCTAGTCCCTGACGCCTGCTTTGGCGACGGGATGGCAGGAACCGGTCGCTTGCACCGCGGGCCGTGGAACTCTATTAGCTGGTGCGCCGCCACGGCGGGGGTGACCCGCTTATTGCAGTCGCGGCGGGGCTCGGCATGTTTCGGAATTCGATCAGGCAGAAGATCGTCGGCATTGCCGCGGGACTGATCGTCCTCGCGGTGATCACCTCGCTGCTGTCCATGGTGATGGCGGGCCAGGTCGGCCATCTCCTGGACGAGCTCAACAACCGCTATATCCCCGCCTATGGCCATCTCGCCCGCGTCAACATCCGCTCGCTGGAGCGGTCCTTGGCGATGCGCCGGATGATGATGGCCAAGATGCACGCACCCGGCGAAGACGGCGGCTACGCCGCGGCGCGCAAGACCTTCGACGAGATCGAGCCGACGATCAAACGCGAGGCCGATGCCGCCCGCGTGCTGATCGACGCAATCATCGCCGATCCGTCGACGCCATCGGACAATGCAGCTCTCGGGCGTCTCGATGACCGCATCGACAATGCCGTCAACGATCTCCTGATGCGCCTGAACACCGAGAACAAGACGCTGCTCGAGCAACTCGATGCCCAGGAGTTCGCGGCCGCGAAAGCAACCACCCTCCGCGCCGATGTCCTGCGCGACGACTTCAGCAACAAGATCGAAGGCATCCGTGCCGACATGCTGGCGCAGGTCGCCTCGGCCGCCGCGAAGGTGATGAGTGCCCAGCAGCGGGCGATCATCATCTCCGGCGTCGTGACTGCGATTGCCGCGATCCTCGGCTTCGTGTTCGCGATGCTGGTCGGCAGCGGCATCACCCGCCCGGTGATGCGCCTGCTCGAGGGCACCCGCGAGGTCGAGGCCGGCCGCCTCGACGGTACCATCGCCATCACGACCCAGGACGAGATCGGCCAGCTGTCGGCGGCCTTCAACCGCATGATCGAGACGCTGCGCCACAACCAGCGCATCCGCGAAACGTTCGGCCGCTACATCAATCCGCGGATCGCCGAGGGCCTGCTCGAGCAGCCGGCAATCGCCGCCACCGAGGGCCAGCGCCGCATCATGACGGTGATGTTCTGCGACATGAAGGGCTTCACCAGCCTGAGCGAAGGCGTGACGCCGCGCGGCCTCGTCAAGATCATGAACCTCTATCTGTCGACGATGTCGGCGCCGGTCCACGCGCATCGCGGCATCATCGACAAATATATCGGCGACGCCATCATGGCCTATTGGGGCGCGCCCTTCGTCGAGGAAGCCGAGCAGACCCACCTCGCCGCACTTGCCGCCATCGACATGGTCGGCCAGGTCAACCAGCTGCGCAAGGATCTGCCCGAGCTGCTCGGCGTGCGCGCGATCCCGGCCGACTGCGACATCAGGATCGGCATCGCCACGGGCGAGGCGCTGGTCGGCAGCATCGGCTCCGAATTCATGATGAGCTACACGGTGCTCGGCGACACCGTGAACCTCGCCTCGCGGCTGGAAGGCGCCAACAAGTTCTACGGCAGCCGCAGCCTGATCTCGGAGGCGACCGCCGCGGCCTGCGCCACCATCATCGAGCTGCGCGAGATCGATCGTCTCGTCGTCGTCGGCCAGACCCAGCCGGTCGCCGTGTTCGAGATCATCGGCAAGAAGGACGAACTGTCGCCGGCGCAGACCGAACTGCGGCAGCACTACGCGGACGGTCTCGCCGCCTATCGCGAGCGCCGCTGGGACGACGCCGAGCTGGCCTTCGCCGCGGCACTGGCTGCGGTGCCGGGCGACGGACCGTCGACCGCAATGAAGGCGCGCGTTGCGGCCTTCAGGCAAAATCCGCCGGCAGCGGATTGGGACAGTGCCTGGCATCTGGAGCAGAAATAGCGCCGCGTCAGCCACCGCTTACAGCTGCGCCTCGATCGCCGCCTTGTCGATCACCGACCACACCTCCACGATCTTGCCGTCACGGAATTTGTAGAACACGTTTTCGGTGAACGACACACGCCTGCCGTCGATGTCGAGTCCGAGAAATCTTCCCTGCGGCGAACAGTCGAACGCCAGCCGGCACGCAACATAGGACGCATCTGACACCAGTAGCGCGATGTTGAATCGAAGGTCCGGGATGTCGCGAAAATCCTGCTCCAGCATCTCGCGATAACCCGACAGACCGAGCCGCCGGCCGTTGTGGGACACGTCGTCGCCGACGAATTGGCCAAGCTGCGGCCAATCCTGCCGGTTCAGACAGGCAATGTAATTCCGGTAGATCTCGGCGAGGTCCGTCTGCATCATCAATCGTCCTTGTCGCTGCGCGTCAGATTCTAACACCGAAGTTAGTTTCAGTGCCGTCGTCGGATCGCGAACCAGCCCGCACGCGCAAGTGCAACGTCCGGAAGCGACAGTGCGATTGCCGCATCAACAGATATTTTTCAGAACACGCGGAATGTCTCCTGCGATCGAGAGTTAGTGCTTCAGACCAATGACGGTCCACGTCGAATCGGGAGGTGCGCATGATCAAGTCACCGACGAAGCTCGCAATGCTTGCGGCATTTCTGACAGCGCCGATCATCCTGTTCCCACTGCAGACCGCCCACGCTGCCGGCGGCGGCGGGGGTGGCGGAGGAGGAGCAGGCGGCGGAGAGCTCTACGGATCGAGCTACAGCACCCCCCGCTCCGCCATCCTACCCTCAGGAGAAGGGCAAGCGGACCACGCAGAAGAAAAGACCGGCCAAGCAATCCAGCTTCGACGATCCGGCATTCCGTGACGGCTATCGCGCAGCCTATGCAACGATCTACGAGCGCAACGACTACGCCGCCGCCATCGAACAATTGCACGCGCTCGGCAACGACGATCATCCCAACGTCGCCAATCTGATCGGCTACTCCTACCGCAAGCTCGGCGACTACAAGCAGTCGCAGGTCTGGTACGAACGTGCGCTGAAGGCCGATCCGAACCACGTGCTGACGTGGAACTATTACGGCTTGTGGCAGATCGAACAGGGCAACCGCGATGCCGCCCAGTATCATCTGAGCCGGATCGCCGAAATCTGCGGCACGACATGCGAGGAATATCGCTCGCTGGCAGCCGCGCTCGAGAAGCCGCCGGGGACAAGTCTCGTCTATTGAACGAACTGGTCGCCTGCATGCGCAAAGGCAATATGCAGGGATACATCGGCCCGGATGTCGCTCGCGCTCATCCGGGGCTGCGCGCGTGTCCGTTTTTGCGGGAATTTCGCCATTCCGATCCGCATGCGCGCCAACTAGTTTCCGCGCCGTGCGACCGAAGCGGATACGAGATCGATCATCATGACCTGGCGGCTTCTCGCGTGGAGCGGCATCGCCGTGGCCGCGCTGGTTCCAATTGTTGGCGGCATCTGGCTCTTCACCCTGCCCGCCACATCGGCGTTCCGGGTTCAGCCGCCGATCGCGACGCAAGAGCACGACGCCACGCTCGCGGCGCTCAAGCCGAAGCGCGCCCGCCCGTTGATCGCGATCATCGGCATCAACGACATGACCGAGACCACCGACTATCTGATGCCCTACGGCATCCTCAAGCGTGCCGATATCGCCGATGTCGTCACGCTTGCGACCGGGCCAGGTCCGGTCACGCTGTTCCCGGTGCTGAAGGTCGAGCCTGATGCCACGATTGCGGCATTCGATGCTGCGCACCCCGACGGCGCCGACTACGTCATCGTGCCGGCGATGAGCCGCGACGACGATCCGGCCGTCATGCAATGGATCCGGCGGCAGGCGGAGCAAGGCGCCGTGATCGTCGGCATCTGCGCCGGCGGCAAGGTTGTCGCCGCGACCGGCCTGCTCGACGGACGGCGCGCGACCACGCACTGGTTCTACCTGAAGAACTGGCGCGACAATCATCCCGCGATCCGCTACGTCGCCGACCGCCGCATCGTGGTCGACCGCGGCGTCGCGACGACGACCGGCATTTCGGCGTCGATGCCGATGTCGCTTACTTTGATCGAGGCGATCGCCGGCCGCGAGAAGGCCGAGGCCGTCGCCCGCGAGATCGGCCTGGCCGGCTGGGATGCGCGGCATGACAGCAACGCCTTCAAGTTCACCCGCCCGTTCGCGCTGACAGCGATCCGGAACACGCTGGCATTCTGGAACCGGGAGCAGCTCGGCCTCGCACTTGTCCCTGACGTCGACGAGGTCTCGCTGGCGCTGGTGGCGGACAGCTGGTCGCGCACCTATCGCTCGCACGCAGCGACCTTCGCCGCGAGCGCCGATCCCGTGACGACCCGCAACGGCCTGCGCATCTATCCGCAAATCGTGGCCACCAGCTGGCCCGCGGACCGCCTGTTGCCCGCGGTCGGCGCGACACCGCCTGCGCAGGCGCTCGACCAGGTGCTTGCCGGGATCGAGGCACGCTATGGCTCGGGCACGGCGGACTTCGTCGCCGTCCAGCTCGAATATCCGAGAGGCCACGCCGTGCGCTGAAAAGCGCCCCTCCATTCGCATTTGATAGTCTGCGATCCCCATTGTCATCTGTTTGTCATGAATAGTGCCGACACGTCAGCGCCAGCACAGTTCGGGGACACGCATGGACTATTTCAAACGCTTCAACTTCCTGTTCGCCGCGCCGGTTTTCGAGGCCGACGACCTCGAAGGCATCAGATTCAACCAGATCATCACCGAAATCGAGCGCTCCGGCTTCGAGGTGGTCCGCGCCCGCAAGCTGGAAGATGCCGAGATCGCGGTGCAGACCGATGCGGCGATCGGCTGCATGGTGGTCGACTGGGGCAAGAAGGGCCTCGAGGGCAAGACCGCGGCGCTGATCAATCTGATGCGGCGGCGCGGCCTCGACTTCCCGATCATCCTGTTGATCCGCCGCAAGCGCTTCGAGGATTTGCCGGTCGAGGTGCTCGACTTCATCGACGGCTACGTGTTCCTGTCCGAGGAAACCCCGCCCTTCATCGCGAAGAATTTGATCTCCAGGCTCAAGCAATATGCCGAGAACCTGAAGACACCGTTCTTCGGGGCACTGGTCGACTATGCCGAGGAAGGCAACCAGCTCTGGACCTGCCCGGGCCACAATGGCGGCGTGTTCTACAGCCGCAGTCCGATCGGCCGGGTGTTCGTCGAGCATCTCGGCGAAGCCGTGTTCCGCGACGACCTCGACAATTCCGTGCTCGACCTCGGCGACCTCCTCACCCATGAGGGACCGGCGCTGCGGGCTCAGAAGGAAGCGGCGAAGATCTTCGGCGCCGAAAAAACCTATTTCGTGCTCAATGGCACCTCGACCTCCAACAAGGTCGCGCTCGGCTCGCTGGTCACCGACGGCGACCTCGTGCTGTTCGACCGCAACAACCACAAGGCCGCGCACCACGGCGCGCTGCTGATCGGCGGCGGCATCCCGGTCTATGTGCCGACCGTGCGCAACGCCTGGGGCCTGATCGGCCCGATGCGCTGGGACCTGCTCGATGAGGGCACGCTGCGCGATCACATCCGCAAGCACCCGCTGGTCAAGGACGAGAACGCCTGGAAGAAGGAACGCCCGTTCCGCGTCGCCGTGGTCGAGCAGTGCACGTATGACGGCACCATCCACTCCGCCGAGATGATCCTGAAGCGGATCGGCCACCTCTGCGACTACATCCTGTTCGACGAGGCCTGGGCCGGCTTCATGAAATTCCACCCGATCTATGCCGGCCGCTTCGCGATGGGGCTCGCCAATCTCGGCCCCGAGGCGCCCGGCATCATCGCCACCCAGTCGACCCACAAGCAGCTCGCGAGCTTCTCGCAAGCCTCGCAGATCCACATCCGCGACCGCCACATCAAGGGCCAGAAGCGCCGGGTCGAGCACCGCCGCTTCAACGAAAGCTTCATGCAGCACGCCTCGACCTCGCCGTTCTATCCGATCTTCGCCTCGCTCGACGTCGGCGCGCAGATGATGAAGGGCCGCTCCGGCGAAGTCCTGTGGGACGATACGATCCGGCTCGGCATCGAGCTGCGCAAGAAGATCCGCGCGGTGAAGCGCGAGTTCGAGGAGAAGGAGACGCGCGCCGAACGGCGCTGGTTCTTCGAGCCGTTCGTGCCGGACCGCGTCATGATCCCGGACGTCGCGCGCGAGAACGGCGTGCACAATGTCGCCTGGGAGACCATCTCGACCGATCAGCTCGCGACCACTCCGTCCTACTGGCAGCTCAGCCCAGGCCAAACCTGGCACGGCTTCCCCGAACTGACGGAAGGCTTCGCGATGACCGACCCGAACAAGCTGACCTTGCTGACGCCGGGCTTCGATCACGCCACCGGCGCCTATGCCGATCACGGCATCCCCGCGCCGGTCGTGGCGCAATATCTGCGCGAGAACCAGATCGTCGCCGAGAAGAACGACCTCAACTCCCTGCTCTTCCTGCTGACGCCCGGCGTCGAGGCCAGCAAGGCCGGCACACTGGTCTCCGGGCTCGTCGCCTTCAAGAAGCTGCACGACGACAACGCGCTGATCGAGGACGTCATCCCCGAATTCTTCCGCCGCCGCCCGCAACGCTACAGCGGGGTGCGGCTGCGCGACCTCTGCGGCGACATGCATCGCTTCTTCCGCGACGGCGGTGTCAGCACGCTGCAGGCCAGGCAATTCCTGCCCGAGCATCTCCCCGAGATCGCGATGTCGCCGCGTCAGGCGGCACAATACCTGATCCGCAATGACGTCGATTATCTGCCGATCGACCAGATCTTCGGCCGCGTCGCCGCAACGCCGTTCGTGGTCTACCCGCCCGGCATCGCCACCATCGTGCCGGGCGAGCGGCTGTCGGAACGCAGCAAGCCGATGATCGACTATCTCAAGATGTTCGAGGCGAGCTTCAACGCGTTCCCGGGCTTCGAGGTCGAGGTGCAAGGCATCTACAAGGAGATCGACGATGCGGGCCGGGTCCGCTTCTACACTTACGTGGTCTCCGAATAAGGGAACGGTCTACACGCAATGGAGAATGATCAGAAGATCACCGTCCGTCCGTCCCGTGACAGCGATGTCGATGCGATGCTGTCGATCTACCGCCACCACATCCGCCACGGCATCGAGGAGAGCGTCGACGACTCTGGCACCCCGGAGCCCGACGATCTGCGCGACCGCCGCAAGAACCTGCGCAGCACCCGCCTGCCGCATCTGGTCGCGGTGTGCGACGGCGAGGTGGTCGGCTACGCCTATGTCGTTCAGTTCCGCAAGCGTCCGGCCTATCGCTACACGGTGAAGCACTCGATCTATATTCACCACCGCTTCACCGGCAAGGGCGTCGGCGGCAAGTTGCTGCAGGAGCTGGTCGACATCTGCGCCGCAGCCGGCTTTCGCCAGATGATCGGCTACATCGACAGCGACAACGCCGCATCGCTCGCGCTGCACGATCGCTTCGGCTTCGCTCGCGTCGGGCATTTGCCGGGCGTCGCCTATCGCTACGGCCGCTGGTCCGACACCGTGATGGTGCAGCGCTCGCTCGCTGCCGGCGCCACCGC
>NZ_LGHK01000214.1 GCF_001908235.1 Bradyrhizobium sp. NAS96.2
ACGTGTCCCATCGTCCCCCCGAATCAATCTCAGCCGCCAAAATCCACCATCAGAGCGTGGTTTTTGCACGGCCTGGAAAGCCAGGACCCATTAGCCCAATTCTCAATTGTTGCGCGACGCTGGGTCCGCATTCTCGTTCACAAGTAAATTCGGTGGTTATCGGTCCTGGCTTTCGCCAGGACGACACCGGTGGAAATTCGCGTCTACCCCTCCGCCTCGAGCCACTCCGCGGCGCCGCGCCACAGGGCGTCGCGGTGTTCGCTGCGGAAGAAGCCGAAATGGCCGATCGCCTTCGCGCCGGCGTCCGCGGGACGGATCGAGATGATCTCCGGTGTGATCGACGTGAAGGCCGAGCACAGCAGTTCGACCGCCGGCCGCGTTGCCCAGGTGTCGTCGGTGATGGTGAGTGCGCGGAGCTTGCCCTTGAACTTCGGAAAGTTCTCGCGCGCGGCAAGCGCCGGGTCGTCGAGCAGATAGCGCTCGCGCATCACCCAGCCGCGCCATTGCTCGAACACGCCGCGCGGCAAGTCCATGCCGAGACCGGCCCAGCCCGGCACATAGCCGAGCGTGCGGGCGAGCGGCAGGCCGATGCCGTTCATGAAGGCCACGACGCGGTAGCGCTCGGGCGAAGCCATCAGCTTCCAATGCGCTGCTTGCGAGGCGATCAGCAAGGCGCGCGGGATCTCGGCGTTGTTCGGCAACAGGCCGAGCGCCTGGCCGCCGAAGGAGTGGCCGACATAGGCAAAGGGCAGGTCACGGTAGCGCTCGCGCATCCAGCGCACGGCGGCGGCGGTGTCGAGCGCGGCCCAGTCCGCCATCGTCGCCTTGAAGCCGGCCAGCGACTTCTCCTTGTTCAGGCCGGTCGCCACCATCGGCCTGGAGTCGCCGGTGCCGCGGTAGTCGTAGGTCAGGACCGCCGAGCCGCGGCGGGCGAGATAGCCGGCAAAGCCGCGATAGACCTTGCGGGGCACGGCGGTCGCCGAGTTGATCAGGACGGCGTGGCGCTTCTTGCCGCGGGGCAGGAACAGTGTGGCGGCGAGCGGATAGCCGTCCGCGGCTGGCACGACGATGTCGTCGCTAAAAACGTCGTCCAGCGCGGCGGCGGCCACGGCGATTTCCCCGGCATTCATGCTATGCTCTACCAAATGCGAATTCGGATTTTCTTGCAAGGGCTTGACGGAATTGCAGGAATCCTTCTAGCGGGAGACCGGCGCCCTGTGTATAAGCCGGGCTTTCCGTATGCCCGCGATTAAGTCGCGGTTTTTGCTCAGGAGTTGACCTCATGTCCGAGCGGTGGACACCCGATAGCTGGCGCGCCAAGAAGGTGCTGCAGGTGCCCGATTATCCCGATGCCAAGGCATTGGCCGATGTCGAGGCCCAGCTGGCGACCTTTCCGCCGCTGGTGTTCGCGGGCGAGGCGCGCAGCCTGAAGAAGGCGCTCGGCCGGGTCGCGGCCGGTGAGGCCTTCCTGCTGCAGGGCGGCGACTGCGCCGAGAGCTTTGCCGAGCACGGCGCCAACAACATCCGCGACTTCTTCCGCGTGCTGCTGCAGATGGCCGTTGTCATGACCTATGCCGGCGCGCTGCCGGTGGTGAAGGTCGGCCGCATCGCCGGGCAGTTTGCAAAACCGCGCTCGTCGCCGACCGAGAAGCAGGGCGACGTCGAGCTGCCGAGCTATCGCGGCGACATCGTCAACGACATCGCCTTCACGCCGGAAGCGCGTGTTCCCGATCCGCAGCGCCAGCTGATGGCCTATCGCCAATCCGCGGCGACGCTGAACCTGCTGCGCGCGTTTGCGACCGGCGGCTTCGCCAATCTCGGCAGCGTGCATCAATGGATGCTCGGCTTCCTGAAGGATTCGCCGCAGTCCCGCCGCTACAAGGAACTCGCCGACCGCATCTCGGACGCGCTGAACTTCATGCGCGCCTGCGGCCTCGATCTCGAGAGCCATCCCGAGCTGCGCGCCACCGATTTTTATACCAGCCACGAGGCGCTGCTGCTCGGCTACGAGCAGGCGATGACGCGGGTCGATTCCACCACCGGCGACTGGTACGCGACCTCGGGCCACATGATCTGGATCGGCGACCGCACCCGTCAGCTCGACCACGGCCATGTCGAATATTTCCGCGGCATCAAGAACCCGATCGGCCTGAAATGCGGCCCGTCGCTGAAGCCGGACGAGCTCTTGAAGCTGATCGATATCCTCAATCCCGACAACGAGCCGGGACGCCTGACCCTGATCAACCGGTTCGGCGCCGACAAGGTCGGCGACCACCTGCCGGGCCTGATCCGCGCCGTGCAGCGCGAGGGCCGCGTCGTGGTCTGGTCGTGCGATCCGATGCACGGCAACACCATCACCTCGACCTCGGGCTACAAGACGCGGCCGTTCGACCGCGTGCTGGCGGAGGTGAAGTCGTTCTTCGCAATCCATGCCGCCGAGGGCGCCCATGCCGGCGGCGTGCATCTGGAGATGACCGGGCAGGACGTCACCGAATGCATCGGGGGCGCGCGCGCCATCACTGATGAGGATCTCAACGACCGCTATCACACGGTCTGCGATCCCCGTCTCAACGCCGAACAGTCGATCGACATGGCCTTCCTGATCGCCGAGTTGCTCAAGCAGGAGCGCGCCGGCAAGGTCAAACCGATGCCGGCCGCCGCGGGGTTATGATTTGGGGCAGGCGAGTTGGGGGCAGTGACTTGGGGGCAGTGACTTGCTGAGGTTCTGGCGAGCCACCATCAACTCGCGCAACGGGCTGGCATTCGCCATCCGCTCGGAGCAGGCGATCCGCGAGGAGGTTGTGGCGCTGGTGCTGTCGGTGCCGCTGGCCTGGCTGGTCGGCGCCACCGTGATGCGTCGGTTCGAGCTGGTCGCGACCGTGGTGCTGGTGCTCGTGATCGAGCTGCTCAACACCGCGATCGAGAAGCTCGCCGACCGCCTGACCATGGATCACGACCCGCAGATCGGGCGGGTCAAGGACATGGGCTCCGCCGCCGTCGGCGTCGCGCTTGCGATGGCCGGGCTGTTCTGGCTGTTCGCCCTCGCCGAGCGCTTGGGTGCATTCTAACCGTGATCGTGAATAAGCCGATCAAGCTTGCGGTGATCGGACGAGGTCTGATCGGGTCGGCGGCCGCGCGACATCTGACCAAGATGGGTCACGAGGTCGCACTGATCGGGCCCGGTGAGCCAGCGGATTTTGCGCGCCATGACGGTGTGTTCGGCAGCCACTATGACGAAGGCCGCATCACACGGACCTACGATCCGCAAGCCTTCTGGCGGCAGATGAACCGCGCCGCGATCGCGCGTTACGGCGAGATTGCTGCGGAAAGCGGTGTCGATTTCTACCGGGAGGCCGGCGCGCTTCACGTCGGCAACAGCGAAACCACCGATGTCGCCTCGATCGGCGATGTCTGCGCCGACGAGGTGATTTCCTGTGAAGCCTATCCGGACGCGGCGCTCGCCGAGCGGTTTCCGTTCCTGAAATCAACCGCGGGCATGCTGGGCTATTTCGAGCCGCGCAATGCCGGCTACATCAGCCCGCGGCGCCTGGTGCGGGCGCAGACGATCGCGGCGGAGCGCGCGGGTGCGCGGATCATCGACGAAGCGGCGCTCGGGATTTCGGAAACCGCTTCCGGTGTGACGATCCGGACGCGATCGGGCAACCTCGAGGCCGAGCGTGTGCTGGTTGCCGCCGGCGGGCATACCCAATCGCTGCTCGGCCGATCGCTCGGTGTTACGGTCTACGCGCGCACCGCGGCGCTGTTCCGGCTCGATCGGGCGGAGGTCGAACGCCTGGCCGGCATGCCGTCGATGCGCTGTCTCGGGCCGAAGGGCGACAACCCCTACATCCTGCCGCCGATCCCGTATCCGGACGGCCAGACCTGGTTGAAGCTCGGCGGAGATCCGGTCGATCTTCCGCTCGGCAGCGAGGCTGACATCAAGGACTGGTTCCGGTCGGGCGGATCGGTTGACGTCGCGGATCGCCTGCAAGCGCAGATCCTCGATCGCATCCGCGGCCTCAAGTTCGAAGAGCGCCGCGTCGTGCCCTGCATGACCAGCTTTGGCGACAGCGGCTTGCCGCTTATCGGGCCGCTGTCCGAACGGGTCACCGTCGCATTCTGCTGCTACGGCAAGAGCGCAAAATGTTCGGACGAATTGGGCCGGTTGGGTGCTCTGGCGCTGCTCGGCGAGGTGAGGGCGGAGCTTGCACCCTGACCAGGGATCCCAGTGCGATTTCTGCAATCGCACCATGACCGGACGGCCATTGAAGTTTGCCCTTGTGCGGGACAACATAAAGCTATGAGCGAACAACAGATCAAGATCACCCTGGCGCAACTCAATCCGACGGTCGGTGACGTCACCGGCAACGCCGCGAAAGCGCGTGCGGCGCGCGAGAAAGCTAAGGCCGACGGCGCCGATCTCGTGGTGCTGTCGGAGCTGTTCCTCGCCGGCTATCCGCCGGAGGACCTGGTGCTCAAGCCGGCGTTCCAGGCGACCTGCCGCGCCGCGGTCGAGGAACTGGCGCGCGAGACCAAAGACGGCGGTCCGGCCATGCTGATCGGCACGCCCTGGGTCGAGGACGGCAAGCTCTACAATGCCTGCGCGCTGCTCGACGGCGGCCGCATCGCCGCGCTGCGCTACAAGGCCAATCTGCCGAATTACGGCGTGTTCGACGAGAAGCGGCTGTTCGCGCGCGGTCCGGCGCCGGGTCCGGTGACGGTGCGCGGCGTGCGCATCGGTGTGCCGATCTGCGAGGACATCTGGCTCGAGGAGTCAGAGGAATACGAGAACGTCGTCGAATGTCTCGCCGAGACCGGCGCCGAGATCCTCGTGGTGCCGAACGGCTCGCCCTATGCCCGCGACAAGGCCGATCTCCGGCTGTCGATCGTGGTGGCGCGGGTCACCGAGAGCGGGCTGCCGCTGGTCTATTTGAATGAAGTTGGCGGCCAGGACGAATTGATCTTCGACGGCGCCTCGTTCGCGCTGAATGCCGATCTCTCGGTCGCGGCGCAGCTTCCGGCGTTCGAGGAGAACATCACGACGCTGACCTGGCGCAAGACGGCGGATGGCTGGCGCTGCAACGGGCCGAGCACGGCGCAGCTCGAGGGCGACAAGGCCGATTACGCGGCCTGCGTGCTCGGCCTGCGCGACTACGTCCGCAAGAACGGCTTTCCCGGCGTGCTGCTCGGCGTCTCCGGCGGCATCGACTCGGCGTTGTGCGCGGCGATCGCGGTCGATGCGCTCGGCGCCGACAAGGTGCGCGGCGTGATGCTGCCGTTCCGCTACACCGCGCAGGTGTCGCTCGACGACGCCGCCAAGCTCGCCGCCGCGCTCGGTATCCGCTACGAGATCCTGCCGATCGCGGATGCCGTGAACGGGTTCGAGACAATCCTGGCACCGGTGTTCAAGGGGCTGGAGCGCGACATCACCGAGGAGAATTTGCAGGCGCGCGCCCGCGGCACGCTGTTGATGGCGATCTCCAACAAGACCGGCGCCATGGTGGTGACGACCGGCAACAAGTCGGAAATGTCGGTCGGCTACGCCACGCTGTATGGCGACATGAACGGCGGCTTCAACCCGATCAAGGACATCTACAAGACCGAGGTGTTCCGCCTGTCCAGCCTGCGCAATGCCTGGAAGCCGGACGGTGCGCTCGGCCCCTCGGGCGAGGTGATCCCGGTCAACATCATCATCCGGCCGCCGACCGCGGAATTGCGCGAGAACCAGACCGATCAGGATTCGCTGCCGCCCTACGAGGTGCTGGATGCGATCCTCGAGCGGCTAGTGGAGCGCGAGGAGCCGCTTGCGACCATCATCGAGGCCGGCTTCGACCGCGACGTGGTGACCCGCGTCGACCGCCTGCTCAACATCGCCGAATACAAGCGGCGGCAGGCCGCGCCGGGGGTGAAGGTGACGCGCAAGAATTTCGGCCGCGACCGCCGCTATCCCATCACCAACCGCTTCCGCGATTTCGGCAAGGCGTTGCCGGAGCCCGACGAGAAGCTGGTGGCGCGCACCTCGCGCGCGTCGGCGGAGGCGTTCGAGGGCTGAACCCTCTCGAATGCCACGAGGCTCTTCCCCCTCTCCCGCTTGCGGGGGAGGGTCGGGGTGGGGGTGTCGCCGCGAGCGAGACCGCCGACGTGGAGAGAGCCCCCACCCATATCGCATCTTCGATGCGATATGACCTCCCCCGCAAGCGGGAGAGGTGGGGAATGAGTTCGCGGACGGGCTTCTACTGCTTCTTCTGCTGAATGAAGGTCGGGCCGACCGTGCGGATCTGGCCGTCGCTCGCGGGCGCGGCCGGAGCTGGAGCCGTGGCGTCGGCCGCAGCCGGCGGCTGCTGA
>NZ_LGHK01000215.1 GCF_001908235.1 Bradyrhizobium sp. NAS96.2
CGGTGATCGGCGGCGGCTTCGGCGGCGCGGCCTGTGCGCGGGCGCTGCGTCGGCTCGATGCAAAACTCCAGGTCACGCTGATCGAGCCGAACAGGACTTTTACCGCCTGTCCGTTCAGCAACGAGGTGATCGCAGGCCTGCGCGAGCTCACCTCGCAGCAATTCACCTATGACAAGGTTGTGGCCGACGGCATCACGGTTGCCGCGCAGGCGGCCAGCAAGGTCGACGCGCGGGCGCGCAGCATCGCTCTCACTGACGGCACAACGCTCTCCTACGACCGGCTTGTGCTCGCCCCCGGCATCGACATGCACTTCGATGCCCTCTCCGGCTACGACGAGGCCGCCGCCGAAAAGATGCCGCACGCCTGGAAGGCTGGCGAGCAGACCATGCTGCTGCGCAGGCAGCTCGAGGCGATGGACGATGGCGGCCTCGTCGTGATCGCGGTGCCGGCCGCGCCGCTGCGCTGTCCGCCCGCGCCTTACGAGCGCGCCAGCCTGATCGCGCATTACCTGAAGGCGAAAAAGCCGAAGTCGAAAATCCTGGTGCTCGACGCCAAGGACAATTACTCGCAGCAAAAACTGTTCGAGAAAGCCTGGAGCGAGCTCTATCCCGGCATGATCGAGCGGATTGCGCTGTCACAAGGCGGCCGCGTCACGTCGGTCAATCCGGCGACCAACGAGATCGTCACCGACTTCGGCAACTACACCGCGGCGGTTGCCAATGTGATCCCGCCGCAAAGAGCCGGCCGCATCGCCGAGATCGCCGGTGCTGCCGACCACACCGGCTGGTGCCCGATCGATCCGGTGACCTTTACCTCCAAGCTTGTGCCCAACATTCACGTCATCGGTGACGCTGCAATCGCCGGCGGCATTCCGAAATCCGCCTCCGCGGCGGCGGCGCAAGGCCGGGCCTGCGCGGCGGCAATCGTCAACGCACTTGCGGGCAAGGCGCCGGAGACGCAGCGACTCGACGGCGCCTGCTACAACACGGTCGCTCCAGGCTACGCGTTCTCGCTGAAGGGCATCTATCAGCCCAAGGAGGATCAGTACGCCGAGGCGGAGGTGACCACGAGCCCGGTCGACGCGCCACGCGAGGTGCGCCAGCGCGAGGCCGAACACGCGCTCGACTGGTTCAAGGCGATCACGGGAGAGGCCTTTGGCTAGGCGCTCCCTCATCGTATCGCTTGCAACGATCGCGTTCGCAGCTTGCGCGCTCGCAGGAGCTGAGGAATTGCGGCCCACCACCGTGGTGGGCGATGCTATCCCGCAACCGCTGACGGGAACCAAGGGCGACGCGACCCACGGCCGTGCGCTCGTGGTCGAGCGTTCCAGCACTTGCATCCTCTGCCACAGCGGCCCATTTCCCGAACAGGCGTTCCAGGGCGACCTCGCGCCGAACCTCACGGGCAGCGGCAGCCGCTGGTCGGAAGGACAGTTGCGGCTCCGCCTGGTCGATGCGGCGCATCTCAATGCGACGACGATCATGCCGTCCTATTATCGCGTCGACGGCCTCACGCGCGTCGGCAATCCATGGCGCGGCAAGCCGATCCTGTCGGCGGAGCAGATCGAGGATATCGTGGCTTATCTGGTGACACTGCGGAACTAGGACCAAGCATGGCGAATTCTGAGCACACCCGGCGAACGTTTTTCGGCCTCACCGGCGGCGCGGCGGCAATGGTGATCGTGCGCCCGGCCAACGCGACGCCAGCGATGCTGCAGGCCGCGATCCGCAACGTCGTCGGCGAAGCCAATGTGCGCACCGGCAAGGTCAAGCTCGACATCCCGCCGCTGGTCGAGAACGGCAACACCGTGCCGATGACGGTGAGCGTCACCAGCCCGATGACGGCCGACGAATATGTGAAGAGCATCCACGTCTTCAACGAGAAGAACCCGCAGCCGAACATCGGCAATTTCTATCTCGGGCCGCGCGCCGGGCGCGCCCAGGTGTCGACCCGCATCCGCCTTGCGGACAGCCAGAAGGTGACGGCGATCGCGCGGCTGTCCGACGACACGTTCTGGTCGGCGACCGCAGACGTCGTGGTGACGCTTGCCGCCTGCACCGAGGAGGCGATCTGATGCCGTCGGCCCTGATCAACGTGCCGAAGAAGGCCAAGCGCGGCGACGTCATCGAGATCAAGACGCTGATGTCGCACATCATGGAGACCGGCTATCGCCACACCGCTTCCGGCAGCGTGGTGCCGCGCGACATCATCACGAGCTTCACCTGCCGCTTCAACGGCACCGAACTGTTCCGCGCCGACCTGTTTCCGGCGATCGCCGCCAATCCGTTCTTCACCTTCTTCACCACCGTGACCGAGAGCGGCAAGTTCGAGTTCGAATGGATCGGCGACAAGGGGTTTTCGGAGACCGCACAGGCTTCGATCACGGTCGAATGAGGATTACGGCCTGCATCGCGCTGCTAACGGCGATGGCGGGCGCGGCGCTCGCCGCCGAGATCCCGCTGGACCAGCGCCGCTCCGGTTACAGCTTCATGAGCGCGGACACCAAGGCGATGCAGGACGAGGACACCGCCAATCCCGGCATGCTCTCGGTGCTCGACGGCGAGACGCTGTGGAAGCGCAAGGCCGGCAGCGCGGACAAGGCCTGCGCGGACTGTCACAACGATGCGCGCGTCAGCATGAAGGGCGTCGCGGCGCACTACCCGGCCTTCGAGAAGGCCCTTGGCAAGCCGGTCGACCTCGAAGCGCGGATCAACCTCTGCCGCACCAACCACCAGCAGGCCTCGCCGTTTGCCTATGAAAGCCGCGAGCTGCTGGCGCTGACTGCCTATATCGCGGAGCAATCGCGCGGTGTGCCGATCGAGCCCGGCGACGATCCGGAGCTCGCGCCGTTCGTCGAGAAGGGCCATGCGCTGTTCATGCAGCGGCAGGGCCAGCTCAATCTGGCCTGTGCCAACTGCCACGACGATAATTGGGACAAGAAGCTCGCGGGCAGCGCGATCACGCAGGGACAACCGACCGGCTATCCGCTGTACCGGCTGGAGTGGCAGGCGCTCGGATCGTTGCAGCGGCGGCTGCGCGCCTGCATCACCGGCATCCGGGCGCAGGCCTATGATTACGGCTCGCCGGAGCTGGTCGAGCTCGAGCTCTATCTGATGTCGCGGGCGCGCGGCATGCCGGTGGAGACGCCGGCGGTCAGGCCGTAACGCCATCCGCATCACTGGAAACGACGCGAAGCAATCCATTGCTTCCGGCTGTACCGGAAGATGGATTGCTTCGTCGCTTCAGCGCAATATTGCCGTGCAACCTTGTCGCGAACCCTTCGCAATGACGGGGCTAGGGATCACTGCGAAGATCAACGCTCGGCGAACGCCTTCTCCACCACGAACTGCGCCGGCTCGCCGTGATTGCCTTCGACGAAGCCGCGGCCATTCAGCAGCGTGCGGGTGTCGGCGACCAGCGCCGGCGAGCCGCAGATCATGACGCGGTCATGCGCGGCATCGAGCGCCGGCAGGCCGATATCGGCGAACAGCTTGCCCGAGGTGATCAGGTCGGTGATGCGGCCGCGGTTGCGGAACGGATCGCGCGTCACGGTCGGATAGTAGATCAGCTGGTCGCGCACCAATTCGCCGATCAGTTCGTCCTGCGGCAGCGTCTCGGTGATCATCTCGCCATAGGCGAGCTCCTTGACCCGGCGGCAGCCATGCAGCAGCACGACCTTCTCGAACCGGTCATAGGTCTCGGGATCCTTGATCACGCTGAGGAACGGCGCGAGGCCGGTGCCGGTGCCGATCAGATAGAGGTTGCGGCCGTCCTCGAGGTTGTCGATCACGAGCGTGCCGGTCGCCTTGCGGCTGACGATGATCTCGTCGCCCTCCTTGAGGTGCTGGAGGCGCGAGGTGAGCGGACCGTCCGGAACCTTGATCGAGAAGAACTCGAGCGTGTCCTCGTAATTCGCGCTGGCGACGCTGTAGGCGCGCAGCAGCGGCTTCTCGCCGACCTTGAGCCCGATCATGGTGAACTCGCCGTTGCGGAAGCGGAACGACGGATTGCGCGTGGTCTTGAAGGAGAACAGCGTGTCGGTCCAGTGATGAACGCTGAGGACGCTTTCCTGGTTGAAATTGCTCATCGCACCAATCCCTGATTTGTGCTGCGGCGGGGAAGGACTAGAACCCTGTTGACCGGCCGGATCGTTTGTATACGATCATTCGTATACAAACGAATAATCCGGCTTGATCGAAAAGTCAAGCCGGGCTCAAATTCCCGGGCAGTTTCGGAAAGAAAGCAGAAGGAAAACACCCATGGCTCACGACGCGCCCCAGGCCACCGGCCCCAGCAAGCTGGTGATCCGCAATATCGGGCTCTTGCTGTCGGGAGCTTTGGAGAAGCCGATCCTGGATGCCGATACCATCGTCGCCGAGAACGGCAAGATATCAGCGATCGGCCGCCTCAAGGACGTCGATACCGAAGGCGCCACCACGATCGTCGATGCCATGGGAACGACGGTCGCGCCCGGCCTGATCGACAGCCACGTCCATCCCGTCGCCGGCGACTGGACGCCGCGGCAGAACCAGATCAACTGGATCGACAGCTATCTGCATGGCGGCGTCACCACCATGATCTCCGCCGGCGAGGTGCACATGCCCGGACGGCCGCGCGACGTCGTCGGCGTGAAGGCGATGGCGATCTTCGCGCAGCGCGCGTTCTGGACGCTGCGGCCCGGCGGCGTGAAGGTGCATGCCGGCGCGCCCGTGATCGAATGCGAGATGGTCGAGGACGATTTCAAGGAAATGGCCGCCGCCGGCGTCAAGCTGCTCGGCGAGGTCGGGCTAGGTGGCGTGAAGGACGGGCCGACCGCACGCAAGATGGTCGGCTGGGCGCGCAAATACGGCATTCAAAGCACGATCCACACCGGCGGTCCTTCCATTCCCGGCTCCGGCCTGATCGACAAGGACGTGGTGCTGGAAGCCGACACCGACGTGGTCGGCCACATCAATGGCGGCCACACCGCGCTGCCCGACGACCAGATCCGCTGCATCTGCGAGGGCTGCAAGCGCGGGCTCGAGTTGGTGCACAACGGCAACGAGCGCTCGGCGCTGTTCACGCTGCGCACCGCGCGCGAGATGGGCGATCTGCACCGCGTCATCCTCGGCACCGACGCGCCGGCCGGCTCCGGCGTGCAGCCGCTCGGCATCCTGCGGATGGTCTCGCTGCTGTCCTCGCTCGGCGAGCTGCCCGCCGAGCTGGCGTTCTGCCTTGCCACCGGCAACACCGCGCGGATGCGCGAGCTCGACTGCGGCCTGATCGAGGTCGGCCGCTCCGCCGATTTCGTGCTGATGGACAAGGCGCAGCATTCGCCGGGCAAGAACATCCTGGAGAGCGTTCAGCTCGGCGATCTCCCCGGCATCGGCATGACCATCATCGACGGCATCGTCCGCACCCAGCGCAGCCGCAACACCCCGCCCGCAGGCAAGGTGCCGGAGATCGTAGCGAAGTAGGTACCGATGGATGTGCCGTCATCCTGAGGTGCGAGCTCTTGCGAGCCTCGAAGGATGCACGGCCCGGCTATGTCTGCGCGGCCAAAGCCGGGCCGTCGCCCTTCGAGGCTCGCCGAAGAGGCGAGCACCTCCAGCGACAACGGCAAAGCCGTTGCGCGGGGGTGACGGTCTCAGATTTGCGTCACCGCAATTTCCCGAGCAGCGCGATCAGCGTTTCGCGCTCCTTGGCGTCGAGTGGCGCGAGCGTCTCCCTGGAAATGACCAACGCATTCGGCGCGGCCTTGTCGGCCATCTGCTGGCCGGCGCGCGTCAGGCTCACCAGCAGGCGGCGGCCGTCATTGGGATCGGGCGAGGTCTCGGTCAGGCCGCGCGCGGTCAGGCGATCGATCACGCCCTTGATGGTCGCAACGTCCATCGAGGTCAGCCGCCCCAATTGGTTCTGCGAACAGGCGCCGACCTCCGACAGCTTCGACAGCGCCGCCCATTGCGTCGGTGTCAAATTGATGCCGATCTCGCGGGCGAAGATCACGGCGTGCCGCTGCGACACCTGGCGCAAGATGAAGCCGATCTGCTCGTCGAGCACGTAACCAGGCTTGGCCGCCTTGACGCCTCGCTTCTGTGCAGCAGTCCTCGCCATCGTTCCACCCCGCCCTTTACAGCGACAGATGCGCATCGCGGATATCCGGACGCGCATCGAGTTCCGCCATGGTGCCGCCAAAACAGATCCGGCCGCGCTCGATGATGTAGGCGCGATCGGAGATCAGCCGGGCGAAATGCAAATTCTGCTCTGACACGACGATGCTGACACCCTCTTTCTTCATCGCCAGGATCGCATCGACCATCTGCTCGACAATTTTTGGCGATAGCCCCTCCGAGGGTTCATCGAGCAGCACCAGCGACGGATTGCCCATCAATGTCCGTGCGATCGTCAGCATCTGCTGCTCGCCGCCGCTCATGCGCCCGCCGGGCCGGCCGCGCATCTCGCCGAGATTGGGAAACAGCTTGAACAGTTTTTCGCGGTCCCATTGCGGCGCGCCCGCCCGCTTCGGCTGGCGGCCGACCTCGAGATTTTCCTCGACCGTCAGATCCGTGAAGATACGCCGTTCCTCCGGCACATAGCCGAGCCCGCCGCGCACGATCGCATGCGTCGGCAGATCAGAGACGTCGCTGCCCTCGAACATCACGCGGCCGGAGCGGTTCTCGACCAGGCCGACGATGGAGCGGAACGTGGTCGACTTGCCGGCGCCATTGCGGCCAAGCAGCGCCACCACCTCGCCCTCGCCGACCTCGAGCGCGATGTCGAACAGGATATGCGCCGGACCGTAGAAGCTGTTGAGATCGTTCACCGTGAGCTTCATGCCGATGCTCCCTCGCGATGGCGCGCGTCGTAGAGCAGGCCTTCGCCGAGATAGATCGCCCGCACCTGGGCATTGCCGCGGACCTCCTCGGGCGAGCCTTCGGCGATCAACGTGCCGCGGTTGAGCACCAGGATGCGGTCGGCATGCTCGAACACCACGTCCATGTCATGCTCGGTGAACAGCACGCCGATCGACTGCTCGCGCGCGATCCGCGCCGTCAGCCGCATCAATTCGACGCGCTCGCGCGGCGCCATGCCGGCGGTCGGCTCGTCCATCAGCAGCAGTTTTGGCTGGTTGGCGAGCGCGATCGCAAGCTCCAGCCGCTTGACGTCGCCATAGGCGAGCTCGCCGCAGGGCCGCTCCGCATAGGCGCCCATCCCGACCAGGTCGAGCAGACGCCCGGCCTCCTCGCGCGCGTGACGCGCGGTCGAAGCCCACAGATTGAACAAATGCTGGCCATGCGACACCAGCGCGACCTGCACATTCTCACGCACCGTCATGGTCGGGAATGTCGCCGCGATCTGGAAGGTGCGGCCGACGCCCATGCGCCAGATCACGCGCGGCTTCTTGCCGGTGGTCTCCGCGCCGAGCACGCGGATGCGGCCGCTATCGGGAATGTTCTGGCCGTTGAGCATGTCGAAGCAGGTGCTTTTGCCGGCGCCGTTCGGTCCGATCAGCGCCAGGATCTCGCCGGCGCGCAATTCGAACGCGACGCCGCGCACCGCGTGCACGCCGCCGTAGGATTTGGTCAGCCCCTCGACCGACAGCAATGTGGGAACCATGCTCATTCGGCGCTCTCGATGCGGGAGGTCAGCAAGGGCGACGACGCCGATGACGAGGATTTGCGGCGGCGATGCATGAAGGCTTCCAGCGTGCCGACGATGCCCTTCGGGAATGCGACCACGATCAGCACGACGAAACCGCCAAGCACCAGCTTGGAGAGATCGGTCTGGCTGACCAGCCAGATGTTGAGCGCCTTGTAGACGATGGCACCGACCACCGCGCCCGACACCGTCTCGACGCCGCCGAGCAGCACCATGACCAGCGCATCGACCGACAGCGAGATCCCCATGTTGTCGGGGAACACGCTGCCCTTGAGATAGGCGAACAACGCGCCGGCGAGGCCGGCGACGGTGCCCGCGATCACGAAGGCGGTCCACTGGATGCGCTTGCCGTTGATGCCGACGGCTTCACTGCGCAGCGGCGAGTCGCGCGTCGCACGCAGCGCGAAGCCGAACGGCGAGAACACGATGATGCGCAGGATCACCACCGCGAGCGCGGCGATGCCGAGCGACAGCCAGTAGAAATGCGACGGGCTCGCCGCCCAGCTCGAAGGCCAGACCCCGAGAATGCCGTTGTCGCCGCCGGTGACCGATACCCACTGGAACGCGATCGACCACACGATCTGGGCAAACGCCAAGGTCAGCATCGCGAAATAGACGCCCGAGAGCTGCACCGCGAAGAAGCCGAACACGGCGGCACCGAGTAACCCGAGCAGCGGGCCGAGCAGCAGGCAGGCGATCATCGGCAGGCCCGCCATCTTGGCGAGCAGCGCCACGCCATAGGCGCCGAGGCCGAAGTACGCCGCATGGCCGAACGAGGCGAGCCCACCGACCGACATCAGGAAGTGCAGGCTGACCGCGAAGATCACGAAGATCGCGATCTCCGAGCCGACGGTGAGCAGGTAATTGCCGGCGACGAACGGCAGCGCGGCGGCGACGACCAGCACGGCGATCGCCGCAAGCCGTTCATTCGTGGTCAGCGGCCGCCACGGATTGACCGTGAGGCCCGGCGTGCGCCGCGCCGGCGCCTCCGGCTTGCCGAACAGGCCCCACGGACGGACGATCAGCACCACCGCCATCACCAGGAACACCAGGATGATGGAGATCTTCGGGAAGATCAGGATGCCGAACGCGTTGAGCTCCGACACCAGCACCGCCGCGACAAAGGCGCCGATGATGCTGCCGAGGCCGCCGATCACGACCACGACGAAGACCTCGACGATGACGC
Organism: Bradyrhizobium sp. NAS96.2; assembly: GCF_001908235.1. Lineage (GTDB taxonomy): Bacteria > Pseudomonadota > Alphaproteobacteria > Rhizobiales > Xanthobacteraceae > Bradyrhizobium. The sequence goes on from NZ_LGHK01000215.1 coordinate 8,826, forward strand.
GCAGATCCATCGCGTGATTGACCGCATCGCGCGGAATCTGCAGCGCGCCGCCGAGCGCGGCGAGGAAGACGCCAAGCGCGAACACGCTGGTGAACAGCCATTTCTGATTGACGCCGAGCGCTGCGACCATGTCGCGGTCCTGCGTCGCCGCGCGCACCAGGACGCCCCAGCGGGTGCGCTGGAACAAGAGCCAGAGCACGCCGAGCACCACCGGACCGAGCACGATCAGGAACAGATCGTAGCTTGGAATGTTCTGGCCGAAGAAATCGATCGCGCCCTTGAAGCCCGGCGCGCGGCGGCCGACCAGATCGTCCGGGCCCCAGATCAGCACCACGAGGTCCTCGACCATCAGCGTCAGGCCGAAGGTGGCGAGCAGCTGGAACAGCTCGGGCGAATGGTAGATCCGGCGCAGCAGCACCATCTCGACCAGCACGCCGATCGCGGCAACCGCCAGTGCGGCGACGACGATGCCGCCCCAGAAGCCGAACGCGCTGGAAAAGCGCTCGGTCAGCGTGAAGGCGACATAGGCGCCGAGCATGTAGAACGCGCCATGCGCGAAATTCACGATCCGCGTCACGCCGAAGATGATCGAGAGGCCCGAAGCGACCAGGAACAGCGACGCCGCGCTGGCAAGACCGGTCAGGAACTGGACGACGTAGAAGGCCATGGGCGGTCCGCGTTGGAGATCACAAGCGTCACTTTCCTTCACCTCGCCCGCCTGCGGGGAGAGGTCGAAACTCAAGCGCGAGCTTCAGTTTCGGGTGAGGGGGACTCTCCGCGAGCACAACTCGTGGAGACAGCCCCTCACCAGAGCTGATGCTTCGCATCGGCGTTCCTTCTAGACGGCGGCCAAGGCCGCCTACGCCCTCTCCCCGCAAGAGCGGGGCGAGGGAGAAGAAAATCAATCCTTCGGCCGCAGCTTCTCGATCTCGGCATCGCCGGGCAGATAATCCGAACCCTTGCGATAGGCGGTGTCGACCATGATGCCCTTGCCGTCCTTCAGCGCGGTCTTGCCGGTGAAAGCGCCGAGCGTCGACTGGTGATCGATCTTGCGGAAGGTGATCTCGCCGAACGGCGATGGCATCGAGATGCCTTCCGCCGCCGCGATCAGCTTCTCCGGATCGCTCGAGCCGGCCTTCGCAAGGATCGCCGCGGCCGCCTTGATGGTCTGGTAGCCGACGATCGAACCGAGCCGCGGATAATCGTTGTACTTGGCCTGATAAGCCTTCAGGAACGCGTCGTGCTCGGGCGTCTTGATCGAGTACCAGGGATAGCCGGTCACGATCCAGCCTTCCGGCGTCTCGTCCTTCAGCGGATCGAGATATTCCGGCTCGCCGGTCAGGAAGCTCACCACGGTGCGGCCCTTGAACAGGCCACGGGTGTTGCCCTCGCGCACGAGCTTGACGAGGTCGGCACCGAAGGTGACGTTGAGGATCGCCTCGGGGTTCGCTGCGGCAGTCGCCTGCACCACCGGGCCGGCGTCGATCTTGCCCTGCGGCGGCCACTGCTCGTCGACCCACTGGATATCGGGCCGCTTCTCCGACATCAGCTTCTTGAACACCGCGACCGCGGACTGGCCGTATTCATAGTTCGGCGCGATCGTCGCCCAGCGCTTTGCGGGAAGCTTTGCGGCTTCTTCCACAAGCATTGCCGCCTGCATGTAGTTGGAGGGCCGCAGGCGGAACGTGTAGCGATTACCCTTCGACCAGGTGATCGCGTCGGTCAGCGGCTCCGCGGCGAGGAAGAACACCTTCTTCTGGTTGGCGAAGTCAGAGACCGCGAGGCCGATATTGGAGAGGAACGTGCCTGTCAGCATCGCGACGTTTTCGCTCGACACCAGCTCGTTGGCCGCGGTCTGCGCATCGGCCGGCTTGCCGCCGTCATCCTTGGAAATGACGACGAGCTTCTTGCCACTGATGCCACCGGCCGCATTGATCTCTTCCACCGCAAGCTGCCAGCCCTTGCGATAGGGCTCGGTGAACGCCGGCAGCAAGGAGTAAGAGTTGATCTCGCCGATCTTGATTTCGCTCTGCGCCATGGCCTGCGTCGTCATGGCGCCCGTTGTCATGGCCGCGACCGCGATCGCCAATCCCGCCCCTACGAAATAACCACGCATCCCGTCCTCCAGTTTTGAAAGAGATTATCGCAATCCGTCTTCGCCTTTGATTTCGTCAACCGTCAGCCCGCCGACCCGCGGCAGCGGCCGCCCGCTGTCGGTCACCGCGACCGCGACCATGATCTCGTTGGCCCGCGGCGCGTCGTTGATCTGGACCTCCATGCCGTCGAAATGGCTGCGCACGAAAGCTGCATCCTTGTGCCCGAGCGGAATGTCCAGCGTGGTGCCGGGACCCGAGCGCTTCTTCGACGACGGGATCAGCGCCGCGCCCTTGGAGAGCACCTTGCGCACCGGCGCGCCCATCTTCGGATGCAAGATCGCGGCCGCATGCTCGAGCTCGCCGTTCTCGCCGACGGCGGCGGCCTTGCCATAGCTGTGCGCCTTGGCGCCATCGATGCCGAGCGCGGCGACTGCCCGCTTCGACAGCAATTCGCCAAGTTCCTCGCCGATCGCGATCAGCGGCGACAGATCCTCGACATAGCGGCCGGCAAAGGGGTTCTCGATCACGGCGATGGCGGCGGCGCGCCGGGTCGGCGGTGCGATGGTCTTGCCCATCTCCAGATGGGTCTCCTCGACCACGGTGACGATCTTGCGAATGACGGCGCTCATCTGGCCTCGCTCCCGGTCATGCCTGCAGCATGTTGTTTATCGTTTGTCCCTGAAACGCGTGCGGCGCCGGCGTCCCAAACCCAGTTGCACCGACAATTCGCGTTTCGCCCAATAGACGCAATGCCGCGCCCTCGATCAATCCCGACGTCAGGAGCATGCGCGCCTGCGCCGCCCCCGCCTCCAGCGCCTGCTCGACCTCGTGTTCGGCCAAAACCCCGACATCGCGCGTCACCAGCCGTACGCCGAGATCGCTGTCGGGCTGCAATTCGTTGGCGGGAAGACGGATGATTGCGGGATGGCCGGGCAGATCGACCGCATTGGCGATCACGGTCGCCGCGGCATCGGCCTGCGATGCCGTCCGCGCCAGCACGGTGACGGCGTCGGCGATGCCGAGCGAGAAGCTGCGGCCGTGGCGGCCACTGGTCGCGATGCCGCGCACCGGCATGTCGCTATCTACGGTCATCGTGTGCATCACGCCATGGCGGTCCGGCCGGTCCATCAGGCCGACGCTGAACTGTTCGCCATCGCCGAGATGCAGCGCGATATCGCCGCCATTGTTGACATAGGCGCGATCGAGCGATGCCGCCCCGACCATCGCGCTGAGGATTTCCTCGGCGACCGAGCCAGCGACCGCCGCCATCGGGGTAATGAAGCAGTCGGCGGCAAACGGCGCGACCGCCGCATGCATGCGCCGCGCGACCACGCCATTCAGCGCGCAATGATCGGGACGCGCCGCACTGCGCAGCTCGGCAAGCTCCACGCAGAGTTCATCGAGCAAACCGGTGAAGCGCTGCGCCGCAGCCTGATAGGCGGTGCTGACGTTGGCGTCCCTGCCCTTGGCTTCGATGACGAGATCAATGGGACCGTCCTGCAAATGCAGCCGCTTGCCGTCAGGAAGAAGCGCGATTTGCGGGAGCCTTTTCATGCGCGCCGCCCCGGGAGAAACGGCATCGGCCGGACCTCGGCGCTGTCCCGGAGCGATGACAGCGGCCGGACATAGTCCACATGGCCCCCGAGCGCCGCGTAATCCGACAGCCGCATCGTGAACTCGATCGGCGCCACCAGCGCAGGCGTCGGCACATAGCCGAACGCGCCGGCCGGCATCTGGGTGACATCGACCATGAAGGTGATGCCGCCGCCGGGCCAGACATAGACCGGTGCGCCGCCGCTCGTGACCCTCGTGAGAGCGTCCTTGACCGAGCGGGTCAGCCGCACCGGATTGTCGGTGACCCCTGCGCGCAGCGATCCGCCCGCGCCGCCCATGAACAGCACAGTGCACAGCGCCGGCTCGCAATTCTCCTGAATGCGCTCGACCGAAAATCTGAGATCGGCGGGCATTTCGGTCTCGACCGGCCTCAAGGCTTCATCGAGCACGTAGTAGGACGCATGCTCGCCTGTGGTCGACACCATCAGCATGGTGAGCCCGGGCCGCGCCTCCTTGGCATTGAAGGGCCCGAGGATCGACAGCGGATCGGAGATGTTGGTGCCGCCCCACCCGGTGCCGGGATCGGCGACCTGGAAATAGCGGCCGGGCGTCGAGCGGCGGCCCTTCATCTTGATGCCGGTGTCGGCGATGTCGAGCAGCTTGCCGGCCTGGTGCTCGCTGAGCACGCCGGTGATGTGGTCGTCGACCACCACGACTTCATCGACCTTGCCGTGCCACTGCTTGGCGAACATGCCGATGGTCGCCGAACCGCAGCCGACCCGCATGCGCTCTTCCGCCACACCGTTGACGATTGGCGGCTTGCCCGCCTGCACCACGACGGTGGCGCCGCCATCGATCACGAGCTCCACTGCCTTGCAGTTGGAGAGATCCATCAGCGTGTCGCAGGTGACGCGGCCTTCCTTCTTGGAGCCGCCGGTCAGATGATGCACGCCGCCGAGCGAGAGCATCTGCGAGCCATATTCGCTGGTCGTGACATGGCCGACCGCCTCGCCGTCCGCGCGCACGGTCGCGGTTTCCGGCCCGAGATAGCGGTCGGTGTCGATCTTCACCTTGACGCCGCAATAGGAGAAAATGCCCTCGGTCACCACGGTGACCATGTCGACGCCGTCGACCTCCGACGACACGATGAAGGGCGCCGGTTTGTAGTCCGGATAGGTCGTCCCGGCGCCGATCGCGGTGACGAAGAGGTCGGGCTGGCGGACGATCTTGCCGTCCCAGTCGCCGCTGACCTGGAACGGAACCAGCTTGCCGCCATGCGAGAGCGTGCGCTCCAGCACGACATGCGGATCGACCCGCACCAGCGTGCCGTCGTGATTGGCGTAGCGATCGCAGGCGCCGGCCGCGCCCGGCTTGATGTAGCACATCACCGGACAGGCATCGCAGCGGATCTTGTCGCCGGCGGCGACGGTCATTGTGTCAGCCATCGTGACCAAGCCTGGACTTGTGGTGGCGGTCGATCATACTGCGCTTCCGCCTCCCTGCCTATATCGTTCGTATACGAATGATCCTGCGCGCAGGTATCAAGCCTGTCAAGCGGCCTTTGCAATCAAACCCTGCCATTCGCTTGCGCACCCTGTTCATAAAGCGTGCACTCGCTGCAGCGCGGCATGCCGCCGCTTGCACGTTTGTATACAAACGTTATCCTCGCCCGCGATCGGACGCTAACGTTGCAGCGCAAACATCAGGGGAGAACCGGGGCAATGCGCCTGACCGTGAACGGCAGGAATCATGATGTCGACGCCGCGCCCGACACCGCATTGCTTTACGTGCTGCGCAACGATCTCGCATTGAACGGACCGAAATATGGCTGCGGGCTCGGCGAGTGCGGCGCCTGCGCGGTGCTGATCGACGGCGTCGCCGCGCGTTCCTGCGTGATTCCGATCGAAGGCTGCGCGGGGCGCAGCATCGTCACGCTCGAAGGTCTCGGCACGCGCGAGCATCCCGATCCGGTGCAGGACGCCTTCATCCGCGAACAGGCCGCGCAGTGCGGCTATTGCCTGAACGGCATGATCATCACCACCAAGGCGCTGCTGACGCGCAATCCCAATCCGTCCGAGCACGAGGTGCTCGAAGCGCTGCGCTACAATCTCTGCCGCTGCGGCGCGCATATCGAGATCATCCGCGCCGCGATGCGCGCCGCCGGCCACGCGCTCGAGGCGCGCGACTGATGGCGGACGCACGATCTCCCGAGCAACGCAAGCGCGGCTCGCTGTCGGTCGTTCGCCCGGCAGTGCTGGGCGCGGAAGGCGCATTCGAGACCTTTATCACCGTCACGGCTGACGGTTCGGTCAACGCCTATAACGGCCATGTCGATCTCGGCACCGGCATCCGCACCGCACTCGGCCAGATCGTCGCCGAAGAACTCGACGTCTCCTTTGCCCGCGTGGTCGTGATCCTCGGCGACACCGCCGTGGTGCCGAACCAGGGCGCGACGATCGCGAGCGAGACCATCCAAATCACCGCCATTCCCCTGCGCAAGGCCGCAGCGCAAGCGCGGCACTTCTTGCTCACGCGTGCGTCTGAGCGGCTCGAGCTGCCGGTCGATCAACTCATGATCGAGGACGGCCTGATCCGCGGTCACGACAATCGTAGCGTTACTTATGGCGAGTTGATTGCCGACGAGACCATCCGGCTCGAGCTCGCCGACGACGTTGCGGTCAAGGAAGTGAGCGCCTATTCCGTGGTCGGCAAGTCCGTGCCGCGCGTCGACCTGCCGGCGAAGGCCACCGGCGAACTCGTCTACGTCCACGATGTGCGCGTGCCGGGCATGCTGCACGGTCGCGTCGTGCGGCCGCCCTATGCCGGCGTCGATGCCGGGCCGTTCGTCGGCACCAGCCTGATCGCGGTCGATGAAGCCTCGGTGCGCGATGTTCCCGGCCTCATCGCCGTGGTGCGGATCGGCGACTTCGTCGGCGTCGTCGCCGAGCGCGAGGAGAATGCGATCAAGGCCGCCGCGCAGCTCAAGGTGAGCTGGAAGCCGGGACCGGCGCTGACCGACCTCTCCGACATCGAGCAGGCGCTGCGGGCCAATTCCTCAACGCCGCGGCAATTGATCGACAAGGGCGACGTCGATGCCGCGATCAAGGCCGCGGCCAAGCCGATGCAGCGGACATACGTTTGGCCCTACCAGATGCACGGCTCGATCGGTCCGTCCTGCGCCGTCGCCGACTACAGTGAGGGCGCGATGCGCGTCTGGTCCGGCACGCAGAACCCGCACATCCTGCGCGGTGATCTCGCGCTCTTGATCCAGCGGCCGGAATCCGAGATCGACGTGATCCGGATGGAGGCCGCCGGCTGCTATGGCCGCAACTGCGCCGACGACGTCTCCGCCGATGCGCTATTGCTGTCGCGCGCGGTCGGCCGCCCGGTGCGGGTGCAGCTCACCCGCGAGCAGGAACACGCGTGGGAGCCGAAGGGCACTGCGCAGCTGATGGACGTCAATGGCGGGCTCAATGCCGACGGCAGCGTCGCCGGCTACGACTTTGCCACGCGCTATCCCTCGAACGGCGCGCCGACCTTGGCACTGCTGCTCACCGGGCGGATCGCGCCGACACCTGATGTGTTCGAGATGGGCGACCGCACCGCGATCCCACCCTACGATTATGAGAACATGCGCGTGGTCGCCAACGACATGCCGCCGATCGTGCGCGCGTCCTGGTTTCGCGGCGTCTCGGCGCTGCCGAATACCTTTGCGCATGAATCCTATATCGACGAGCTTGCCGCCGAGGCCGAGGTCGACCCGATCGAATACCGGCTGCGCTATCTCAAGGATCAACGCGCGATCGATCTCGTCAACGCGGTCGCCGAGCGCGCCGGCTGGACGCCGCGCCCGGTGCGGCAAGAGCCCGAGGCGGACGGCGACATCGTGCGCGGCCGCGGCTTTGCCTATGCGCTGTACGTGCACAGCAAGTTTCCAGGTTACGGCGCGGCATGGTCGGCGTGGATCGCCGATGTCGCCGTCAACAAGGCGACCGGCGATGTCAGCGTGACGCGCGTCGTCGCCGGCCAGGACTCCGGATTGATGATCAATCCCGACGGTGTGCGGCACCAGATCGAAGGCAACGTCATCCAGTCGACCAGCCGCGCGCTGATGGAGGAGGTCTCCTTCGAGCGCGGCGCGGTGACGGCACGGGAATGGGGCGCCTACCCCATTATCAAATTCCCCGAGCTGCCCAAGATCGATGTGCTGATGCTGCCGAGGCAGGACCAGCCGCCGCTCGGTGTCGGCGAGTCCGCGTCGGTGCCGAGCGCCGCCGCAATCGCCAACGCGATCTATGACGCGACCGGCGTGCGCTTTCGCGAGCTGCCGTTCACGCCGGAGCGCATTTTGAAGGGATTGCGCGGCGAGCAGCCTGCTGCGGCCGCACCGCTTCCGCCGCCCGCGCAGACCACTGATCTCAGCAGATGGCAGAATCCATTTGCAAAACGCGGCGGCGTACTCGCCGGCATTGCCGCACTCTGCGCTGCGGCGATCGGGATCGGAGCGGCCGTGCTGCCCTGGCGCGCGATCGCGCCGATCGCCCGGCCTGATGCCTCGGTCTATTCCGCAGCGACGATCGCGCGCGGCAAGGAGCTTGCGGCGCTCGGCGCCTGCGCCGTCTGCCACACCTCGGAGCACGGCATCGCGAACGCCGGCGGCCGGCCGCTCGAGACGCCGTTCGGCACGATCTACACCACCAACATCACGCCCGATGTCGACACCGGCATCGGCGCCTGGTCCTACCCCGCGTTCGAGCGTGCGATGCGCGAGGGCATTCATCGCGACGGTCGCCATCTCTATCCGGCGTTTCCATACACGCATTTCGCCAAGACTGATGATGCCGACCTGCAGGCGCTCTATGCCTATCTGATGGCGCAGGCGCCGGTGCGCGCCGAGACGCCGGCGAACGCACTCGCCTTTCCATTCAACCTGCGGCCGCTGCTCGCCGGATGGAATGCGTTGTTCCATCAGCCGCACCCATTCGAACCCGATCCATCGAAATCGGCGATATGGAATCGCGGCGCCTATCTGATCGAAGGCCTCGGCCATTGCAGCGCATGCCACTCGCCGCGTAATGCTCTCGGAGCGGAGCAACAGCGCGCCTATCTCGCCGGCGGCTTCGCCGAAGGCTGGGAAGCGCCGGCGCTGACGTCGCTGTCGAAGGCGCCGATCCCCTGGAGCGAGGACGAGCTGTACGCCTATCTGCGCACCGGCGAGTCCCGCCTGCACGGCGTCGCCGCGGGGCCGATGGCGCCGATCGTGCAGGAGCTCGCCGCGCTGCCCGATCAGGACATCCGCGCGATGGCCGTCTACCTCGCCTCGTTCAACGAGACCGCCGACCGGCCTGCCCACGATGCCATTGCTGCGAAACTCGAGGCTAGCACCGTAGTGACCACGGCCGCCTCGGCGGGCGCGCGGATCTATCAAGGCGCCTGCGCGGTCTGCCATGAGGTCGGCGGCCCGCCGCTGTTCGGCAGCCGGCCGTCGCTGGCGCTGAACAGCAACCTCCATAGCGACGCGCCAGACAATCTGATCCAGGTCGTCCTGCACGGCATCGCCAAGCCGGCGGTGACCGACCTCGGCTACATGCCGGCCTTCAAGGACAGCATGACCGACGGCCAGATCGCCGAGCTCGCCTCCTTCCTCCGCGGCCAGTTTGCCCCCGGCAAGCCGGCCTGGACCGATGTCGCCGCCACGGTCGGCCGTATACGGCAGACCATAGCGCGCTGACCTGCCATGTTCCGCCCGATACCCACTGGGCGGGCGCCGCGGGGCAGGCTAAGGTTCCCACATGACCGTGACAGATATCGCGACCCGGACCTATAACCACGGCTGGCGGCTCGACCCGATCGTGCGCAGCCTGCTGGACACCGATTTCTACAAGCTGTTGATGCAGCAGATGATCCGGGAATCCTATCCGGACACCCGCACGACCTTTTCGGTGATCAACCGCTCGACCCATATCCGGCTCGCCGAGGTCATCGACGAGGGTGAGCTGCGCGCCCAGCTCGACCACGCCCGCACCATCCGCTTTTCCAAGAAGGAACTGATCTGGCTCGCCGGTAACACATTCTATGGCAAGACCCAGATGTTCTCACCCGATTTCATCAACTGGCTCTCGACCTTCCGCCTGCCCGAGTACGAGCTGCACAAGGTCGACGGCCAGTATGAGCTGCATTTCCACGGGCCGTGGACCCACACCACGATGTGGGAGATCCCGGCGCTCGCGATCCTCAACGAGCTGCGCTCGCGCGCGGCGACCAAGACCTACGGCCGCTTCGCGCTCGACGTGCTCTACGCCCGCGCCAAGGCCAAGCTGTGGACCAAGGTCGAGCGGCTGCGCAAGCTCGACGGTCTGCGGCTGTCCGATTTCGGCACGCGCCGCCGTCATGGCTTCCTGTGGCAGCGCTGGTGCGTCGAGGCGGTGAAGGAAGGCCTCGGTTCCTCCTTCACCGGAACGTCGAACGTGCTGCTCGCGATGGACAACGATCTCGAGGCGATCGGCACCAACGCGCATGAGCTGCCGATGGTGGCTGCTGCGCTCGCCAATTCCGACGAGGAATTGCGCTGGGCGCCCTATCAGATCCTCGATCAATGGCGTCATGCCTATGGCGGCAACCTCCTGATCGCCCTGCCCGACGCCTTCGGCACCAAGCCGTTCCTGCGCGACGCGCCGGACTGGGTCGCCGACTGGACCGGCTTCCGGCCCGACAGCGCACCGCCGATCACCGCCGGCGAAGAGATCATCAAATGGTGGAAGCAGAAAGGCCGCGATCCCAAGGAGAAGCTGCTGGTGTTCTCGGACGCGATGGATGTCGGCTCGATCGAGGAGACGTTCCATCACTTCAAGGGGCGTGTCCGCGTCAGCTTCGGCTGGGGCACCAACCTCACCAATGACTTCATCGGCTGCGCGCCCGACGGCTCCGCCGAACTCGACCCGATCTCGATCGTCTGCAAGGTGACGTCGGTCGACGGACGCCCGGCCGTAAAACTCTCCGACAATCCGGAGAAGGCGACCGGCATTCCCACAGAGGTCGAGCGCTATTTGCGCGTGTTCGGCAATGTCGGCCGCGTTCGCACCGCAGTTCACGTATAGACCTGCAGACCAAATATCCTCATCGACTGACCTGACGAGTTTCGCATGCCCGCACCAAAGCCGCCTGCCTTCGAAACCCTGAGCCTGCATGCCGGCCAGCGCCCCGATCCCGCAACCGGCGCACGCGCCGTGCCGATCTACCAGACCACGTCCTACGTCTTCCAGGACGCCGACCATGCCGCGGCGCTGTTCAACCTCGAACGCGCCGGACATATCTACACCCGCATCTCCAATCCGACGACGGCAGTGCTGGAGGAGCGTATCGCCGCACTCGAATGCGGTGTCGGCGCGATCTGCACCGCCAGCGGCATGGCCGCGATGCATCTTGCGATCGCAACCCTGCTCAACGCCGGCGACCATATCGTCGCCTCCGCTTCGCTCTATGGCGGCACCATCAATTTGCTGGCGCACACGCTGCCGCGGTTCGGCATCACCACGACCTTCGTGAAGCCGCGCGCGCTCGATGAATTCCGTGCCGCAATCAAGCCGAATACAAAACTCGTGATCGGCGAGACCATCGGCAATCCCGGCCTCGAAGTGCTCGATATCCCCGCGGTGGCGCAGATCGCGCATGATGCGAAGATCCCGCTTCTGATCGACAACACCTTCGCGACGCCCTATCTGAGCCAGCCGATCGAGCTCGGCGCCGACATCACGATGAATTCGGCGACCAAATGGATGGGCGGCCACGGCATCGCGATCGGCGGCGTCATCGTCGACGGCGGCCGGTTCGATTGGCGCGCCTCCGGCAAATTCCCGCAGCTGACCGAGCCCTATGCCGGCTATCACGGCATCGTCTTCGACGAGCAGTTCGGCAAGACCGCCTTCATCATGCGCGCCCGCACCGAGGGCCTGCGCGATTTCGGCGCCTGCCTGTCGCCGACCAACGCATTCCAGCTGCTGCAGGGCATCGAGACGCTCGGCGTCCGGATGGACCGCCACGTCAGCAACACCAACGCGGTGCTGGGAGCCCTCGCCGCGAACAAGGCGGTCGACTGGGTGCTGCATCCGGCGCTGGAGACGCATCCCGACTACGCGCTGGCGAAGAAGCTCTTGCCGCGCGGCGCCGGCTCGATCATCAGCTTCGGCATCAAGGGCGGCCGCGCCGCCGGCAAGAAGTTCATCGAGTCCTTGAAGCTGATCAGCCATCTCGCCAATGTCGGCGACGCCAAGACGCTGGTGATCCACCCCGCCAGCACCACCCATCAGCAGATGGATGCCGAACAGCTGAAGGCCGCCGGCATCGGCGAGGAGCTGGTGCGGCTGTCGGTCGGCATCGAAACCGCTGACGATATCATCGATGATCTCGGCCAGGCGCTGCGCGCCTCGCAAAGGACTTAAGCGCCATGCAGCTTTCAGTGAACGGGGCAGACACCTTCATCGCCACCGGCGGCAAGCCGTTCGACGCATCGCTGCCGGCGGTCGTGATGATCCACGGCGCCGGCTTCGACTCTTCCACCTGGGCGCTGCACAGCCGCTGGTTCGCCCATCACGGTTTCGCGGTGCTGGCGCCCGATCTGCCCGGCCACGGCCGCTCCGCCGGCAAGCCGCTGCCGACCATCGCCGAGATGGCCGACTGGATCGCCGCGCTGATCGCGGCCGCCGGCGCAGCGAAGGCCCGGCTGATCGGGCACTCGATGGGATCGCTGATCGCGATCGAGACCTCGGCGCGCCATCCCGACAAGGTCTCGGGCCTGGCGCTGATCGGCACCGCCGCGACCATGACGGTCGGCCCCGATCTGCTGAAGGCCGCCGAAGCAAATGACGTCGCCGCGATCGACATGGTCTCGATCTGGGGCCTCGGCTTCAAGGCCGAGCTCGGCGGCAGCCTCGCGCCGGGCCTGTGGATGCACCAGGGCGCGCAGCGGGTGCTGCAGGAGGCCAAGCCCGGCGTGCTCTACAACGACCTCAACGCCTGCAACGCCTACCAGAACGCGCTCACGGCGGCTGCCGCGGTCAAGGTGCCCGCGACCTTCATCCTCGGTGAGCGCGACATGATGACGCCCGCCAAGGCCGGCAAGGCCCTCGCCGCCGCGACGCCGAACGCCCGTACCGTCGTGCTGCCGGGTGCCGGCCACATGATGATGGTCGAACAGCCCGACGAGCTGCTGGCGGCTCTGCGGTAGCGCCGTCGCAAACTCCTCATCCCTTCTCCCCTCATGTCCGCCGTAGCCTTGGCGAAGGCGGATGTGGGAGAAGGTGGCGCGCAGCGAGCTCCCCCAAAATATCGAAAACAACCCCATGCAAAGTAGCCGGGCGCCCGCCGGCACTCGAACAAGCAACTTGACGCGTCGGGCAAATCAGCGATATCTTCTATTATTCCGAAATCTCGCGAACGCCCCGGCGCCTACGCAACGGCGTCCCCGGCCGTCGCGATTGCGGCCGAAAATTCTCACCCACCATGCCATTGCAAGGGCGACTTGGCGGGTAAGCACTCGATCCGTATCAATGACCAATGACGGGTCGTGTTCCGGTGGACCGACGCAGGTCCGGAGGACGTGGAATAATCGACTATCACTGGCCAGGCCGTGTACTCATAGATCGAGGCGGCTCAGATCATGCGCGTTGGATGTCTGCTGTGGCCCCAACAGGAGCACGAAAGCGGACATTGCCGTAAGTCCGAGAGGCGCCACAAGCAGCGATTCAAGCCAGTCGAGAGGGGAATTAGCTTGCCTTGTTTTCAGTCCTTTTGCACTCTCAAGCAAGGAGGCCGATGCATGAAGATAATGACCGTCGCGTGCGCTCTCGGAGCGGCCTTGTTGCTGGGTAACCTCGGGACGTCTGGTGCTGAAGCACGGACGCGAAGGGAACTAAGAAGGATTGTTATCCCGACGCCCGTGATAAGGCCAACGCCGTGGGATTATTACATTGTTCCACGATATCGCTATCGCCCTGAAGACGACCGGGTCGATCCCTACGGCCCGCCCCTGGTGTCGTCGTGGCGCCTCTATGAGGCGTGGCGGTGGCCATACTGGTGGTGAGCAGCGAAAGCGCGATGAGATTAAGTCGAATCGTGATCACGCTTTAGCTTCTTGTTGAGCATGATCTTTTCGGAAAACCGCTTCGCACTTTTCCGGATCATGCATCAGCGCTTCGTCTTGTGAAGCACCATCCTGCCCTTTGAAGCAATGCCACCCCAGCTGGCAGACCAACCGATTTCCGAGGTGGAGGGGCGTTCGGTGCGGGTCTGATCCCAAGTGCCCTGCAACGCAAACAGGGCGCCCTGGGGATCGGCACATCGAACGATCCAGCAACCACCGGGCAACTCGATCGGACCCTGGAGGACCCGGCCTCCGCCAGCATGAACGCGCTTGGCGGCCGTGCCGATGTCGTCAACATTGAAGTAGTAGAGCCAACAGGGCTGCGATACGCTCGGAAGCTTGGTGAGCATGCCGCCGATCGTCTGCCCTCCCGCCGAAAACAATTCATACACGTCTGCCGGATCGGCTGCAGCATGGGCCTTCTGCCAGCCAAGAAGCTCGCCGTAAAATGCAAAGATCTTGCTCCGGTCTTCAGCCAGCAACTCATGCCAGCCCACGCGCCCGGGCTCGTCCAATCCGCCAGGTTGCCGTTGGCCATATGTCAGTCCAGTGACCAGCGCAAACGTCGCGCCTTGCGGATCGGCGACCACTGAAATTCGACCGATATTGCTGTCGGTCGGCGATACCAGGATGGCGCCGCCAAGACGGCGGATCTGCGCGGCCTTCGCATCCATGTCATCGACGGCGACGTAGCCGACCCATCTCGGCGTTGCGCCCAATCGCAGCCCCTCTTCGGGGAGCTCCATGAGCCCAACCACCGGCGCGTCGCCCGCAGCGAGCACCGTATAGGCGAGCTCCGGCGTCGACGCATCTTTCGTCGCCCAGCCAACGACCTTGCCATAGAAGGCGGCTGCCGCCCGCAGGTCCGTCGTCAGGAGTTCATACCAGGCGAAGCGTCCGGGCTGATCGACCAAGTTAATTTCCCTGTGCAAGCGGGCCGGCAATTGCGCACCGCATCAAACCGCACCCGTCGCCATCCGCTCGTGGGCGTGGATATTAGGTGCCATCGATGAAATTGCGCGATATTGTTCATGAAGATGAACGCAAGCTAGCCTCATTACATTTCGTGTATCCCTAAATCGTGTATCCCTAAATCTTGCCTGCCTTGTTGGCTCGGCGTAGGATTGCGCCTTACGGAGATCCTTCTTCCAACTTTGGAGGATGCGGCCATGCAGCGGGTGAAGCAAGCTTCGAAAAAGAAGCGAATGACCAAAGCCGCGATGCCGGCGCTGGGAGTAGCCGGTCTAACCTTTTCGCTGGCGGGAAGTGCATCGGCTTCGGCCGTACCGACCGGCGACGTTCAACACAGGCCGAGCTTCGCGCCCGGCCAGGTGACCGCGCTCAGCGAGGAAGAACTGGCCGACGTCAGCCTCGCCACCTTCCACCTCAATCTCATCGACCATGGAAGCGTCGCGGGCGGTGTGCTGCTCGCGCGGGGATGCGGTGGTTGTCATGGCTGCGGAGGCGCCAGAGGTTGCGGAGGCTGCAGAGGCTGCGGCGGATGTAGAGCGTGCAGAGGTTGCCGCTGCGGCGTCGGTTGCGGTGGATGTGGCGGCTGCGGCGTCGGCTGGATCGGGATAGGCGTGCCATGGGTGACATGCGCAGGGTGCTGTGCATCGTGGGGCCGCTGCCGCTGGTGCTAGGAAGCAGCGCTCCCTGATTATGCATCGACACGTCGCGATTTCATTGGCCGGGCCCGCGAACGACCCGGCCATTTTCTTGCTGTCGTTGCGACCTTTACCGCGCCTGGCCGGCCAGCTTGCCGATGGCGGGCGAGTGTGATCCAACTTATTCGAAGAATAGTCGAGCTCGGCGCACAAGTTGAGCGGGACTGTGGTTTGCCGAGCGTCGGCAACCGGCAGTGACGGGAACAGGATCGGCGTGCTGACCCGATGACAGTCAATCGCAAGAGCCGCGCCGCGAGGCAGACCCGCAAGGGCGTCTTGCGCTTCGCGCCGAACTTCACCGCCTATGTCATTCCTCCCAATGTGGTCTGTCTTTATTCCGAGACTCGCAAGTTCTTCCTGCACGGCGATCTGTATTGTGCGGTAGCCGCGGCGATCGGAAAAAATGGAAAGGCTGCGCCAGAGATCGTTCGCCGGCTTTCAAAGAGTTTTCCCGCCGACAAGGTCGAGGAAGCGATCAGGCGGCTGTTGGAGCGCCGATACGTCGTTAATGGAGCATCGCACGCATTCGCAGGCGCCGTTGATGGATATTGGGCAAGCCTCGGCCTGCCTCCCGAGGTTGCGGACCAGAATCTCCGCGATTGCCCCGTGCAGGTGGAATCGATCGATGTCAAAGGCGCTGGGGAACTGAGCGCGGCCTTGAGCAAGCTTGGCGTTCGGATCACCAAGCGGTCACCCAAGCTCATCATCACGCTGGTGAACGACTACCTTGATCGGCGGCTCGCCGCGCTGAACGGGGAGCGCGCCGCCGCTGGGACGCCGTGGCTCCTGGTACAGCCATCCGGCGTGATTCCGCTGGTGGGACCCGTGTTCAAGCCGGGCCAGAGCGCCTGCTGGACTTGCCTGTTCGATCGCATGATACGCAATCGGGAGATCAAGGGATTTCTCGATCGCGGACCGGCGCAAGCGGTCGCCGTATCGCCCCTGGTCCACGACACCGTTGGACAGACCGCAGTCCACTTCGCTGCCCTGGAGATCTCGAAGGCGATTGCCTCGGGCTTTCGCACCGACCTGCGCGATCACATTGCAAGCTTCGACCTGACTGGTGCCGTCATCGCCAAGCACTTCGTCGCGAAACGCCCGCAATGTCCGACTTGCGGCAGCAAGAAACTGCAGAGCCCGCGCCGGGCGGCAACGTCGATCGAGATTGTCGAGGGCAGAAAGCTCATATTCACGAGCGGCGGATACCGCACCGTGACGTCGCGAACCACCGTAGCGCGGTTCCGCAAACACGTCAGTCCGCTGACCGGCGTCGTTTCGCGGCTCGAGCGGATCGAGGCCGATCTGCCGATGAATACAAATTTTTTCGCCTACCACAACTTCTCCGCGCCGGCCTGGAACGTTGACCAGCTCAGATCCGGACTGAGCGGCGGCAGCTTCGGTAAGGGTTCCACAGCCGAGCAGGGTGAGGCCAGCGCGCTGATGGAGGCGATCGAGCGCTATTCGGGCATTTTCCAGGGTGACGAGATCAGGTCGAAGCGCCGCTTTACCGATTTCGCTCCCGGTGACGCTCTTCTTCCCAACGACGTTCAGCTCTTCAGCGACACGCAGTTTCAGAACAGGCATGCCCCGCAACCGGACGATTCACACCCGGTTCCTGAGCCGTTCGATCCCTCGACAAGAACCGAGTGGTCGCCGGTCTGGTCGTTACGCGACAAGCGTTTCAAATATCTTCCGACCGGCCTACTGTATTTTTTCTATGGCGGCTTCCACACGGATTCCAACGGATGTGCGGCCGGCAACACCCGTGAGGAAGCCATCGTTCAAGGCTTCCTCGAACTGGTCGAACGCGATGCCTACGCCATCTGGTGGTACAATCGGCTGCAGCGTGCCGAAGTCGACCTCACGCAGTTCGAGGATTCCTATGTGCGGGACCTGCAAGCCCAGTTTGCCGATGCGGGGCGCAGGCTGTGGGTGCTCGACATCACCAGCGATCTCGGCATTCCCTCTTACGTGGCGGTCACGCACTGGATGCAGAACGGACACGAAAATATCGAGTTCGGCTCCGGCTCGCATTTCGATCGCCGCATAGCCCTGCTGCGTTCCCTCACAGAGCTGACCCAGTTCATGTCAATTGGCATGATGGGCGGCGGAAGCGGCGAGAAGCCGACGCTTGACGGTGTTACGCCGCTGCGACTTGACGATTATCCCTTCCTGATCCCCAGCGACAATCCGATCGTCCCGCCGGCACCGAGCCTCAAGGTTCACGATAATACGAGCGACCAAGTCAATGCCTGCATCGAGATTGCCACCGGCGCGGGACATGATTTCCTCGTGCTCGACCAGACGCGGCCCGACGTCGAAGTCCCCGTCGTCAGAGTGCTCGTTCCGGGCTTGCGGCATTTCTATCGCCGCTTCGCGCCCGGCCGGCTTTACGATGTTCCGGTGAAGCTTGGATTATTGGACCGCGCGCGACCGGAAAGCGAACTCACTCCGTTTCTTCCACACACCTGAAGGCTGGCCTCCGTGCGCGTTCTCCGGAAAAGGCCGGCCAAGAAGATCGCACCAGTCATCGCCGCCCGATTGAACGGTCGTTTTTCCCTTCATATGCAGGCGGACGGAAGCATCGCCGCGGCCATCGGCAGCTACACGGTCAATCTGGGACATTTCAGCACGGCGGCGATCGACCGTGCGGGACATCTCACCTCCGGCCTGCCGCTCGCCTCCTTTGCCGGCAAGAGCGTCCTCGCGAGGCAGGTTCATGCCCTGGTGCAGCGACTGGCGCGGCAAGGGCTTCTCGAATACCGCCTCTCCTCGCCGCGCGACGAGCAGGACCTCGTGGTCATCGAGCCGCAGGTCGCCGAGTACTGGCCGCAACCCGCAAAGCTGGCGAACGGTGATACCATCGCGTTGTCGCGCTTCGCCTATCTGCGCCGGCGCGGCAACGAGATGGTGCTGGAATCGCCGCGCGCCGGGGCGCTGTTTCGGATTTGCGATCCCGCGATCGCTGCCACCCTCGCGGCCCTGTCGCAGCCCCAGAAGATCAGCAAGCTTCGCCGCCACGCCACCTCCTTGAACCTCGATCTGCTCGGATTGCTGCTCGACAGCCGGATGCTGATCAAGCTCAATACGAAAGACGGCGACGGCCTTCGGGTGAATGAAGGCGACGGCAATCTCGTTCTCTGGGATTTCCACGATCTCGTGTTTCACACGCGGAGCACGGAGGGCCGGCATGCCGATCCAGTTGGCGGCGCATTCACCTATGCGGGCGTCGTTCCGCCGCTGCCTGCGATGCGTCCGCGTTGGCCAGGCGAGAAGATCGCCCTCCACAAACTCTCCACGCCGGAGCCGATCTCGCCCTTCGCGAAGCTGTTGCGTGAACGCCATTCAATACGAGATTTCGACGACCAGCACCCGGTCACGCTCGCCGAACTCGCACAGTTTCTCGACACCACCGCCCGCGTGCTATCGGAATGGAAGAGCGGCGCGGATTTTGACGGCGGTCCTGAAGTCACCTACAGCGCGAGGCCTTATCCATCGGCGGGCAGCGCTTACGAGCTGGAATTGTACCTGGCGGTCTCGAACTGCGAGGGGCTTGCGCGCGGATTTTACCACTACGATGCGGGCGGTCACGCACTGGTAGCAATCGGCGCTTCCGCCCAGCAGCTCCAGGCGCTCTCGACGGCGGCCGAGTTTGCCATGGACGCGCCCGGCCCGCCGCAGGTCCTGATTACGATCGCCGCGCGTTTTGGGCGGGTGTCCTGGAAATACAGCTCAATCGCATATTCGCTGATCCTGAAGGATGTCGGCACCATGATCCAGACCTTCTATCTGGCGGCGACTGATATGGGCCTTGGCGGCTGCGCCATCGGCACGACCGACATCGATCTGTTTGCGAAAATCACCGGGCTCGAATTTCATGTCGAGAGCCCGGTCGGTCAATTTGCGCTCGGACGCGGCAAGAAACCGCTGGCCGCAACTTAGAGGGCCAAGCCCGTTTTTTGGCGTAACCTCAAGGACACTCTCCCCTCACATCCGCCTTCGCCAAGGCTACGGCGGACATGACAGGAGAGGGTGCATCGCGCGCGCGGATGGCATCACTGCTTCGCGGGCTTGCGCTCGATCGGGTGGATCTCGATCGCGCGCAGGCGGCCGAGGCGGAGCACGTCCATCGACAGCGTGCGGTCGATCCGGCTGTGATCGAGCGCGCGGATCAGGTCGTCGACGCCGTTGATCTCTATGCCGTCGAGCCTGATCACGACGTCGCCCGGCAACAGCGCCGCGCGCGCGGCCGGGCTGTCCGGCTCGATCTGCATCAACAGCGCACCCATCTTGTTCTCGACGCCGGCGAGCACCGCATGCCGCCGCGGCACCGGCGCGGTCTGGCCGGCGACGCCGATATAGGCGCGGCGGACATAGCCGTGGCGGATGATCTCCGACAGCACGAACTGCGCGGTGTTGCTGGCGACCGCAAAGCAGATGCCCTGCGCGCCGTTGATGATCGCGGTGTTGATGCCGATCACCTCGCCCTTCGACGACACCAGCGGTCCACCGGAATTGCCCGGGTTGAGCGCGGCATCGGTCTGGATCACGTCCTCGATGGTGCGCCCGCTGACCGAGCGGATCGAGCGGCCGAGCGCCGACACCACACCGGCGGTGACCGTCGATTCGAAGCCGAGCGGATTGCCGATCGCGACCACGAGCTGGCCGCGCCGCAGCGTCTTGGAGTTGCCGAGCGACGCGTAAGGCAGATCGCGCGCGCCATCGGCCCGCAGCAATGCGAGGTCGGTGTCGGGATCGACGCCGAGCACATGGGCGTCGGTGACGAAGCCCTCGGTGTCGCGCAGCCGGATCTCCTTCGACGATCCGACCACGTGGCTGTTGGTCAGCACGAAGCCGTCGGGCGAGATCACGATGCCCGAGCCGAGCCCGCCGCGCTCACGCGCATTGCGCACTTTCGGCCCGGTTTCGACGCGGACCACGGCCGGGCCGACGCGGTCGGTGACGTCGATCACGGCATTGGAATAGGCATCCAGCAAAGCCCGGTCGTCGACTTGAGATGCGGCTTGCACATCCACTTGGGCATCCACTCGGGCAGCATCAGCCGTTCGCGGTGACGTCGTGTCACCGGCGGCATCTGAGGTAAAATCCAGCATGGCGAGAGTCCTTTGGTCCCCTCAGATGGTGACCGGCTCCCGCCGCCGCAAGTGGTTACGCCACCCACCTGCCCGGTTGGCTAGGGCAAGATGAGTTTGGATCGAATCGGCTCGGCCGCGCACTTGCTGCACCTCTCCCCGATGGGAAGAGGTCGATTTGCGAAGCAAATCGGGTGAGGGGCCGCAGCTCCAATGAGAGACCGTAAACCCTCACCCGGCGCGAATGCGCCGACCTCTCCCAAGGGAGAGGTGAAGGTCCGCCATTGGTGCAGATCAGCCTGATCTCGTCAGGCCTAAGTCGCCCGCCGCAGCGTGCCGCCGCGCGCCTTGACCGGATCGAGCAGCGACCAGTCGCCGTCCGGCAGCACGTGGCCCTTGGGGAATGGCGCGCGCAGCTCGAGCCCGAGCGAGCGCAGCACGCGGTCGTCGCGGTAGTAGCATTGCAGCACCACGCGGACGAGCGTCGCCGCGGCCGCGCCGCCGTGCTTGCGAAACTCCTGCGCCACCGCGTCGCGCCTGGCTTCGTCGAGCTCGGCGAGCGGTTGGCCGGCGAGATCAGCCAGATGGTCCAGCGCCTGCGCCACCAGCGCGGTATCACGGCCGAGCGTTGCCAGCATGTCGGCCTGGATCGCGGCATCGTCCGCACCGGGCACCTTGTACTCGTCACTGGCAGGAACGATCATCGCGGCGACGGTGCGGAGATCGGCGCGCTGGGCTGCGGTCAGTTGTTTTGCATCGGACATGGACGGTCTCAATCGAACAGATTGGCGAGGCGCTGCTTCATCTGGTCGGCGATGTAGAGCGCAAGGGCCTGGATGGTGGAGGTCGGGTTCACGCCGCCCGAGGTGACGAAGATGCTGCCGTCGACGATGAACAGGTTCTTCACGTCGTGCGAGCGGCCCCATTCGTTGACCACGGAGCGCGCCGGATCTGTGCCCATCCGCGCGGTGCCGAGCAGATGCCAGCCGCCCCACGGGATCGGATCGTTGATGCAGATGTCGGTGGCGCCGGCGGCATCGAGGACTTCCCGGCCGCGCGCCAGCGCATGGTCCATCATCTTCCGGCTGTTGGCTGAGATCGTGTAGTCGATCTTCGGCGCGGGAATGCCATGGCTGTCCTTCAGCACGGGATCGAGCGTGACGCGATTGTGCTCCTCCGGCAGATCCTCGCAGATCGCCGAGACCGCGAGGCGATGCCCGTTCAGCCTGCGGAATACGCGGTGATGATCCTTGCCCCAGGGCAGGATGCCCTTCTGCTCGCTCGCGACTGCCTCGAACACCGGCCCGGCGCCGCGGCCGAACTGGATGCCGTAGCCGCGGACGAAGCCGCGCGACAGATCGGTGTCGTAGAACTCCTTGCTCCACAGGCAGGTCGGCGGCGCGCGGTTGCTGTCCGTCGGCTCCTTCACGAAGCCGTAGATCTGCGCATAGGGGTGGAACATCAGGTTCTTGCCGACCAGGCCGGATGAGTTGGCGAGGCCATTGGGGAATTTCCCCGACACCGAGTTGAGCAGCAGCCGCGGCGTGCCGACGCCGTTGCAGGCGATGATCACGACCTCGGCCGGTTGGAATTGCTCGACGCCGTCCTTGTCGTAATAGACGACGCCGGAAGCCATGCCGTGCTCATTGGTCAGGATCTCGCGCACCCTGCAATGGGTTTTCAGCTCAACACCGGCGCGGATGGCGTGCGGCCAATAGGTGATGTCGGTCGAGGCCTTGGCGCCCTGTGCGCAGGCCGGCGTGCAGTGGCCGAGATTGATGCAGCGCGCCCTGCCCTCATAGTCCATCGTCGCGACCGTGGTGTCCGACGGCCACCAGTGCCAGCCGAGCTTGTTCAGAGCCTTGCCGAGCAGCGGGCCGGATAGCCCGAGCGGCTGCGGCGGCATCGGCGGGTGGCTCAGCGGCGACAGCGGATCGCCCGACAGGCCCGAGACGCCCATCATGCGATCGTTCTCCTCGAAGAACGGGGTGAGCGTGTCGTAATCGATCGGCCAGTCGTCGGCGACGCCGTCGAGCGTCTTCACCTTGAAGTCGGAGGGATGCAGCCGCGGCCAGTGTGCGGTGTACATCACGGTCGAGCCGCCGACAGCGTTGAAGTTCACGACCTTGATCGGCGAATTGTCGTCATTGATCGGATAATCTTCGGGCCGGCGGCGAACGTTGGGGCTGGTCGCCCACTCGCCGTAGAACTTCGCCTCCCAGTCGCGCCCGGTACTCGGATATTCGGCAGGATTCATCCAGCCGCCCTGGTCGAGGCAGAGGATATGCATCTTGGTATCGGCAAGGCTCCAGGCCACCGCAGCGCCGGAGGCGCCGGCGCCGATGATCAGGACGTCAACGGGATCGTTCTTCATTCTTTTTTCCTGGTAGCTCTCCTTCGTCATTGCGAGGAGCGGAGCGACGAAGCAATCCACGCTTCCGCGCATGACGCACGATGGATTGCTTCGCGGAGCCTGTCATCCGGCGGCGCTTCGCGCCGACCGGGTGGCTCGCAATGACGGGGATGGCGATAATGCCTCAATTCACGATTCTCACCGGCAAGCTTCGTATACCGCGGATGAAATTGGAATAGAGCCTTTGCGGTGGGCCCATGATCTCAAAACGCAGATCACGCGCCAGAACCTCCTCCCAGAGGATGCGCAGTTGCTGCTCGGCGAGGCGGTCGCCGACGCAGCGGTGGATGCCGGCGCCGAAGGCGAGATGCTGGCGCGGCTTGGCGCGGTCGATGATGAATTCGTCGGCGCGCTCGATTTTGTCCTCGTCGCGGTTGCCGGAGATGTACCACATCACCACCTTGTCGCCCTGTTTGATCCGGCGGCCGGCGAGCTCGACATCGTTGCGCGCGGTGCGGCGCATGTGCAGCACCGGCGTGTGGTAGCGAATGGTCTCGGACACCAGGTTCGGGATCAGCTCCGGCCTTCCGCGGACCAGCTCGAACTGCTCGGGGTTTTCGCACAGCGCCATCAGCCCGGCCGACATCGAGTTGCGCGTGGTGTCGTTGCCGCCGACGATCAAGAGCCCGATTGTGCCGATGAACTCGCGCGCATCCAGATTCCGCGTCGCCGGCGAATGCGCCAGCATCGAGATCAGGTCGAAGGTCGGCGGCGCGTCGATCCGCGCGTCCCAGAGTTTGCGGAAATATTCTCCCATCTTGATCAGCTCGGCGGTGCGTTCGGCCTCCGAATGCACCACGGCGTCCGGGGACTCGACGTTGGCGATCGCAACATCCGACCACCAGGTCAGCTTGGCGCGATCTTCCGAGGGAAAATCGAACAGCGTCGCCAGCATCATGTTGGTCAGGTCGACCGAGACCCGCTCGGCCCAATCGAAGGTCTCGTTGCGCGGCAGCGCGTCGAGCACGCTGGCCGTACGCTGGCGGATCAGGGCATCGAAATTGGCGAGGTTCGACGGCGCCACGATCGGTGCCACCGTGCGGCGCTGCGCGGTGTGGCCGGGCGGGTCCATGCGGATGAAGCTCGGCCGCTCCTGCCCCTTGGGCTGGTCAGCGACCTGGATACCGCCGAGCTCGGAAGCCGAGGAATAGTTCTGGTGGTCGAGCTCGACCGCGAAGATGTCGTCGTAGCGCGTCACCGACCAATACGGGCCGTAAGGTGAAGCCTCGCAATAATGCACGGGATCATCGCGGCGGAGCTGCGCGAACAGCGGACGCCAGGTGTCATCCTGATAGAGCCGGGGATTGCTGACGTCTGACGACGTCGGCCTGCGCAGCGCCTCTCCCATCGCCTCACTCCCGCTGGTTCCGTCGCCGCTTGCCGGGCGATCGCCTTGTCGCCCCGACGATAGCGGGTATCCCGCGGCTGAGTAAAGCCGCGGAACGGACAGTCCGCCGCGCGGAATGCGCGCAGGCCGGCAGCCCCTGGCAAATCGCGATAGCTGCCCCGCACTTCGATGTTTGTCGGTAGCAGCGAGACCGGCTAGCCTTGCCGCAATCAACCCATCAGGGAGCGACGACAGGTGGCCGCATCGCACCAGGACAACAGCCCCGAGACGGCTGCGCTGGACTACGACGTCATCATCATCGGCGCCGGCCTGTCCGGCATGTACCAGCTCTACCGGCTGCGCGAGCTCGGCCTCAGCGCTCGCGTGTTCGAGGCGGGCACCGGCGTCGGCGGCACCTGGTACTGGAACCGGTATCCCGGCGCGCGCTTCGATTCCGAAAGCTATTCCTATGGCTACTCGTTTTCGAAGGAGCTGCTCGAGGAATGGGAATGGTCGGAGCATTTCGCCGGCCAGCCCGAAACCCTGCGCTACTGCAATTACGTCGCCGACAAGTTCGACCTGCGCCGCGACATCCAGTTCGAGAGCCGTGTCACGTCAGCGATCTACCAGGACGAGACGCGGAACTGGCGGATCACGCTGGAAAGCGGCGCGCAGCACAGCTGCCGCTTCCTGATCACCGCGATCGGGCCGCTGTCGACGCCGACCCTGCCGCGCGTCGAGGGCCGCGACGATTTCAAGGGGCAATCGTTTCACACCGCGCGCTGGCCGAAGCAGAAGGTAGATTTCACCGGCAAGCGCGTCGCCGTGATCGGCACCGGCGCCACCGGCATCCAGACCATCCAGACCATCGCGAGCGAGGTCGGCCACCTCACCGTGTTCCAGCGCACCGCCAACTGGGCGGCCCCGCTGCACAACGGCAAGATCGACGCGGAGACGCAAGCCAGGATCAGGGCCGGCTATCCCGAGATCTTCGCGCGCTGCAAGGAGACCTTCGCCTGCTTCGTGCATACGCCCGATCCGCGCGGCGCGTTCGAGGTGAGCGAGCAAGAGCGCGAGGCGTTCTACGAGAAGCTCTATGGCGAGCGCGGCTTCGGCATCTGGCAGGGCAATTTCAAGGACATCCTGATCGACCGCGCGGCGAACGCGACGATCAGCGATTTCGTCGCACGCAAGATCCGCGAGCGCGTGAAGAACCAGGCGGTGGCCGAGAAGCTGATCCCGAAGAACCACGGCTTCGGCACGCGGCGGCTGCCGCTCGAGACCTTTTATTACGAGGTCTACAATCGCGACAATGTCGACCTCGTCGATATCAAGGAGACGCCGATCGAGCGGATCACGCCCGAGGGCATCCGGACGACCGAGAAGGACTACGCCTTCGACATCATCATCTACGCCACCGGCTTCGACGCCATCACCGGCAGCTTCGACAAGATCGATGTTCGTGGCGCGCACGGCGCGCGGTTGAAGGAGAAATGGACGCACGGGCCCGAAACCTATCTCGGGCTGATGGTCGACGGCTTCCCCAACATGATGATGCTGATGGGCCCGCACACCGCGCTCGGCAACATCCCACGCAGCATCGAATACAGCGTGGATTGGGTCACCGGCCTGCTCCGCTTCGCGCAAGCGAAGGGCCTGACCTTCCTCGACGCTACGCCCGAGGGCACCGCCGGCTGGACCGATCATGTCAAGGCGCTCGGTGTCGGCCTGCTCTCCAACGAGGTCGATTCCTGGATGACCGGCATCAACCGCAACGTCGAGGGCAAGCAGACCCGCATCGTCGCCCGCTACAGCGGCAGCGCGCCGGCGTACCGCGCGCGATGCGATGCGGTGGCGGCGCAGGGGTATGCAGAGTTGAGGCTGGGGTAGCACGCGCAATGACCAGAGGCGCCTCCTCATCCACGCTGTCGTCCCTGCGAAAGCAGGGACCCATACCCCGCGGCGGACGTTTCGAAGGGACTCGTCGTTCCAGCATCGCCAACCAATAGCCATTTGTGGTTATGGGTCCCTGCTTTCGCAGGGACGACACCGAGCTTGTTGCACGAGTGATGCGCCCGCACCGGACGCCGGGTAGGATGGCTAGAGCGAAGCGAAACCCATCAACTCATCCCGGCGCCAGAACGATGGGTATCGCTTCGCTCCACCCATCCTACGGCTTACTGCCGTCGTCCCGGCGAAAGCCAGGACCCATAACCACCGCATTCGTTGATGAACAAGACAGCGGCCCCAGCGTCGCACAACGATTGAGATTTGGGGTAATGGCTCCTGGCTTTCGCCAGGACGACACCGCATCTACATATCCGGCTCACATCACCACGCATCGATGCACGGACGCTTCCGGTGCGTCCGCGGCTCTACCTTCGGCACCGAGCGCAGGCCGGCCATGATCCAGTGCCTGGTGTCGGCGGGGTCGATCACCTCGTCGATCTCGAGCACCGAGGCGATCGAGACCGCCTTGCCGTTGGCGTAGAGCTCGGCGACCTTGGTCTGGAAATACTTCTCGCGCTCGACCGGATCGGCGATCGCTTCCATCTCCTTGCGGAAGCCGAGGCGGACATAGCCTTCGAGGCCCATGCCGCCGAATTCGCCGGTCGGCCAGGCCACCGTGAAGAACGAGGCGTGGAAGCCGCCACCGATCATCGATTGCGCGCCGAGACCGTAGCCCTTGCGCAGCACGATGCCGAACAGCGGCACCGTGATGCTGGCGCCGGTGACGAACATCCGCGCGACGTGGCGCACGATCGCGGTCTTCTCGGCCTCGGGGCCGACCATGAAGCCCGGCGTGTCGCACAGCGAGACGATCGGAATGTCGAAGGCATCGCACAGTTGCATGAAGCGCGCGGCCTTGTCACCGGCCGGCGCATCGATCGCACCGCCGAGATGCTTCGGATTGTTGGCGATCAGGCCGAACGGCTTGCCTTCGATGCGGATGAAGGCCGTGATCATGCCGACGCCAAAATCCCTGCGGATCTCCAGCACCGAGCCTTCGTCCGCGATCAGGTCGATGACGTTGCGGATGTCGTAGACCCGCAGGCGATTTTCCGGGATCGCGCGGCGCAGCAGCCGCTGGTCCGGCGCCTTCCAATCGGCGACCGCGCCCTGGAAGTAGGACAGGTATTTCTGCGCCACCGTCGTCGCCTCTTCCTCGTCCTCGACCAGGATGTCGATCACGCCGTTCGGCGACTGGAATGAGACAGGGCCGACCTCGGCCGGATGATAGATGCCGAGCCCGCCGCCCTCGATCATCGCCGGACCGCCCATGCCGATCGAGGCATTTTTGGTGGCGATGATGACGTCGCAGACGCCGAGCATCGCGGCATTGCCGGCGAAGCAATAGCCCGAGACCACGCCGACCACGGGCACGAGCCCGGAGAGCTTTGCGAACTGCACGAAGGACGGTCCGTCGAGGCCGGTCATGCCGAGCCGGTCGGTATCGCCGGGACGTCCGCCGCCGCCCTCGGCATAGAACACCAGCGGCATGCGCCACTGCTCGGCGAGGCCGAGCATGCGGTCGATCTTCTTGTGGTTCATGTGGCCTTGGGTGCCGGCCAGCACGGTGTAGTCGTAGGAGATCACCATGCAGCGTGCGCCGTCGGCGCCGAAGTCTTTCGCATTGACGGTGGCGACGCCCGCGATCAGGCCGTCGGCCGGCGTGTTCTTGATCAGGTCCTCGACCTTGCGGCGGCGGCGCTGCGCTGCGATCGCGAGCGAGCCGTATTCGACGAACGAACCCTCATCGACCAGCTGCGCGATATTCTCGCGCGCGGTGCGCTGGTTGGTCTTGCGGCGCCGCTCCACCGACGCCGGACGGTTCTCGTCCAGCGTGATCGCCTTGCGCGTGATCAGTTCGCCGAGGTCGGGGCGGATGTGATCGAGATCGATCGCGGCCTCCTCTGCCGCGGTATGGCCATCAACCTCGGCGGGCTCCAAGAACAGGATCGGCTCGCCATGCATCAGCGTGACGCCGATGCCGCCCGCGATCTTCGTCACGCGGCCGCCATTCGGCGCGGTGACGAGATGCTCCATCTTCATCGATTCCAGCACCGCAATCTGCTGGCCGGGACGGACCAGATCACCCTCCGCAACCTCGATCGCTACGATCGTGCCCTGTAGCGGCGCCGGCACCGGAAGCGATCCTTCGGGCGCCGCCTCGGCCGTCACAGTCTTGGTCGCGGCCGCATCGCTCACCTCGAGCAGCGGCGCAGCATGCTCATTCGCGGCGCCGACCAGCGCCGCCACATGGGTATCGATGAAGTTGGTGCTGATCTTGTTCCGACCAAAGCTCTGATGCGCCAGGATGGCGCCGAGCAACGGGATGTTGGTGGCGACGCCGCCGATGCGGAATTCGCGCAAGGTGCGCGACGCCTTGTGCACCACGTCGGTCCATTTCGGGCTCGGTGAATGCACGATCACCTTGGCCAGCAGCGAGTCGAACGCGGCACTGGTCCGGTAGCCGGAATAGCCGAACGTATCGACGCGGACGCCGGGGCCGGACGGCAGGTCGAACACGCTGAGCGTGCCGCCGGTCGGTTTCGTCAGCCCCTTCTCGTCCATCACCTCCATGTTGACGCGAAGCTGCATCGCATAGCCGCGCGGCAGCGGCACGGCCGATTGCGCGAGGCCAAGCGAGGCCAGCGTAGCGCCGGCGGCGACGGCGAGCTGCGAGCGCACGAGGTCGATGCCGAGCACCGCTTCGGTGACGGTGTGCTCGACCTGCAGCCGCGGATTGGCCTCGATGAAGGCGAAGGCGCCCTCGCCTTCGCCGGCTTCGTCATCGACCAGGAATTCGAAGGTGCCGAGATTATCGTAGCGCGCAGCGGTCGCGAGCTGCTTGGCCGCCTCGATGATGCGGGCGCGCAGGCTCTCACTGAGCGACGGGCTCGGCGCCACCTCGATGAGCTTCTGGTTGCGGCGCTGGATGGTGCATTCGCGCTCCCAGAGATGGCTGATCGTGCCATGGCGGTCGCCGATGATCTGCACCTCGATATGGCGGGCCTTCCGGATCAGCCGCTCGACATAAACAGCATCGCTGCCGAACGCCGCCTTGGCTTCCGACTGGCAGCGCGCATAGGCCTCGTCGAGCTTCGCTGCGTCCTCGACCACGCGCATGCCGCGCCCGCCGCCGCCGGCGATCGCCTTGATCATCACGGCGGCATTGGCGCCGAGCGAGGCGAAGAAGGCCTTTGTCTCGTCGAGCAAGGTCGCGCCTGTCGTGCCGGCGATGATCGGCACGCCGCATTTTTTGGCGAGCGCCTTCGCCTTGGCCTTGTCGCCGAACAGATCGAGCGCTTCCGGGGACGGACCGACGAAAGTGATCTTCTCCTCGGCGCAGCGCCGCGCGAGCTGGGTGTTCTCGCTGAGGAAGCCGTAACCCGGATGCAGCGCGTCGCAGCCGGCAGCCTTGGCCGCCGCGATCACAGCCTCGATATCAAGATAGGCGCGCGCCCCGCGACCCGGGATCTCGCGCGCCTCGTCGGCGGAGCGAACATGGAGCGAAGCCGCATCATCGGCCGGATAGACCGCGACCGTGGCAAGGCCGCTCTCGGCGGCGGCGCGGGCAATGCGGATGGCGATCTCACCGCGGTTGGCAATCAGCAATTTCTTGAACGACATGATGGTTCCGTGAGTTTGCTTACCTCGCCCCGCTTGCGGGGAGAGGTCGAAGCCGAAGCGAAGCGTAGGCTTCGGGTGAGGGGGAGCCTCCACAAGTGAGCTCGCGGAGAGTCCCCCTCACCCGAAATTCGCGCTGCGCGCCAATTTCGACCTCTCCCCGCAAGCGGGGCGAGGTGAAAGAGCACGCGCGGCCGAGGGAGAGCATGCTCTAACGATCCTTCATGGTCGGATCGAGCACGACACGCAAGGATTCTCCGAGCGCATTGAACGCCAGGGAGACGACGAGAATGGCAAGGCCCGGCGCATACATCTGCTCCGGGGCGATTTCCATGTATTGATAGGCGCGTGCCAGCATGGCGCCCCAACTCGGGTCCGGCGGCTGGATGCCGAGGCCGAGGAACGACAGGCTGGCTTCGGCCAGCAGCGCGGCCGCAAGCAGCAAGGTCACCTGCACGATGACCGGCTGCAGCGTGTTCGGCAGCACGTGGCGCCACAGGATGTGCCAGGTCGGCGCGCCGAAGCCCCTGGACGCGTCGACATAGAGCTCCTGCCGCACGATCAGGGTGCGGGCGCGGACGATGCGCGCCAGTGCCGGAAACATCGTGATGCCGATCGCGATCATGCCGTTGGTGAGGCCAATGCCGAGCGCGCCGGTGACCGCGATCGCCAGCACGATGGCGGGGAACGACAGGAAGGTGTCGATGATGCGGCTGATGACGTCGTCGATCCAGCCACCGAAATAGCCGGCGATCAGGCCGACCGGCAGCCCGATCAGGACTGCGACGCCGACCGCAAGCAGGCTGGCATAGACGGTGGCCGGCGCGCCGTAGATCAGCCGCGAGAAGACATCGCGGCCGAGATCGTCGGTGCCGAGCAGATGCGAGGGCCCCGGTGGCGCCAGCATGTTGTTGACGTCCTGTGCGGTCGGCGCATAGGGCGCAATCCAGGGCGCGCCGATCGCGACGACGACGAGCACCAAAAGCACCAGGATCGACAGCGCGGCACGCAGATCCCCAGCGAGCCAGCGCAGCAAACGCCGCAGCCGGGTCGGCCTGGCCGGTGCTTTCAGGGATGCGAGCGCGGTGTCGGTCATTGCTCGATCCTCGGATCGACCGCGGCGCACAAGAGGTCTGTGATCAGATTGACCGCAATCACCACCACCACCATGGTGAAGACAACGCCCTGCACGATCGGGAAATCGCGCTGGATCGCGCCGCGCACGATCAGGCTGCCGAGGCCGGGAATGGCGAACACCGCCTCGATCACCACGGTCGCCGCCAGCATGCGGTTCACCAGCAGGCTGATGATCGTGAGCAGATTGACGCTGACATTCTTCAGGCCGTGCTGCCACAGGATCCGGGATATGGAGAGGCCCTTGGCATGCAGCGTGCGGACATATTGCGATGACAGCACCTCCAGCAGCGCGCCGCGCAGCTGACGCGCCACCTCGGCCATGCCATAGGCTGCGATCGCAATGGCAGGCAGCAGCGCGTGCCGGACCGCGTCGACCGGCGAGACGCTGAAGGATTTCGCGCCGGTCGCCGGCAGCCAGTTCAGCTTCAACGAGAACTCCGCGACCAGGATCATCGCCAGCCAGAAGCCGGGCACCGCGACGCCGAGCGAGGCGATCATGCTGATCAGCTTGTCGACCCAGCCGTTCGGCTTGATCGCGGCCATCACGCCCATCGGAATACCCGTGATGAGCGCCAGCACCAGCGCGATCACGACGATCAGCAGCGTGTTCGGGAAGGCACGGCCGATCGAGTCCGCGACCTTCTCGCCGGTCAACAGCGATTGCGACAGATCGCCCTGCACGACATGGCCAAGCCAGGCGCCATATTGCACCAGGAACGGCCGGTCGAGACCGTAGATCTGCCTGATCTCGGTGATCCGCGCATCGGTGGCATTGTCGCCCGCCAAGGTCACGGCGATATCGCCGGGCACCAGCTTGAGCAGCGCGAACACCATAAAGGTCGCGAGCAGGATCACGGGCAGCGCCTGCACCAGGCGGCTGCCGATGACCTTGACCGGTGACCGTCGCGCCATGGGTTCAGCCTTCCAGCCAGACGTCGTCGTATTTCGGCTTGCCGAGCAGATTGGGCCGATAGCCCTGCACCTTCTTGTTCATCGCGACCAGCTCGAACTGGAACGCCAGCGGCACCACGAAGGCATTCTCCATCACCAGCCGCTGCACGGTTGCGAACGCCTTGCGCCTGACCTCGATATCTTCAGACGCACGCGAGTCCTTGATCGCGGCCACCAGCTCCGTCGGGACCGGCGCGCGGCCGCCATTGTAATAGGCGTCCTTGGTAAACATCAGCGAATAGGTCAGGCTCGGATCGGGCCGGCCGGTCCAGGCCGCAAGCAGGCCGGAGCCCTTCTTCTCCGGACCGAAGAACGCAGCGGAGGCTTCCGCGATCGGCGCGTTGACGAAGCGCACATTCATGCCGGCCTTGCGGAACTGCTCGATCAGGATCTCCTCGCGCTGCACCGAATCCTGGTCCGAATAGCCGCCGATCTCGATCGGAGTGCCCTCCTTGAAGCCGGCCTCGGCGAGCAGCTTGCGCGCCTTGCCGGGATCGTAGGGATAGAGTTTTGCGACCTCGGCGTTATAGGCCCAATGCGACTTCGGCAGGTTCATGTAGGCGGGTTCGGCGAGGCCGGCGAGCGCGGCCTTGACGAAGGACTCGCGATCGATCGCGAAGTTCAGCGCCTGGCGCACCTTGACGTTGTCGAACGGCGGCTTGGCCCAGTTCAGGAAGATCTGGAATACGTAGAGCGTCGGGCCGTGCACCACCTTGACGCTGGAGGCGCGCTCGATGATCGCCTTCTGCCGCGGCGGCAGCTGATAGATCAGATCGTTCTGGCCCGCCGAAACCGAACGCGCGCCCGTCGTCAGTTCCGGAATAATCGAGAATTCGATGCCGTCGGGATAAGGCCGGTCCGGCTTCCAATATTTCGCGTTGCGCTTGACCACGATTTTCTCGCCATCGGCCCAGCTCACGAACGCATAGGCGCCGGCGCCGACCGGCTTGCGCGTCACGACGCCGCCCTCGGCGGCCTTCAGCGCCGCCGGCGACACCATCATGCCGGCGCGGTCGGAGAGGATGCCGGGCAGCGCGGTATCC
Organism: Bradyrhizobium sp. NAS96.2; assembly: GCF_001908235.1. Taxonomy (GTDB): domain Bacteria; phylum Pseudomonadota; class Alphaproteobacteria; order Rhizobiales; family Xanthobacteraceae; genus Bradyrhizobium. Next base: position 41,876 of record NZ_LGHK01000215.1, read on the forward strand.
GGCGTCTTCAGCTTCAAGGTCACCTGCTGCGGACCGGTGACCTCGACCGATGCGACCGACAGCAGATCGGCCTTGATGTTCGACTTCGCATCGCTGCGGTTACGATCGAGGTTGAACTTGACGGCCTCCGCGTCGAGCGGCGTGCCGTCATGGAACGTGACGCCTGAGCGGATATTGAGCACCAGCGTGGTGGGATCGGTGAACTTCCAGCTCTCGGCAAGCCCCGGCTTCGGTTTCAGCGTGTCGAATTCCCATTCGGTCAACGTGTCGTACATCGTGAACAGGAAAGCGTGATCGGAGCCGGCGCCGCCGGTCGCGGGATCGAGGCTCGACGGGTTGGCGGGCGCCGAGATCCGCAAGGTGCCGCCCTTCTTCGGCGCGCCTTGTGCGAACGCGCTGCCGCCGAGCGTGGTGCTGGCCAATGCGCCGGAGATCAGTGCCATGGCCTCGCGTCTGGTCGTCATTGTCATGGCATGAATCTCCAATTGCTAGTTCGGCGAAAAATTCGGGCGGTCGGCGAAATGGCAGGCCACCCAGTGATCGGACTTCAGCTCGCGCCACTCCGGCACACGCTCGGTACAGAGCGGCTGCGCATGCGGGCAGCGGGTGCGGAAACGGCAGCCTGACGGCGGATCGATCGGGCTCGGCACCTCGCCCTGCAGCACGATGCGGCCTTCCTGCCGCATCGCCGACGGCAGCGGCCGCGGCTCAGCCGACAGCAGCGCGATCGTGTAGGGATGCAGCGGTCGCTCGGCGACCTCCTCAGTGGGTCCGAGCTCGACGAACTGGCCGAGATACATCACCGCGACGCGCTCGCTGATATGCGAGACCACCGCGAGGTCGTGGGTGATGAAGACATAGGTCAGGCCGAGATCGCGCTGCAGATCGGCAAACAGGTTGAGCACGTCGCCGCGGATCGACATGTCGAGCGCGGCCACCACCTCGTCGCAGACGATCAGCTTTGGCTTCAAGGTCAGCGCGCGGGCGATCACGACACGCTGCTTTTGCCCGCCGGAGAGCTGGTGCGGATAGCGCTCGCCGAATTCCTGCGGCAGCCCGACGCGCTCCAGCGCCTCCCGCGCCTGCCGCTCGCGCTCGGCACGGCTGCCGACACGAGCAAGCTCCAGCGGCTCAAGCACGGAAGCCAGGATGGTCATGCGCGGGTTCAGCGCCGCGTTCGGATCCTGGAAGATGATCTGGTAGTCGCGGCGATGGTTCTGGAATTCCGTGCGCGATAGTGCCGTCGGGTCGATGCCATCATGCAGGATAGCGCCGGCGCTGGGATTGAGCAGGAACACCAGCGCACGGCCGATCGTGGTCTTGCCCGAACCGGACTCGCCGATGATACCGAAGGTCTCGCCGCGGCGGACGTCGAAATTGACGCCGTCGACCGCCTTGACGGTGGCGCGGCGGTCCGAGGTCTGGAAGCGGACCTGGAGATCGCGCACCGAGACGATGGGCTCGCGGCGCTGTTCGGCGGATGCTGCGGTCATTGGGTCGCGACCTTCGCAGCAGCCGGAGCGTCGGGCGGATGCAGCGCGCCCGGCAGGTTGAGCTCGGCAAAGCGATGACAGCGCACTCTTCTGCCTCCGCCGGCATCCTGCAGCTTCTGCTCGGCCTCGCAGCCTTTGGTCGCATGCGCGCAGCGGGCGCGGAAGCGGCAGCCGGCCGGCATCTCAGCGATCGACGGCACCCTTCCCGGGATCGACGGCAGCCGGCCGTGGCGCGGGCTCAAATGCGGCAACGAGCGCAACAGTCCCGACGTATAGGGATGCAGCGGCCGCACCAGCGCCTCGTCGACGCTGGCGTCCTCGATCACCTCGCCGGCATACATCGTGATCATCCGCGTGCAGGTCTCGGCGACGACGCCGAGATCGTGGGTGATCAGCATCAGCGCAGTCTTCGAGGTCTCGCTGATGTCGCGGAGCAGTTCGAGGATCTGCGCCTGCACGGTGACGTCGAGCGCGGTGGTCGGCTCGTCCGCGATCAGGAGCTGCGGCCCGCAGATCAGGCTCGCCGCGATCATCACGCGCTGGCGCATGCCGCCGGACAATTGGTGTGGATAATCGTCGATCCGCCGCTCCGGCGAAGCGATGCCGACGCGGCGGAGCATCTTGAGCGTTTTGGCGCGCGCTTCCTCCTGGCCGATGTTGCTGTGGACGCGCAGCGTCTCGGCGATCTGGTGGCCGACGGTGAACACCGGATCGAGCGCGCTCATCGGCTCCTGAAAGATCATCGCAATCCGCTTGCCCCGGATCGCGCGCATCTGCCGCGCGCTGCAGGAGGCGAGATCGACGCCGTCGAACAGGATCTTGCCATCGAGGCCGGCAAAATTTCCCGGCAACAGCCGCAGGATCGAAAGGCCCGTGATGGTCTTGCCGCAGCCGCTCTCGCCGACAATGCCGACGCGCTCGCCGGGTGCGATGTCGAAATCGATCCGGCGCGTCGCCTGCCAGATGCCTTGCGTGGTCTTGAAACGGATGCCGAGCCCGCGCACGGAGAGCAGCGGCCGCGCACCGTCGCGCGCACCCTCCGCCCTGCGCTGTGCCGGCTGGCCTGCCTCCATCAACCCGCCGCCCGCTTCTTCTCTTTCACCAGCTGCTCCTCCATCAGCATCTCGGTGCCGATGATGCCCTCGCGCGTGAGCTCCTCGACCTCGGCATCGGACAGGCCGAGCATGCCGGACAGGATCTCACGATTGTGCTCGCCGAGCGTCGGCGGCACCGAGCGGATCGCAAACGGCGCCTCGCCTTCGCGGAACGGCATCGACGGCTGCGGATGTTTGCCGATGAAGGCGCGATCGACCTGCTGGATAAAGCCGCGGGCGTGGAGCTGCGGGTCCTTCAACAGATCGATCGGCAGCCGCGCGACGCCGGACGCGACACCGGCGGATTGCAGCGCGGTCATCGCCGCATCCGCGTCGCGCGACGAAGTCCAGGCCGAGATCGCTGCCTCGATCTCAGCCTCGATGGCGCGGCGGCCCGCCGCCGTCTTGAGCGTCTCGTTCGTCGCCCAATCGTCGCGGCCGAGCAGCCGCGCAAGTTTCGGCCACATCGCGTCGTCAGATACCGCGACCACGATCCAATTGTCGTCGCCGTCGCAGCGAAAGCAGCCATGCGGCACGAAATCCGGATGGCGGTTGCCATACTTGGCCGGCGGCTTGCCGTCGATCGAATGCGCAACGATCCAGGGTGCGGCGAACGGCATCATGCATTCGATCTGCGCGAGATCGATGAACTGCCCCTGCCCTGTGAGCCTAGCGTGGATCAGCGCGGTCAGTACCGCGACAGCGCCATTGAGACCGCCGACGGCGTCGCCAAACGCGGTGTGGCTCATGACGGGCGGGCCGCCGGGATCGCCGACTACGCTCGGCAGGCCGGAGCCCTGCTCCAGGGTCGAGCCATAGGCGCGGCAGTCGCGGTGCACGCTGCCGACGCCGAACGCCGACATCGACATCATCACGAGCTTCGGATTGATCTTGCTCAGCACCTCATAGCCGAGCCCGAGTTTCGGCAGCACCTCGACCGAATAATTGTCGACCACGAGATCGGCATCGGCGAGCAGGCGTTTTGCAAGCGCCAGCCCCTTCGGCCGCGTCAGGTCGAGCGTGATGCCGCGCTTGTTGCGGTTCATGATGCAGTAGCGCACCGACTTCTCGTACATCTGCTCCAGCACATAGGCCGGGCGCCGATCGACGCCGCGCCACCAGTCCGGATACTGCGTCGCCTCGATCTTGATCACGTCGGCGCCGAGATCGGCGAGCGTGCGGGTGCAGATCGGCCCGGCCCAGCCCATCGAGAAGTCGACGACGCGGATGCCCGCGAGCGGCAAGCGATTGGTTACCGCCGGCTTCGGCACCGGCACGCGCGGCGCGGCCTCGTGCCTCGCCTGCTGCTCGCCGATATCAGGCACGCGGCCACCGCGCAGCGGCGGCGTTGCCGTCAGCCGCTGCATCGTACCGGCGCTGAAGCCAGCCTCGTCGCCGACCGTGATCGGCACGATGGCGCCGCGGGCGCGCTTCTCTTCGTCGGCGATGAGATCCGATATCTCCGGCACCGGTACGATCGGGATCTTGCGCTTGAGACCCTCAGTGAACCATTCCTGCGCGGTGCGCTGCTTCAGCTTCGGCAGGATCTTGCCTTCGATCTCGGCGACGCGCTGCAGCCGGTCGACGCCCATGACCAGCGTCGGATCATCGCGCAATTCGTTCAGCCCGAGCATCTCGCAGAACGCGCGCCATTGCGCCGGGGTCACCGTGGTGACGCCGAGCCAGCCTTGCTTGGTTTCGTAGATGCCGACCGGAAAGGTCGGCCAGAACCGGATGACGCCGATCCGCCGCATGATGTCGCCGCGCTGGAACGCCTCGAACATGATGTATTCGGTGACGGCGATGCTGGCCTCGAACAGGCTGAGATGGCTTTCCCGCCCGCGGCCGTCCTGCATGCGGCCGAGCACCGACGATGCGGCGGCGATGAAGCCCCATAGCCCGCCCAGGATTCCGATCTGGAAATCCGGCGCGTGCATCGGCGGCCCCTGCTCGGGGCCGACCAGCTTCACGAGGCCGGTCAGCGCGCGGATCGTGGAATCGGTCGCCACATAGTCAGCGTAGGGACCACGATCGCCGAACCAGGCGAGGTCGAGATGGATCAGGCCCGGGTTGTCGCGCTTGATCGCAGCGAGATCGATATCGGGACAATCGGCCGCAGCGATGCCGCGACCGTCGAGCAGGATGTCGCAGCTTTCGATCAATTCGCGCAGGCGCGCCGCGTCACTCTTAGCGAGCACAACACTCGATTTGTTGAAATTGAGAAACGCAAACCATGCGCTGTGCCCTTGCGGCGTCAGCGGCGCGGTGCGGCGAAGCGGATCGCCCTCGGGCGGCTCGATCTTCTGCACATCGGCGCCAAAATCGGCGAACAGCCGCGCGCAATAGCTCGTCGCCGCAGCACTTCCGATCTCGACAATCCGCAGATGCGACAACGCGCCCATCAGGCTTCCTCACCAACATGACCAGCCGGCGACAGCAGCTGATTCAGTTTTCTTGTTGGGTGAACTTGAAGCCGCGCCGACTGTGTGATGCAAGTGGAATTTTCTTCCGCTTGACGGAATTAGCGGAATTTGGCTGCGCTTGGCGCTTCGCGCGAAACGACGATTGTGCAGCCAATTGCAGGTGAGCTGCGCTTCGAACCAATGTTGCAGCGAGCTCGAAATTCGCGGCCATGCGCGCAAGACATGCGCGTATGTGGCGGCACTCGCGCGATGGATGCCGCGCAGTTCCTGCTCGATGGCCGGAAGATCAACACCGAGGCACCGGCCGGCCCTTGCGACGGGGCGACCATCGACCACAAGCTCGGAGATCAGCGACGCATTGCCGCGTGCGAACAAGAGGTCGAGCGGATCGTATCGAGAATCTGATCGCGCCCAAGCCGGTCGAGATCGATGCTGACGAAATCAGCCGGCGCGACGTCGTTGCGGATGTCGTGGTCGGAAGCAGAGAACAGGCGGGTTGCCGTGGCTTGCATCGCTTCCCTCCTTCGTCATTGCGAGGAGCGAAGCGACGAAGCAATCCATCTATCCCCATGCCGAGGAATGGATTGCTTCGCTCGCAATGACGGCTAACTCAATTCGCCGACGTCTCTCAGGTCGCGATGACATTGTCCTTGCGCGTCGCCCAGCCCGTCACCTGGCCCTCGATCAGCGAGAACAGGACGTAGAGCGCGACACCGAGACCGGCGAGCACGAACAGGCCGGCGAACACCAGCGGCACGTTGAAATTGGAGGATGCGGTCATCATGACGTTGCCGATGCCGCGGTTCGAGGCGACGGTCTCCGACAGCACGGCGCCGACGAAGGCGTAGGAGACCGCGACCTTCAGCGAGGCGAAGAAGAACGGCATCGTCCGTGGCAGCCCGACATTCCAGAGGATGTCGAACTTGCTGGCGCCGAGCGCCTTCAGCACATCCTCGAGCTCGGGCTCGGTGGTGGCAAGCCCGGTTGCGATGTTGACGACGATCGGGAAGAAGCAGATCGACAGCGAGGTCAGCACCGCCGGCACGGTGCCGGAGCCGAACCACAGCACGAAGATCGGCACCACCGCGACTTGCCACGGTGCGCGGGCGGGCGAAGTCGACACGGGAGTCATCGAGGATGCGGCCGGGCCGCGCGCTCATCACGCAGATGCGGCTCGCCAGGAAGCCGGCCTCGCGCAGATCGTGGGTGACCAGCAGCACGGTCGGCTTGTGGGTCATCCAGAGCTGGTGAAGGATCCCCCACAGCTCCTCGCGGGTGAACTGGTCGAGCGCGCCGAACGGCTCGTCGAGCAGCAGCATGCGCGGTTCGTGGATCAGCGCGCGGCACAGATTGGCGCGCTGGAGCATGCCGCCGGAAAGCTGCCAGGGATAGCGGCCGCCAAACGCTTTCAATCCGACCTGCTCGAGCAACGCATTGTTCTGGAACGCCATGCCGACCCGCATCGCGCGCGCCGCGACTTCACGGCCGCCGACGATGACAACGCCGGTGGTCGGTCGCGCCAGGCCCGAGACCAGCCGCAGGATGGTGGATTTGCCGCAGCCCGATGGACCGACCAGCGCCACGAACTCGCCGCCGGCGATCCGCAGCGTGGTCTTGGACAGGGCCGGCACGGCGCGGGCGCCGCGGCCGAAGGTGACGGAGGGCAAAGTGCATGCAAGCTGGATGCCAGCGGCCCGGCCGTTAAAAATCAAGGGGATCGTGGGACCGGCGGGCGCGGAGCCGGATTCCTTTTGGGCAATCCACAGCTCAAACTGCATGCAATTGCAGCGCCCGATTGTTTTAGCGGTATGATAAAGAGGCGTTCGAAGCTCGTTTCGAGAAGGATTCGCGGCAATGGCGGCGCGCGCCGACACCAGCAAGGCCGACACCAGCAAGACGGCTGAATCGTCCGACAAGGTCAGCGTGATCTGCCGCGCACTGCGGCGCGCGATTATCGAGCAGGCGCTGGAGCCCGGCGCGAAACTGCCCGAGGACTCTCTGGGTGAACGCTTCGGCGTCAGCCGCACCATCGCGCGGCATGCGCTCGGGCAACTCGCGGCCGAAGGCCTCGTCGAGCTGCGCCGTAACCGCATCGCGGTGGTGGCGACGCCGAGCTGGCAGGAAGCACGCGATGCCTTCGACATCCGCATCGAGCTGGAGCGGCTGGTGGTGCGGCAGCTCGCCGGCAAGCTGACCAAGCCGCAGATCGCCGAACTGAATGCCCATGTCGACGCCGAGGATCGCGCCCGCGACGGCACCGATGCGGTGTCGATCCGGCTCGCCACCGAATTCCACATCCTGCTCGCCCACATGACGAACAGCCCGATCCTGGTGCGCTATGTCAGCGAGGTCGCCTACCGCTGCTGCCTGACGCTGTCGCTGTACAGCCGGCCGCATTCATCGGAATGCGCGATCAACGAGCACCGCGCGATCATCGCCGCGCTTGTGAAGGGCGACGTCGACAAGGTGATGGGGCTGATGCACAGCCACCTGGATTCCGTGGCGACCCGCGCGCTGGTCGCGCCCAGCCCGCAGCGCGGACGTGATCTGCTGGATATCCTGGCGCCCTATGCCGACGAGGCGAGCGGCGAAAAGGTGGTGAAGCTGCCGAAGGCGGTGCGGGGGCGGTAACAGCGCTCGTCATTGCGAGCGAAGCGAACCAATCCACCGCACCGCTTGCTGAGGCATGGATTGCTTCGTCGCTTCGCTCCTCGCAATGACGGCTGAGGCATCAGGCCTCAATCCCCCGCTGCAGCAAAATCTGCTCGGCGCTGTCGTTCCAGACGTCCATCTTGACGATCTGCCCGCCCTTCACGACGAAGCGATCGACATAGCGGTTGCCTTCGAACGGCGTGCCGTCGATCCATTCGCCGTACAGCGTGCCGACGCTGTAGACGACGGTCTCGCCGGTGCCGGGACAGACGTCGAACCGGTCCATGCGCTTCTTCACCCAGCGATAGCGCCTGGCGTTGAAGCCGGTCGGCCCGCGCGGATGGTCGAATTCGCGCCCGCCGGTGAAGGTGATCACGGTGCCCGGCTTCATATAGGCCGCCGCCGCGTCGGGATCGGGGATCATCGACGCGGTCAGATAGGCCTCCACGATCTCGGCATCGGACAGCGGGCGGGCATCGGCTTTGGCGGTAACGGACATGGTGGGGCCTCCGGGGATGATCGGGACTCTACAATCCGGCCGCCAAAGTGTATGCATATTTTTTAGACAATCCATCGAGCAAACTGCACACAATCTGATGCTGCCGATTCCTTGCCCTTCCGCTAGGCTAGGACCACCCTGATGTTTCTTCCGCGATGACTGCGAAACCTGCCTTCGACCTGGTCTTCCGTCATGCCGTGACGCGCGCATCCGCGTCGGCGGTCGATATCGGCATCGCCGACGGCAGGATCGCCGCGATCGCGCCGCGCCTCTCCTGCGAGGCCGTCGAGGTTGACCTTGGCGGGCGGCTGGTGCTGCCGGGCTTCGTCGACACCCACATCCATCTCGACAAGGCCTGCCTGCTCGGTCGCTGCGGCCACGACCATGCGAGCCTTTCCGAGGCGATCCGCGCGGTGTCGGCGATGAAGCGCGACTTCACGGTCGAGGACGTCCATGCCCGCGGCACCAAGGTGATCGAGCGCGCGATTGCGGCAGGCACCACACGGATGCGGACACATGTCGAGATCGACCCGCGGATCGGACTGCGCGGCTTCGAGGCGGTCAAGGCAATGAAGCGGGACTACGCCTGGGCGCTCGATCTCTCCCTTTGTGTGTTTCCGCAGGAGGGCCTGACCAACGATCCCGGCGCCGACGAGCTGCTGGTCGCCGCGCTCAACGACGGCGCCGAGGCGATCGGCGGCTGTCCCTATGTCGACACCGATCCGAACGCGCACATCGCGCGCATCTTCGATCTTGCGCAGCAATTCGACCTCGATGTCGACCTCCATCTCGACTTCGACCTCGATCCGTCCTGGTCGCATATGGAGGAAGTCTGCCGGCAGACCGAGCGGCGCAACTATCACGGCCGCGTCGCGATCGGGCACGCGACCAAGCTGTCTGCACTGCCGCCGGAGCGGCTGAAGGCGGCGAGCGCCCGGCTTGCCGGGGCCGGCGTCGCGGTCACCGTGCTGCCCGCGACCGACCTCTATCTGATGGGGCGCGACGCCACCCACAACGCGCCGCGCGGCCTGACCGCCGCGCACCGGCTGGTCGCCAACGGTGTGCTGTGCTCGGTCGCGACCAACAATGTGCAAAATCCCTTCACGCCGTTCGGCGACGCATCGCTGCTGCGGATGGCCAACCTCTACGCCAATGCCGCGCATGCCGGGATCGGCGAGTTCGATGCCTGCCTCGATCTCGTCACCGATCTGCCGGCACGGCTGATGAACCTCAGGGATTACGGCATCGCGGTCGGTAATCCCGCCGACATCGTCGTGCTCGACACCGACAGCGGAACCAATGCGATCGCCGAACTGCCCGACGTGCTGATGGGTTTCAAGAACGGCCGCAAGACGTTCGAACGCCAGCGGCCGACGCTGTTCCGGCCATAGACCCGAACACTCCCTCCGCGTCATCCTGAGGAGCCGCGAAGCGGCGTCTCGAAGGATGCACGGCCCCGCTGCATCCGAGCGGATATAGCCGGGCCGTTGCATCCGAGCGGATATAGCCGGGCCGGTCGCCCTTCGAGACGCGCGCAAGAGCGCGCTCCTCAGGGTGACGGTTAACGAACAGGCGAGCGCCGCCTTGCCAATACGCATTGTCGCCCTGCCCTGGCGCGAATTGACGCCTCTGTCGATCCGTTGTTGAACTTGCTCAACATCAACAAAAGCCGGGCAGGAAACCATGAGCAAATCCACCACGATCAAAAGCGTCGAGACGCTCGCCTGCGATGCCGGCTGGCGGAATTATCACTTCGTCAAGGTGACGACCACGGACGGTCTGGTCGGCTGGAGCGAATATGACGAGGGTTTTGGCGCCCCCGGCGTGACGGCGGCGATCGAGCGGCTGTCGGCGCGGGTGGTCGGCAAGAACGCGTTCGAGCACGAGCGGATCTATGTCGAGCTGTTCGCCGCGACGCGCCCCGCCGCCGGCGGCGTGGTAGCGCTCGCGCTCGGGGCGATCGAGAACGCGCTGCTCGATGTCAAGGCCAAGGCGCTCGGCGTGCCCTGCTATGATCTGCTCGGCGGCAAGATCCGCGACCGCGTGCGGGTCTACTGGTCGCATTGCGCGACCTGGCGCATCAACCATCCCGACTGGTACAAGCCGGCGATCACCGATCTCGACGGCGTCAAGGCGATCGGCGCCGAGGTGCGCGAGAAGAAATTCACGGCGATGAAGACCAACATCTTCGTCTACACCGACGGCAAGCCGATGGGCTGGCGTCCCGGCTTCGGCTCGCCGTTCCAGCCCGAGATCAATATCGACCGCACGGTGCTGCGCAATCTCTGCATGCATCTGGAAGCGATCCGCGACGGCGCGGGGCCGGATGTTGACCTTTTGCTCGACCTCAATTTCAACGCCAAGACCGAGGGCTATCTGAAGATCCTGCGCGCCATCGAGAAGATGGACATGTTCTGGGTCGAGATCGACACCTTCAACCCGCAGGCGCTCGGCTATATCCGCCGCCAGAGCCCGCACCCGATCTCGTCCTGCGAGACGCTATTGGGCCTGCGCGAATTCCTGCCCTATTTCACCGAGCAGGCGATGGATGTCGCGATCATCGACACGCCGTGGAACGGGGTCTGGCAGTCGATGAAGATCGCCGCCGCCGCCGAGCATTTCGAGGTCAACGTCGCGCCGCATAATTTCTACGGCCACCTCTGCACCATGATGAACGCGCATTTCTGCGCGGCGGTGCCGAATTTGCGGATCATGGAGACCGACATCGATCGGCTGGCCTGGGACCACGAGCTGTTCACCCATATACCCGAATTCGTCGACGGCCATCTCGTGATCCCCGACCGCCCGGGCTGGGGCACCGAGCCGAACGAGGAAGGCCTGCGCGCGCATCCGGCGAAGAACAAGGGCGGGCTGCTGAATTACGGGTTGAAGAAGTAAGGACCAGCGCCGGCTCTCTCCCCCCGTCGTCCCGGCGTAGGCCGGGACCCATAACCACCGCTGCGTGGTATGAAAAAGAACCTTGCCCCAGCGGAGTAAAACAAATTCCAGCTGGGGTAATGGGTCCCGGCCTTCGCCGGGACGACGCTTCCTCAATCACCGCGCCTCAATTATCCTCCCGCACCGCCGTGAACGCGCTTTCGATTACGTCGCCGATCGGCTGCCAGGCGTTGCCGTCGAACTGCACCAGCCGCATCTGCTTGATCGGGCGGAAATCCTTCGGTCCGGTGTTGATGACGATCCCGGGCAGCGCGATCGGGCTCTGATAGTCCTTCAGCGAGGCCGCCTGCCGCATGATGTTGTCGCGCGACAGGTCATCGCCGCACTGGCGCAGCACCTGCATCAGCGTGTCGGCCGCGGCATAGCCGAACACGGCGTAGATGTCGTCCTTGTCGCCGTCGGGGTAATACTTGTCCATGAAGGCGTCCCACGCCTTGATCTGCGGGTCGTTCTTCCAGGCGGCATCGCCGGCATCCTTGAGGAACGAGGTCGAGATCACGCCGAGCGAATTCTGCAGGCCCGCCGGCCGCAATGCGCTGGCGATCGAGGCCGACGCGTTGTCAAGGATGAACACCGGATGCCAGTCGAGGTCGGCGGCGACGCGGATCGCGCGCGCCGCGATCGCGGGAGCGCCATCGAACACCAGGATGTCGGCGCCGGAGCCTTTCAGGATTCCGATCTGGTTCTGGATCGCGGTCTCCGACGCGTCGAAGGCGAGATCGGCGACGATCATCCCTGCGGTGTCGCCGAGCCCTTCCTGCAATCCCCTGAACAGATCGCGGCCGAACTGGTCGTTCTGCCAGAGCACCGCGATCTTGCGGGAGGGATAGGCGGCCTGGATGTAGTTGGCGTAGATCTGCCCTTCGGCGCGGAAGGTCGGCTGCCAACCCATGGTCCAGGGGAAGGCCCTCGGATGCGCCCACTCCTCGTCGCCGGAGGCGACAAACAGCTGCGGGATCTTCTTCTCGTTGAGGTACTTTCGCACGGCGAGGTTGCTCGGCGTGCCGAACGAGCCGAACATCAGCAGCACGTCCTGCTTCTCGACGAGATCGCGGGTCTGCTCCATCGCCGTCTTCGGATTGGAGCTGTCATCGACCGAGACGAACTTGATCTTGCGGCCGTTGATGCCGCCATGCTCGTTGACCATGTCGAAATAGGCCGCTTCCGCCCGCCCGATGGTCGCGAACGCGGCGAGCGGCCCGGTGTAGGGCATGACGTTGCCGACACGGATCTCGTTGCCGGCCGCCTGCGTCGCTGGCTGCGCGCACAACGGCGCCGCCGCCAGCAGTGCTGCGAGAGCAAGGAATATCGAAAGCGCAGTTTGTCTTTTTGTTTGCATCAACATCGCCACAACGCCGGCACCAGGCCGGCGCTCCCTCCCAGCGAGCGGAGCTTATCGCCCAAGCCAATGCCGGAAAAATGAAATGTTGATGGCGGAGACGGACCTGTCTTCACCTCTCCCGCCTGCGGGGGAGGTCGGATCGCATCGAAGATGCGATCCGGGTGGGGGCTGTCTCCACAATGTGACTGGTGGAGAGACCCCCAACCCCAACCCTCCCCCGCGAGCGGGAGAGGGAGCGCAGTTCCCACGCGGCGATCAGCGCAATGTTATGTCGAGCCAGCCCAGCGGATTGACCGTGACGCGATCACCGTCATCGACCAGAACCGTGGTGGTTTCGGCCTCAATGATCGCGGGACCGGCCAACGATTGCCCCGGCTTGAGATCGTCGAGCGCATAGACCGGCACATCGCGCCAGCCACCGAGCCAAGCCTGCCGCTTGCCGCGCGGCGCACAGGGCGCGGCCGAGCCGGCCTTTCCGGCATCACTGCTACCGCGCGCAATCTTGCCGACCGCGGCGACGCGCGCATTGACGAACACCACCTCCTGCCCGCGCGAAGCGTAGGTGTAGAGCTCCTCGTGGCGGCGATGGAAGCGCTCCTCGATCTGCGCGACGAGGTCGGCAGCACCGAGATCGAGGTCGCCGAGCGGCACGTCGATCTCAAACACCTGCTCACCGTAGCGCATCTCGGCGGAGCGCTCGATTGCGATGTCGCCCTTGAACCAGTCGCGCAGCCGCCCTGCGGCCTGCTCCTCCAGCGCGGCGAACAGCACGCGAACCTCATCGGCGGAAATCCGCCCCGTACCGTAATGGGTGCGGCTCACCTCGTAGCGCAGATCGCTGGTCAGCATGCCCCAGGCCGAGAGCACGGAGGCAACCGTCGGCACGATGATGCGCTTGATCTCGAGCTCGCGCGCGACTTCGGCCGCGTGCATGCCGGCGGCGCCGCCGAAGCTGAGCAGCGCGAACTTGCGCGGATCGACGCCGCGGCGCAAGGTCATCAGGCGGATGCCGTCGGCCATCTTCAGATTGATCATCTTGTAGATGCCGGCGGCAGCCTCGATCCGTGACAGCTCGAGCGCCCCGGCGATCCGGTCGACGGCCGCCTCCGACGCAGCGCGATCGAGCGGCCGCGCGCCGCCCATGAAGGCCGCGGCATCGAGATAACCAAGCACGACATTGGCGTCGGTGACAGCGGCCGCCGTGCCGCCATTGCCGTAGCAGGCCGGGCCCGGCACCGAGCCGGCGCTCTCCGGCCCGACCCGCAAGGTGCGGCTGCCGTCGACGCTGGCGATCGAGCCGCCGCCGGCCGCGATGCTTGCAATATCGAGGCTGCGCAGCGCGATACGCTGGCCGGCCAGCATGCCGTCGGCCGACAGCGAGGCCTGGCCGTCAGCGATCAGCGAGATATCGGTCGAGGTGCCGCCCATGTCGAACGGCACGAGATCGGGAATCCCGAGCATCTCGGCGCAGCGGCGGCTGCCGGAGATGCCGCCGGCCGGGCCCGACAGCACGGTGCCGGCGGCAAGCCGCGAGGCTTCCTCCACCGGCGCCATGCCGCCATGCGACAGCACGACGAACAGCGAGCCTTTGAAGCCGGCCCCGTGCAGGCTCCGCTCCAGATTGGTCAAATAACGCCGCACCGTCGGCTCGACATAGGCGTTCACGATCGTGGTCGAGACGCGCTCATATTCCTTGATCTGCGGCAGCACGTCGCTGGAGCGCGACACGCTGACATCGGGCAACTCCTTTGCCACCCGCTCGACCGCTGCGAGCTCATGCGCCGGGTTGAGATAGGCGTGCAGGAAGCAGACCGCGACGGAGTTCGCGCCCGATCGTTTCACCTCGGCGATGACCTCGCCGAGCGCTGTGGCATCGAGCGCGATCGCGGCGCGGCCGTCGGCCTTCAACCGCTCGCGTACGCCGAAACGGCGCTCGCGCGGCACCAGCGGCTCGGGCGGCGGCGTGCGCAGATCGTAGCGATCCGGCTTCAACCCCTCGCGCATCTCGACGACGTCGCGATGCCCCTCGGTGGTCAGCAGCGCGACTTTGGCGCCTTTGCGTTCCAAGAGCGCATTGGTCGCAACCGTCGTGCCGTGCACCAGGCGATCGGTGGCGGCGAGCATCGCCGCGCGCGTGACGCCGAGGCGGCGCGCCAGCTCTTCGAGCCCCGCCATCACGCCGATCGACTGATCGGCCGGCGTGGACGGTGATTTCGCGAAAACGGTGCGCCCGCTTTGATCCGTCGCAACCAGGTCGGTGTAGGTGCCGCCGACGTCAACCCCAATCGTGTACATCGCTTCTCTACGCTTTCGAAACCAGATCCTGTGCGACGTCGCGCGTCCGCGCCTCCGCCGATCGCTTCTCGGGCGGACCCCAGCCGCCGCCGCCGGACGAGCGGATCTCGAGGCAATCGCCGGGGCGCAGCTCGATGCCGACCTCTTTTGTCCTGAGCACGCGCGGCTCGCGGCCTTCCGACAAGAGGCGATAGTGATGCGGCTCGCCGTCCTTGCCGCCGAGCATGCCACAAGGACCGTGACGCGCGCCGTCGCCGGCGGTGTTGCCCTTGGCCGGCTTCTGCGTCTCCAGCACCATGTCGAGCGCGACACCGAGGCCGCCGCGATGCTGGCCGTCGCCGCCGGAATCCGGCCGGAACTCATGCTTGCGGAAATGCAGGGGAAAGCGCACCTCGGCGACCTCGATGCTGCCGAATTTGAGACCGCCGACGGTGTGCCATTCGCCGATCGAGGAATAGCCGTCGCCACCGATCGAGGCGCCGCCACCCGGCCGCGCCTGGAACATATGCCAGATGAAATTGCGTCCGTTGCGCGGGTCCTCGCCCTGGATCGCGATGCGGAATCTGCGGCCCCATCCGCCCATCACGCGATCCGGACACGATGCCGACATCGCCTTGATGATGGCTTCGACGATCTCGTTGGAGGGATGGCTGGTGCACAAGGTGACGGGGCGGCCGGGATCGGCCCACACGATGGTGCCCTGCTTCGCCACCACCTTCAGCGGCCGCAACGCGCCGGTGTTCTTCGGGATGTCGGCGTCGATCAGATAGGCAAATGCCATCGCGACCGCGGCCTGCATGTTGGCATGCGACGAGTTGACGAAGCTGGTCGACTGCGGATCGGAGCCGGTGAGGTCGACCTCGATGTCACTGCCCTTTTTGGTCACCTTGGCGGCGATCTTGATGTCGGTGCGGCCGTGGCCGTCATCGTCGAGCAACGCTTCGCCGTAGAACACGCCGTCCTTCCAGGAGGACACCACGGCGCGGGTCTGCTGCTCCGTCGCATCGAGAATGGCCTCGATCGCGGCCTCGACGGTCTCCGCACCGAACTCGCTGAACAGCTTTGCGACGCGGCGCTCGCCGAGGTGCGCGGCGCCCAGCATCGCCGCGAGGTCGCCGCGGAATTCTCTGGGGTTGCGGATGTTCAGCGCCAGCAGATCGAGCAAATCCTCGCGCGGCTTGCCGGCCTCATAAAGCTTGATCGGCGGAATGCGGATGCCTTCCTGGTAGATCTCGGTCGCGCCGGGATTGTAGGCGCCGTGGGTGGCGCCGCCGATGTCGCTCTGATGCGCGCGGACGATGGTCCAGAGCAATCGCTTGCCGCCGTCGAACACCGGCACGAAGGCGGTGAGATCAGGCAGATGGCTGCCGCCCTGATAGGGGTCGTTGAGCAGGATGACGTCGCCGGGCGCAACATCCTTGAAGCGTTCCTCGACCGCGAGCGTCGCCCATGGCAGGGCGCCGACATGCACCGGGATGTGATCGGCCTGCGCGATCAGCCGCCCGCTGGTATCACAGATCGCCAGGGAAAAATCGCGGCTGGAATTGAGGATCTGCGAATAGGAGGTGCGAAGCATGGCTTCGCCCATCTCCTTCACGATCGACGACAGGCGGTGCTGGACGACGGAACGGGTGATCGGGTCGATCTTGGCGGGCGCGGGCACGTGATTTCCGGGAGCGGTTGGAACAGGCCGCTATCTTATCGCCACCGCCGTCGAGGTATAGGCCCAAAACAGCACGATCCCGATCGCCAGCGCGGCGGCGATGAACAGCAGCACTGCGGGCAGCCCGAACAGCGCCGCGACACCGGCGGTGCTCGATTGCAGCAGCGCCGCGCCGAGGAAAAACGCGAGATTGACCGACGACAGCGCCTTGCCGGTATTTTGGGCGTCGACGAGCTGCCGCGTCATGCCGTAGATCAGCGGCTGCGCCGATGTCGCGAGCCCGATCAGGACCAGCAGCACCAGGTCATATTGCGTCGGCATCACGGCAACGCCGAACAGGTTCGAGACCGGGAAATGCGGCGCGCCGGCCGCCATCGCTACCAGCAGCAGTGCGGCGATGGCATGCGTTGCCGCCACCATGGTGCGGCGGTGCCCGAACTTGCGATCGAAGGCGCCGATACAGGCCGGGCCGACGATCATCGCCAGCGTGAACAGGCCGAGCACGTTGCCGGCCTCGATGCGGCTGAGCCCCTTCACATCCATCAGCCACGGCCCGCCCCACAAGCCGCGCAAGGTCAGCGACGCGCCGAGCGACACCAGCGACAGCGCGATCAGCCCCCGCAGGCCCCGCGACAGGCCGAGCCGCAGCACCTCGGCCATCTGATGCAGCGGCGAGGAATCGTCCGCATGCGCCGCCGGCTGCCGCGGCACCAGCGCGAACACCGCGATCAGCACCGCAATACCGAAGCCGGCCGAGACCCAGAAGCCGGCGCGCCAGCCGAACTGATCGACCACGAAGGCCAGCGGGCTCGCCGACAGCAGCATGCCGATATTGCCGATCGAGAGGATCAGGCCGGACCACAGGCCGAACTTCGCCGCCGACATCTGCTTGGCGGCGAGCGTCATCGGGCACATCAGCATGCCCGAGGTGGCGACGCCGAGCATCAATTGTCCGAGCACGAAGCTCGCGGGCCCTGTCGCAAGCGCCGAGACCAGCGTCCCGACCACGGTACCGGCGAGCAGGCTCAGCGACACCGGCCGCACGCCGAAGCGGTCCATCGCGGCGCCGACCGGGATTTGCGAGGCCGCAAAGGAGAAATGATAGATCGAGGTGAGACTCGCCAGCGCCTGCGGCGAGGTGCCGAAATCGCGTGCCATCAGATCGAGGCTGATCGCCGGGATCGTCCGCAGCAGCGTCGACAGCATGTGGCCCGAGGCCAATGCCAGAAGTGCAAGAACCAGGGCGCGGAACCCGATCCCCGCCTCTCCCTTCGTCACCACGCCGTCCATGAATCGCCTATTCCCCAAGCATCTTGGGGAGGGCGTAACATTATTGTGCTGATGGTGCCAACTTTGGAGGCAGAGCGGATGGGCTCAGCCTATCCGCGGATTCGCCTTGCCTCTCCCGCTTGCGGGGGAGGCCGGAACGCATCGTCAGATGCGGTCCGGGTGGGGGCTCTCTCCACTATATGACTCGCGGAGCGAGCCCCCACCCAACCCTCCCCCGCAAGCGGGAGAGGGAGCCCACCGATTTCGCGGCTAGCTCAGTTGCGACTACTGCTTATGGAACACCAGGGTCCGCAGCTCGATGCTCTCGCGCGGCGCGGCGTCGGCCGGCGTGGTCGGATCGACAAACGCCGTGTGCGGGCCAAACCGGGTCCGGCCGTCGGTCGCCGAGTCATAGCATTTCAGCAGGATCGCCTCGTCCGGCGTCATCTCGGGAATGTAGAACCAGCGATGGTTCGGATTGTACTTCACCGAATAGGTCTCGCCGCTGCGGTTCGGATAGATCAGATCGGAGGCAATCAGATCCTCCGGCGCGATCGTGGTGCCGTCGGCCATTGCCAGCGGAGAATCGCGCAGCGGACCGCGGATCGGGCGCCACAGATTGATCACCTGGACGCGGCCCTTGACCAATTGCTCGGCCTCGTCGGGCAGATGCTCGAACACGCGGTTATGACCGGAGATCGCGGTCTGGTCGACATGGACGCGGGTCGCGGGTTGGCGCGGACCGCCGCCGCGGATATCAGCCGCACCCTCGACGCGCTTGCGCACGGTGTGGTCGAAAATGAGGACGCGATCGGCTTTCAGCGTCGCCTTGAGGAAGGCTTCGACCGCGGGATAGTAGACGTTGCGGACTTCATTGTCGTCGTAATAGTCCTTCACGACGGTCGGATGCTTGACCAGCGCAAAGCCCTCACGGTCGAGCGAGAAGCTGTCCGCGATCAGGCGCCCGTCAAAGATCGGAACGTTGTGGGGTTCGGGCAGCGCGGTGGATTTGGGCTCGCCCGGCGGCGGGTCGAAAGCGTAGGTCCGGGGCTTGCCCAGCGTCGGCGCGAGGTAGTTCAGCTCAGCAGTCACAAACGGCAGCGACTCGATACGAGTTTGTTGAAGGCCCATGGTGATCTCCCGGACTCGATTGTTCGTGCTTTTGATCTTGGCGGCGCGGGAGGGCGCGGCAAGGCCATCGCGAAAATAGCAACGTTGCTGTTTTGGAAGAAGCGGAATGGAGAATTTCCTTGCCGGACCATGGCGACCCGACGAATGGATGTTTTGGGAGGTCACGGTCTCGTTAGCGGCGTTGAATTTTGCCGTGTCTTCTCCCCAGCCGTCGTCCTGGCGAAAGCCAGGACCCATAACCACCAAATTTGATCGTACGCGAGATCGTGGCCCCAGCGTCGCACAACAACAGCAGCCGGGGTAATGGGTCCTGGCTTTCGCCAGGACGACGCCGAATGTTTGGCGTCGCTTGCCAAATGCGCGGCTATAATCCCGCGCCCTTCTCCACCGCCGCAGCAAACGACCGATCGACGATGTCGGCGGCGTTGATCTTCTGCCGGATCAGGCCCCAGCGGTCGTAGAGATCGATGGTCTTCTGCTCGTCGGCCACCACGCTGTCGTCGATTGGCGCGATGCGGATTTTTGCCCGCGTCAGCCAGTTCAGCGGCACCGCGGGCGGGATGTTCATCAGCCTGCCCCAGGTCGCAGCATAGCCCTCGACATTGTTCTGCGACCAGGCGCGCGCGGCGGCGAGGCGGCGCACGAAATCCTCGAGCTCGGCGCGCTTGCCCTTGATCGCATCTGGCGTCGCGACCTGGAAGCCGAGGCCCGGCGTGATGCCGTCGGCCGTGATGACGCGGCGTGACTTGAACAGCACCTCCTCCTGGCTCACATAAGGCTCCCAGGTCGACCAGGCATCGACCGAGCCTTGCGTGTAGGCGACCTTCGCGTCCGACGGCGCGAGGAACACGATCTGCACGTCGCTCGCCTGCCAACCCCTGGATTCCAGCGCCGCCAGGATCAGCTGATGGCCGATCGAGCCGCGGCCGGTTGCGATCTTCTTGCCGCGCAAATCGTCAAAACTCCTGATCGCGGAGTTCTCCGGCACCACGACCGCGAGCCCGTCGCGCGATTGCCGCACCGCCGCGATCGCCTTGACCGGGATTTTGGCGGCGGCCGCGAAGGTGAACGGCGCGTCACCGACGAGGCCGGTGTCGATCGCGCCTGCCCCGAGCGCCTCCAGCAGCGGCGCTGCCGCGGCGAACTCTTTCCATTCGATCTTGTAGGGAACGTCCTTGAGCACGCCGGCCGCTTCCATCACGGCCTGCGAATTGCCCTTCTGGTCGCCGACGCGCAGCGTGGTCTGCGCGAAGGCGGCGTCGATGGCGGCGAACGCAAGCGCCGCCGCAACAATGAGACGGATCATTCGGCAGCGATCCCCCGCTGCTGATCGCGCGCGGCGATCAGCTTGCGGGTCAGCGGGATCAGCTCGCGGCCATAGTCGATCGCATCGACCAGCGGATCGAAGCCGCGGATCAGGAAGTGGCTGACGCCGAGATCGTAATAATCGGCAAACACCTCGGCGACCTGCTCGGGCGTGCCGACCAGCGCCGTCGTGTTGCTGTTGGCGCCGGTGAGTTTTGCAATTTCGGTCCACAGCCGCTTGTCGATCCGGGTGCCTTGATCCGCCAGCGCGAGGAGCCGCTTGGCGCCATCGGTCGCGTGATTGGGCCGGCGATAGCCGGTCTGATCCTGCAATGCCGTGGCGCGCTCGAGGATATGCTCGGCCTTCGCCCACGCCTTCTCCTCGGTGTCGGCGAGGATCGGCCGCACCGACAGGCTGAAGCGCGGCGTCGGCCGGCCGTGCTTGGCAGCAGCCGCGCGCACCCGCGCGGTGACGTCGCGCACCTGCGCATAGGATTCACCCCACAGCGCGAACGTATCGGCGTGCTTGCCGGCGACCTCGACCGCGGCGTCCGAGCCGCCGCCGACGAAGGTGTAGATGCCGCCCTTCTGCAACGGCTTCACCTGCGAGAAGCCGTTCTCGACGTTGTAATACTTGCCGGTGTAGTTGAACGGCTTCTCGCTGGTCCATTCCAGCCGGACCACGTCGAGGAATTCGTTGGTGCGGGCGTAGCGTTCGTCCTTGTCGTCGAGCGTGTTGCCGTCCTGGCGCAGCTCGATGGCGTTGCCGCCGGTGATGACGTGCAGCGAGACGCGGCCGCCATAGAACTGGTCCAGCGTCGCAAGCTGACGCGCCAGCAGCGTCGGCGCGGTGAAACCCGGCCGCTGCGCGATCATCACTTTCAACTGCTTGGTGATGGTGAGGACATGCTGCGCAACCTGCAACGCGTCCGGCGTCGTCGAGTGGAACGCGAGCAGCGCGCGATCGAAACCGGCGAGCTCATGGGCCTTGGCGACGGTCTCGATATAGGGCGGATCGAGCACCGGCCCTGTGCGGACGATGGTCTCGGAGGCGTTGTTGTTGGTGATGAAGCCGATGAACTCGACCGGCATGACTGATAACTCCGTTGTTGTTGGCTGTTGTTTTCAGACGCCCAGCGCGAAGCGTCCGGCGGAGACACGGGTGGCATCGTCTTGCGGAGTATGGACGCGGCCGCACAGAACGTCGCGGTAATGCCGCTCCAGCGGATTGGTTCGCGACAGGCCGTGATTGCTGGTCAGCGACAAGGCATCCTCCACCACCGCTGCGGCGTTATTGGTCACCGTCAGCTTGATGATGTTAGACTCGATCGCCGAGAGCGGGAAGCCGTTATCGAAATCGGCGGCAAAGCTCTCGATCAGGCGGGCATTGACGGCAAGGCGCGCCTCGATCCCGCCGACGACCTCCTGCATCCGCGGCAGCGTCGCCAGCGGCGCGCCGAGATTGGCGGGCACCCGCTCCTTCAGGAATTTGACCAGCCAGTCGCGGGCGGCGCGTGCGATGCCGTCATAGATCGCGGCGACGAAGATCGCGTGCACGGTCGCCTGGGTGACGTCAGGAACCTTCCAGTCGTCCGGCCTGCGCACGTCGATCTCGTAATCCAGCGGAAACACGACGTCGTCGAAGACCACGGTATGGCTGCCGCTGGCACGCAGGCCGAGATGATCCCAGGTCTCCTCGATCCGCGTACCCGGCAATCCGGCCGGAACCAGAAATTGTCCCACGCGGGCGTCCTGCTCGTCGGTCTTCGCCCAGACCGCGTACCATTTGAGAATCGGCGCGCCGGTCGAGTAGATTTTGCGGCCGGTCAGCCGCCAGCCGGTCTCGGTGCGGCGCGCCGTGGTCGCCG
>NZ_LGHK01000216.1 GCF_001908235.1 Bradyrhizobium sp. NAS96.2
AGCGCGATGAGATGAGCTTGAATCGTCATCGCGCTTTAGATTCTTGTTTTCGCATGATCTTTTCGGAAAACCGCTTCACACTTTTCCGGATCATGCTCTAGCTGCCCAGCAACTCCGTGATCAGTCCCGCCGCCTTGATCCCGGTGCCGCTGATGATGACGACGGTGCGCTCCGCCGGCCGGATCGCGCCGCGGTCCTTGAGGACGTCGAGTGCGGCGGCGGCCGAGGCCGAGGTCGGCTCGACGAACAGGCCGGTCAACGCCAGCCGCTTCAATGCGGCGACGATGCCGTCTTCGGGGATCGCGACCGTACCGCCGCCGCTCTCCTTCAGCGCCGCGATCATCTGCTTCAGCCGCAGCGGATGCTTGATCGCGGTGCCTTCGGCGATGGTCTTGCGGACCGCGCGATCGACCGGCGTGTCGAGGCCGGCGGCGAAGCTCGCATCGACCGGCGAGCAGTTGAGCGGCTGGGCCCCAAACAACCGCGGCAGCCGCGTGATCTGCCCGGCCGCCAGCAGCTCCTTGAAGCCGATGTAACAACCGAGCAGGCTGCTGCCGGCGCCGACCGGCATGATGACATTGTCGGGCGCGGTGAAGCCGAAATCTTCCCAGATCTCGTAGGCCAGCGACTTGGTGCCTTGCAGGAAGAACGGCTGCCAGTTGTGGCTGGAGTAGAAGATCTGCTTCGACTGGCGGATCGCTTCCGCTTCGGATTCCTCGCGCGGGCCTTCGACCAGCTGCACCTCGGCGCCGAAGGCGTGCATCTGCGCCACCTTCATCGGCGACGTCGTCGCCGGCGCCAGGATTTTCACCCGCATGCCGCCCGCCGCGCCATAGGCTGAAACCGACGCGCCGCCATTGCCGGAAGAGTCTTCCAGCACCGCATCGATGCCGAGCTGGCGCAGGAATGACAGCATCACCGTGGTGCCGCGATCCTTGAAGCTTGCGGTCGGATTGAACCATTCGAGCTTGAAATGCGGCCGCAGGTTGTCCCATTCCTTCTCGACCGCAGGCGTGCAGCCTTCGCCCATCGTGATCGGCTGCCCGATCTCGACCGGCAGCGCCGCGCGGTAGCGCCACAGCGACCGCGTCCCGTGATCGATCTCGTCGCGGGAGATGCCGGGCAGCGGTGTGACGAGCAGCGGCTTGCCTTCGTCGGAGCACCAGCGCGGCGCATCGAGCGGGTAGAGTTTGCCGTTGAGCGGGTCGATATAGCTGGGTGAAGGCATCTCGGTTCAGTCCTCAAGGGGCGCGCCGGCCGGACAAGTCGCGACCGAGCACGAAAGCCGGCAAGGTCGCAAGGTTGTCACGAACCATGATCGGGGCGGGCGCCCCTACCGGCAGGTTCATTGCGGCCCGATTATGCCACCAAGTCGGCAAGTGCACACGTGCCGTTCCGAACAGATCATAGGCCGATCCCGCGACGAACAGGCATCGATTGGCCGGGACCGGCAGCTCATCGAGCGCGAGCTGATAGGGTTGCGGCTGCGGCTTGTAATAGCCGGCGCGCTCGGCCGTCACGAAGACGGTGAGAGGGACGCCGATGCGATCGGCTGCGATGCGGCCGAGCCGCTCCGAGCAGTTGGTCACGACGCCGAGCGCGACACCGTGATCGTGCAGCGTTTGCAAGACGTCGCGAACCTCGGGCCAGGGATCGAGCTCCGCATAGCGTGCGCCAAGCTCCGCCGCGCGCTCGAACGGCAGCCCGACATTGCGCGCCGCCTCGCCCACCAGATCCTCATAGGGCCGGTAATGCCCGGTGGCATAAGTGTTCCTGAGATACTCGGCGCGCCAGCGAAGCCCAGCCTCGTCGGAGCCGGCGACCTTGTTCCACAGCGTCCAGCTGTCGAGCAGCGCGGTCAAGAGATCGAACAGAACGGCGTCATAGGCTCGGGTCATGGGCTGCGTTCCGTTTCCTACCATCCGCGAAACCGCTCCCATTGCCTGACGGTGTCGGAGCCGGCAGCGACGACATGATAACGGTCGTGCTGCGCTCCCGTCGCGCAGGCGTGGTTCGGCAGGACGCGGACCTTCGTGCCGACCGGCAGCGTCACCTGCGGTGCGGTGCTGCCGGGACGAAGCGTGAGGATGCCATGCTCCTGGTTGGTCTCGGTCACGATCAGGTCGGGATAGGGCCGTCCATCGATGTCGCAGACGATGCCGTAGCCCTGATCGAGCGGCTGCTTCGCGGTGCCGCGATCGCGCGACAGCGCCATCCAGCCCGCATCGATGAAGGTCAAGCCGCGATCGGCGCGATGGCCGATCACCGTCGCGAGCACCGACAATGCGATGTCCTCGATCGCGCAGACCCCGATCCCGGCCATCACCAGGTCGAACATCACGAAGACGCCGGCGCGCACCTCGGTGACGCCATCGAGCCGGCGCGCGAAATGCGCCGTCGGCGTCGAGCCGATGCTGACCACGGGACAGGGTAGCCCGGCCGCGCGCAGCGCTTCGGCGCAGGCGACCGCGGCGGCGCGCTCCTGCTCGGCCGCCTGCTCGAGCGCCTTAACGCTGCGGCAGGAATAGGATTCGCCGGCATGCGCCATGACGCCGCGCAACTCGGCGCCGCCTTGATGCAGCGCGCGGCCGATCTCGACGAGCAGCGGGTCGCTCGCGCTGACCCCGGCGCGATGGCCGTCGCAATCGATCTCGATCAGCACGGGAATGCGGTCGTTCGTTGCGCGCGCCATCGTGGTGACGGCAACCGCCTGCTCCATGCTGTCGAGCACCACGGACAGGTCCACGCCCTGACGCCGCAGCGCGGCGACGCGATCGAGCTTCTGCGGCGCGATGCCGACGGCATAGAGGATGTCTATCACGCCGGCCGCGGCAAACGCCTCAGCCTCCTGCAAGGTCGAGACCGCGGCCGGGCCGCCCGGGCCGTTCATCACGGCGCGTGCCGCCGGAATTGATTTCGCGGTCTTCAGATGCGGACGCAGCGGCACGCCGAGCCGCGATAGCTGCGCCTTCAGGCGGGCGATGTTGTGCAGCATCCGGTCTTCGTCGAGCACCAGGCAGGGCGTGTCGATCCCGGCGAGCGGATGCGGTGTGTTCAGGACAGGGGCTGATGTCATGCGGCGAGACTAGCCGTTTCCGTGCTAAGTACAATTTACCGAATGTCATTGTTATATTAAGTCTGAGCTTAATGATCTCGACCGACGACATCCGCTTCTTCCTGGCCATCGCTGCGGCCCGGTCGCTCGCGGCCGCGGCGCGGGCGCTCGACGTGACGCCATCGGCGGTCTCGCAGCGGCTGCAGAGCCTCGAGCAGCGGCTGGGCGTTCAACTGGTCAGCCGTTCGGCCCGGCGGCTGACTTTGACCGATGAGGGCGAGCTCCTGGTGCAGCGCGGCGGCGCGCTGCTCGACGAGGCGACGGAGTTGACCGAGGCGCTGCAGGCGCGTCGCGGCACCATCGCAGGCCATCTGAAGATTCTTGCGCCGCTCGGTTTCGGACGCCGCTACATCGCCCCGGCCGTTGCTGCGTTTCGAGCTCGTCATCCCGAGGTGTCGATCGAGCTCGAGCTCTCCGATCGGCCCGCGCGCGCTGCTGCGGGGGCGTGGGACGTCATGATCCACATCGGTGCGCTAAAGGACTCCACGCTTCGCTTGCAGCGTATTGCCCCGAACGAGCGCTATCTCTGCGCTTCGCCGGCCTATCTGAAGTGCCGCGGCGTGCCGGCGCGCCCGCAGGATCTGCGCTTGCATCAGTGCATTGCGTTGCGCGAGAACGAGGAGGACGTGACGCTCTGGCGGTTCTCCCGCAGGCGTGCCGCGTCGGAGCCCGATGTCGTCAGGATCGAGCCGATGCTGTCGAGCAATGACGGCGAGGTCGTGAAGGCCTGGGCGCTGGCGGATCACGGCCTGATCGTCAGGTCGGAGTGGGATGTCGCCGAGGATCTCGCCGCTGGCCGGCTGGTCCGTGTGCTGCCGAACCATCGCCTGCCACCGGCTGATATCGTTGCGCTGCTCAATCCGGGCCGCAGTGGGCGGGCGAGACGCACGCAGGCTTTCGTGGAGCACCTGCGCGCCGCGCTTGCGCCGCCGCCATGGCGCGGCAGGCCGGGCTAGAACAGCATGAAGTTAAGTTGAATCGGTTTGACCGCAGATTCGGTCCACCTCTCCCAAGGGAGAGGTGGACTTCCGCCGCGGCTTTAGCTCAGCTCAATCTAATCCCACCATGCTCTAGCAGCCGGCGGGCTCGCTCACGCTGCGCCGGCCTGCTTGCTCAGATAGGTCCTGGCAAAGTCGAGATACCAGTCGAGGCAACCGGGATTGGCCATCGCATCGCGGTTGATGACCTTCTCGACGGGGTGACCGAGCAATAGCTTCTTGACCGGCAGCTCCTGCTTCTTGCCGGACAGCGTGCGCGGAATTTCCGCCACCACGAAGATGTCGTTGGGCAGGAAGCGGCGCGACAGCCCGGCCTCGACTGCCTGGTTGATCTTCGCCTTCATCGCCGCATCGAGGGTGACGCCCTCGCGCAGCACCACGAACAGCGGCATGTAGCTGTCGCGGCCGAGATATTCGAGATCGACGACCATCGAATCCAGCACCTCCGGCAGCGCCTCGATCGCCGAATAGAGCTCGCTGGTGCCCATCCGCAGGCCGTGGCGGTTGATGGTGGCGTCGCTACGGCCGTAGATCACGCAGGAGCCGTCGGGGTTGATCTTGAGCCAATCGCCATGCCGCCACACCGGACCGCGGCCGCTGCCGTCGAAATTGTCGGGGTAGGTCTCGAAATAGCTCGACAGATAGCGCGCATTGCCGGGATCGTTCCAGAAGCGCAGCGGCATCGAGGGCAGCGGCTCGGTGCAGACGAGCTCTCCGACTTCATCGATCACGGCGCGGCCCTGCTCGTCGAAGGCTTCCACCGCGCAGCCGAGCAGGCGGCATTGCATGATGCCCGGCGTCTGCGGCAGCTCGCGATTGCCGCCGATGAAGGCGCCGGCGAAATCGGTGCCGCCGGAAATATTGGCCCACCACATGTCGGCCTGCGCGGCGTTGCCGTTGCGCTTCGAAAGCGCGGCGAAGCGCTCGTTGAACCAGGCTTGCGTATCGGCTGAGAGCGGCGAGCCGGTCGAGCCGAGCGCGCGCAGGCGTGAGAGGTCGCCGACGGCGGCGAGATCGATCTCGGCCTTGGCGCAATTGGCGAAGAACGCCGCACCTGCGCCGAAGAAGGTTGCCTTGGCGTCGGCGACGAAGCGCCACAGCGTGGTCCAGTCCGGCTTGTCCTTGGTGCCACCGGGACTGCCGTCGAAGATGCAGCAGGTGGTGCCGTTGAGCAGGCCGTTGGCCTGGCAATTCCACATGATCCAGCCGGTCGAGGAATACCAGTGGAAGCGTTCGCCGAACGAGTTCGGGTGGTAGCTGCAGCCGATGTCGTTGTGCAGCGTCGAGAGCGGCAGCGCCACGACGATGATGCCGCCATGGCTGTGCAGGATCGGCTTCGGCAATCCGGTCGTGCCCGAGGAATAGACGATCCAGAGCGGGTGATCGAACGGCAGCCATTCCGGCTCGAAGGCGTCGATCTCGGCGCCCTGACCCGCGAGGATGGATGACAGCCGCGCCTCTGATGGCGCCGTGTCGCTGTGCAGGATGACATGCTCGACCGTCGGCAGCGCGCGCCGCAGCTCCTCGATCACGCCTTGCCGGTCGTGGCGGCGGCCCGCATAGGTCACCGCGTCGCAGGCGATCAGCACCTTCGGCTCGATCTGCTTGAAGCGGTCGATCACCGCGGGCGCCGCCATGTCGGGCGCGCAGACGCTCCAGACCGCACCGAGGCTCGCGGTTGCAAGAAACGCGATGATCGTCTCCGGGATGTTCGGCAAGTATGCGGCGACGCGGTCGCCGGCGCGGACGCCCTTGGCCTTCAGATGCAGCGCAAGCGCCGCCGATTTGCGTTGCAGCTCGGGCCAGCTCGTCTCCGACAGCCTGCCGTCCTCGCCGCTCGCAATCAGGGCCGGCAGGCCGGCGGCATGCGCGGGCGCGACATGGCGGAACACCTGGCGCGCATAGTTCACCGAGGCGCCGGGAAACCACACCGCGCCCGGCATCTTGCGTTCGGCCAGCACCGCGCTATGCGGCGTCGGCGAGCGCAGGTCGAAATAGTCCCAGACGCTCTGCCAGAAGGCGTCGATATCGGTGACCGACCAGCGCCGCATCGCCTCGAAATCCGCAAACGCAAGGCCGCGGGTCTCCTTCAGCCAATCGCGGTAAAGGGCCATTTGCGGGACGTAAGGTGCGGTCATGAGCGGTTTCCGGAGTTTCTTGTGTTGTGGCAGACGCCAGTGAGGCGTGCCGGCGTGTCTTAACATAGGGATGCGAGCACGTGGAACGCAGTCGCACCGCGGCTTGCGTCATATTCTTACCGCCGCGGCCGCGTGCTATTCCTTCAGGCGCGGCGTTGATACCATGCCAATCCCATAGCGAGCGGCCATGTCTGTCGGCGAACTCTTCATTCTCGGCTTCTACGGCAAGGTCATTCCGACCTGGCTGAGGGAATTTGCGGCGCGGTTCGGGCTCGGCGGGGTGATCCTGTTCGATTACTCGTGCCAGACCCGTCAATACGACAACAACATCGCGTCACCGGCGCAGGTGCAGTCGCTCTGCGCCGGGATCGCGGCGCTGCCGTCAGAGCCGCTGGTCTTCATCGACCAGGAGGGCGGCCTGGTGCGCCGGCTCAAGGATAGCCTCGGCTTTCGGCCGCTGCCGAGCGCGAAGGATTTCAATCTGCTCGCGCAGACGGAAAAGCAGGCGATACTTGGTGCAAGCTATGACGAGCTGCGGCGGCTCGGCATCCGCTACAATTTCGCGCCGGTCATCGACGTCGACTACAATTCCGACAATCCCAATATCGGCAGGATCAAGCGGTCCTATTCGTCCGATCTCGGCGAGGTCGAGGCCAATGCCCGGCTGGTCGACGCCGCGGCGCGGCAGGCCGGAGTTGGGCTCTGCCTGAAGCATTATCCGGGCATCGGCGGCGCGCACGTCGATTCGCATCTGGAGTTCATGGATATCTCAGATGCGCTGCGGCCGGAGCAGGAAGAGCTGTTCTACGCGTTGGCCCCGGATACTTTCGGCGATGCGGTGCTGGTCAGCCACGCCATCGTCCGCCAGTGGGACCCGCAGCATCCGATGACATTGTCACCGGCCGGGATCGGCCGGCTGCGCCGCCGCCTTGCCCGAGACGCTCTTGATCACCGACGACATGCAGATGCAGGGATTGCAGAAGGCGCTCGGCACCAGCGCGGCCAGCCTGCGGGCGATCGCCGCCGGCATGGACATGATCTGCATCGGCAATAACCTGTTCGACCAGGAGCAGGCGATTGCCGGCATCGCCGCGGCGGTCGCGGGTGCAGTGCAGGACGGGTCGCTGGATCAGGCTGCGGTGCGGCGATCCATTGCGCGCGTGCAACAGCGCAAGGCGCTGCTCGCCTGATGGCGTTGAACCAATTTTCGCGCGGTGCGACCACAAGAGACGGAACCAATTTCATTACCACGATTTAACAAAGGCGCTCATCGGGGCTAACAACCATGAAGATGCTCAAGCGTCTCTTCCGATTGACCTGGCTACGCCGCGTCGCACGCAGTTCAGCCGATTTTCCACCTGCCTCCATCGATCCCGACGAATTCAGCCGCCTGCTTTGCAGCGGGCGCCGCCAGGATCTGCGGATACTGGCAAAGCGGCTGAGCCAGCGCCCGCGCGCCCACGCATAGGCGCAGCGGGTCAAAGGTGAGCCGGTCCTGACTGAACCAGGACGGGCAAGTCCGGCGCGCGGCGGCGACTTCAACTCCGATCTCGGCGCGATGCGCTACTGCTTTGCCTTCTCGTGCTTGCCGATCCCGACCGCCTTGTAGTCGTAGGTCGGATAGAACTCGGTGCGATAGGCGCCCCAGGCACTGTTCTCGATGACGCGGTTGACCTCGCGCAGCCGTGACGCCGGCAGCCGCAGGGTCACCACCTGGCCGGCGCCCATCATCACGTACCAGCTGACCACCTCGACACCTTCGGGCGGAAACGCCTTGTAGAAGCCCTGACGCTCGAGCTGCGCATTGAGTTCGCCGAGCGGTCGCGACTGATCATGCTTGAAGAAGATCGTGATCATGATCGTGTTGTCTTGCGCCGGCGCTGCGTCGCCGGTCGGCGTGCTCTGGGCCTGCGCTGCGACGCTGACCAGCAGTGCTGAAGCGAGCGCCGCGATCATCATCCAGGATCCATTTCGCCCGCTCCGCCCTCGCTGCATTGTCGCACCCTTTTTGTTGGTCGAGAGGCGGCGATCATCGCGGCGCGTGCGGGGGCTGTAAATTGATATTCGCCTGACCCTGCGTCGCCGGGCCCAATGTGAACCGCCTCATACGAGCGCGTCCCCAACGTGCGGTAAGCCGATGCGATCCCGTGCTTAGAGGGATGATCGATGTCGACCCGGCGAATGGCGTATTGGTGGTTCAGGTTCGTTCTTTCGGGGCGGTTCCTGCAGAAATTCCTCCGGCTCCGGCGCCCGTGAGTCGAAGGCGCGGCGTGCAATCCGGCTATTTCTGACGTGACAGCAGGGGTGTGGGATGCGTCCGTGAAAGCGCGGACGGTAACGATCCACCCGTGAGACGATCGCGACGCAGCCGCCCGTCGTCCCGTAAGAATACTGTAATTCGACTCAAATATGCGAGATTCGTTGCCAAATCAGCGGTAATCTGCGCCTGCTTGGCAGGTCGGGGCCCGAGGTCACAGTTGCGTCACCCGTAGTTTTACGGAGTCCCGTGTTAACGCGGCCACAAGTTCACCTTCGGTAAACCATACTTATGACGCAACATGACAATCGAGCCGAGGCGCGCCTTCCGGCATGGATGGGCGGAGCCGCGGCGCTCGAGGGGCAGCAGCCTGAGGTTCATGGGGCCACTGCGCCGCGACCGCAGGTCACCACGGACGCCGGTGCGGCCATCGTCCGGCAGTTCAACGGGCCGGTGACGGCGCTGCTGCTCTATATGAATGAGCTCAAGCAGCACAGTCAGCAGTTCGCGCACGGCAACGGCGTCTATCTACGGCAGGTGATCGAGAACGCGCTCGAACAGACCGAGCGGGTGTCCGCGATGCTGAAACAGATTTCGGATCTCTACCCGAATGCCGTTCCGGCCGCTGATCTCAGGCCGCAGGGTGACGACAAGCCGGCAGGCGCCCGGTCACCCGATGTCGTGTTTGCGCCGGAGGCCGGCCGCAAGCCGCTGACCAAGCGCGAGCGCGAAGTGCTCAGCCTGATCAGCGACGGCTATTCCAACAAGCAGGGCGCGCTGCGGATGAATATCAGCCCGCGCACCTTCGAGAGCCATCGTGCCGAGGCCATGCGCAAGCTCGGCGCGCGCAACACCGCGGATCTGGTCCGCAAGGCCTTGTTGCATTCCGCCTGAGCGGAGACCGGTGCTCAGAAATCGTCTTCTGCCGCGAAGCACAGCCGCGGCGCGAGCCGCGCGGCGGGAGTGGCCGTCTTCGGTTCGTCCGGAACGATCGTGACCACCCATGCCGCCATTGCGCCGGACCTGCTTTCGACGATCGCGCGCACCCGTCCCGTGACCGTCGCGCCGGCGGATTTGACGGTGGCGGGCCGGCCGTTGAACTGGGCCATGCGGAAGCGCCGGGCTTCCTTCCGGTCGGTCGTCTCGTACGTGAACATCGGCTCCCCCGTGCGTCCACGCGACTTTGCGGAAGCAGCGTTATCCGACGGTGAAAATCCTACGCCGTAGAAGTACGGCTTGCGCGACGGCGGGGGCGTCTTGCGCGAAGCGGGTACCGCTTGAATCGAAACGCTAATGCATGATCCGGAAAAGTGCGAAGCGGTTTTCCGAAAAGATCATGCTCATACAACGAGCTAATACCTCCGGAACCGCCATGCTGTTTCGCCGCTACGGCCAATGAAACAGCACGGCCTGCAATACAAATTCGTGAGCGAGATGTCATGAGCAACAAGATGTGGGGCGGCCGGTTCTCGGAGCGTCCCGACGCGATCATGGAGGAAATCAACGTCTCCATCGACGTCGACCGGCACCTTTATGCCCAGGACATTGCCGCGTCCAAGGCCCACGCCGCGATGCTCGCCGCGCAAGGCATCATCACGTCAGCTGATGCGAAAAATATCGGTAAAGGTCTAGACACGATTTTGTCAGAAATCGGCAAGGGCGGTTTCGACTTCAAGCGCGCGCTCGAGGACATCCATATGAATGTCGAGTCGCGGCTGTCCGAGCTGATCGGGCCCGCGGCGGGCCGGCTGCATACCGCGCGGTCGCGCAACGACCAGGTCGCGACCGATTTCCGGCTCTATGTCCGCGACACCATCGACGAGACCGAGGCGGCGCTGGCCGCGTTCCAGCAGGCGCTGGTCACCCGCGCGCTGGAGCATGCCGGAACCGTGATGCCGGGCTTCACCCATCTGCAGACCGCGCAGCCGGTGACCTTCGGTCATCATCTGCTGGCCTATGTCGAGATGGCCGGCCGCGACCGCGGCCGCTTTACCGACGCGCGCAAGCGGCTGAACGAATCGCCGCTCGGCGCCGCAGCGCTCGCCGGCACCTCGTTTCCGATCGACCGCACTGCGACCGCCAAGGCACTCGGTTTCGACCGGCCGATGGCCAATTCGCTCGATGCGGTATCCGACCGCGATTTCGTGCTGGAGACGCTGTCGGCGGCTGCGATCTGCGCCGTGCACATGTCGCGCTTCGCCGAGGAGATCGTGATCTGGACCTCGCCGCTGGTCGGTCTCGTCAAGCTCAGCGACAAGTTCACCACCGGCTCGTCGATCATGCCGCAGAAGCGCAATCCGGACGCGGCCGAGCTCGTGCGCGCCAAGACCGGCCGGGTGATAGGCGCGCTCACGGCCCTGCTGATCGTGATGAAGGGCCTGCCGCTCGCCTATCAAAAGGATATGCAGGAGGACAAGCAGGGCGCCATGGAGGCGTTCGGGGCGCTGTCGCTTGCGATCCGCGCCATGACCGGCATGGTCGAGGATCTGGTGCCGGATGAAGCGAAGATGAAGGCCGCCGCCGGTGAGGGCTACGCCACCGCGACCGACCTGGCCGACTGGCTGGTGCGCACCCTGAAAATGCCGTTCCGCGATGCCCATCATGTTACCGGGCGGATCGTCGGCCTGGCCTCCAGGCAGGGCGTCGCGTTGCACGAGCTGCCGCTTGCCGCCATGCAGGAGATCGAGCCGAAGATCACGGCGGACGCCCTGAAGGTGCTCAGCGTCGAATCCTCGGTGAAGAGCCGGACCTCGTTTGGCGGCACTGCGCCGAAGAATGTGATGGCGCAGGCCAAGGCCTGGGCCAAGCGGCTGGAAAAAGAGCGAAAATTGGGCTGATCCGGAAAATTTGGCCGTGATTTCATGGCGCTCCGCCTCTCGCCAGAGCACGCCAATGTTTGTATGGTGCCGCCCGAATTGGGGAATTCGTCGTGATTAGCAAGAACCGCCTGACACCGTCGGGATGGGCCATCATTGTGCTGAGCGTGTCAGCGCTTGCGCTCGGCGGCTGCGGCCGCAAGGGGCCGCTCGACCTGCCGCCGACCGCGAA
>NZ_LGHK01000217.1 GCF_001908235.1 Bradyrhizobium sp. NAS96.2
CGGCGCGGCCGGGGGGACCGGCGGGGGTGCGGCAACCTTCGGTTCGCGCGGCGGCGGGAACACCGTCTCGTCAGGGGCATTGCGCGGGGAAGTTGCAGGCGAAAGCTCGACTCCGGCGCCCGCGGCACCCGGCTCGAGCCGCGCGGCGATGATTTGGAGTTCCCCAACCACGGCGGCAAGCGCCAGCACGATCGCGCCCGTGCACACGCCGGTCACGCCTGTCATGATCAAGGTGCCGCCGACGCTGAATTCCTTGTAGGGGATTCCCAAGCCGACCGCCGCCAAGCCCGCCACGACCAGGCCCGCACCGACGACCAACAGACCAACCTTCATCGAACTAACCCCCGGGAGACCCGACCAAAAATGGGTGTGGGCCACCAACGCCACGATACCGTCATATTGCCCACACCGCCAACCGCCAATTGTAGGCAGAGTTCCCTAAAATCCCGCTTAACCGCGCGGACGCGCGTCTTTCTCGCGGTCACACCAGACGGCGTTGGCGCCCTGCTTCCGTAGATTTACTGGCTACGAATTGCTGCCAATTTATTGCAACGCATCTGGGAAATTACGCCACAATTACCAATTACTCGGAAACGGAACTGCGCTATGGATGCCGGGGAATGAGGCCCTAAAGCGCCAAACTGGGCCACAGGCACGCCGGTACCACTAGCTATGTCATCGATTACGACGTCTGCCATCGAGGCGCCTGCGCGGCGCTCCGTGGAGAAGACCTGCGACGATCTCGCATTCCTCGTCCTCGGCGTGGTCGCCGTGGTCGCCGGCCTCACTTTCCGCGATTACGGCCTGGGCTGGGACGATTACACCCACGCAGAATATGCCGACCTCCTGCTGCGCATGTACGGGTCCGGGTTCAAGGACACCGGCGCGCTGTCATTCGCCAACCTCTATATGTATGGCGGCGGCTTCGACATGGCCGCGGCGCTGCTGCACAAGATCATTCCGCTTGAACTGTTCGAGACGCGCCGCCTGCTCGGCGCGATCGTCGGCGTCATCGGCCTCGCGGTAACCTGGCGCCTGGCGCGCCGTGTCGGCGGCCCGCTGGCGGGACTGGCGGCGCTGCTGCTGCTGGCGCTGTGCCCGACCTTCTACGGCCACATGTTCATGAACCCGAAGGATGCGCCGTTCGCCGTGGCGATGATCGTCCTGATCCTGGGTCTCGTCCGCCTGATCGAGGAATATCCGGCACCCTCGCCGCGCACGATCCTGATCGTAGGCTTGGGGGCTGGCCTGTCGATCGGCTGCCGCGTCCTTGGCGGGCTCGCTCTGATCTACGCCGTGGTCGGCTTCATCCCGCTCTTCATCGAGGAAGTCCGCAAACAGGGCACGCGCGAGGCGACCCACCGCTTCGCCCACGTCGTCTATGTCCTGCTGCCGGGGCTCGTGCTGGGCTATCTCGTCATGGGCCTGATCTGGCCGTGGTCGATCATGGAGCCCGGCCATCCGCTGGAAGCGGTGACCTACTTCTCGCACTTCTTCGAGAAACCGTGGAAGGAGATGTTCGACGGCGCGCTGGTGTCGGTGCCGGACATGCCGTGGTCCTATCTGCCCACGCTGTTCGCGCTGCAGCTTCCCGAAGTGATGCTGGTGCTGCTGACCGCGGCCGTCGTCACCACCTTCATGTCGCTGTCGCGCATCGATGTGACCGCGAAGCGCAAGTCGATCATGCTGATGCTGACGTTGGCGGCGACCTTGCCGCTGGTGATCGCAATGGTGAAGCGGCCGGCGCTCTACAACGGCATCCGCCACTTCATTTTCGTGATCCCGCCGATGGCGGTGCTCGCCGGCGTCGCATTCGCCCGCGGCATGGACTGGCTCGGCGAGAACCGCCGCGCCTGGCAGCCGGCGGCGCTCGCGGTGTTCGCGTTCGGCCTGCTGCTGCCGCTCAGCGAGATGATCCGCCTGCATCCGTACCAGTACACGCACTTCAACCACATCGCCGGCACGGTGCGGACCGCCGACAACTTCTTCATGCTGGACTATTGGGGTTTGGCGCTGAAGCAGGCCTCCGACGGGCTGCGCGAGCAGCTGGCGGAGCGGCAGGAAGTGCCGCCGCAGAACCGCAAGTGGAAGGTCGCCGTGTGCGGACCGCAGCGCCCCGCGCAGGTCGCGCTCGGGCCCGACTTCACGATCGGCTGGGACAGCAACGCCGCCGACTTCGCGATGACGCTCGGCGAGTTCTATTGCAAGGGCCTGGCCGCGCCCGTGATGGTCGAGATCAAGCGCGACGATGTCGTGTTCGCCCGCGTCTACGACATCCGCGGCCGCAGCATCTCGAGCCTGCTGGCGATCCCGGCGCCGTAGCGCGCAGCACGTCCGTTACGCTGCTGCCCACTTCCGGAGCATGATCTCCCGGATCGTGGGCCAGCCGTCGCATGCTGACATGACTGTCACGCCGTTACGCTGCCTTGCCGCAATCCGGCGCCGACGCTAGGTTCGACGCAGGAAACAGCCATCAACGGAGCAATCGGCCATGTCGCCAGCGGAAGCACGCCTGAAGGAAGTGCCGTCGAATATGAGTGCGGCGGAATGGGAGCAGCGGATCAATCTCGCCGCCTGCTACCGCCTGGTCGCGCTCTATGGCTGGGACGATCTGGTCGATACCCACATCTCCGCCCGCGTGCCCGGCCCCGAGCATCACTTCCTGATCAACCCCTACGGGCTGATGTTCGACGAGATCACCGCCTCGAGCCTGGTCAAGGTCGACCTCGACGGCAACCAGCTTTCGCAGAGCGAGTACAGCATCAACCCGGCCGGCTTCACCATTCATTCGGCGATCCACGAGGTACGCGAGGACGCCGGCTGCGTGCTCCATCTGCACACGATCGACGGCACCGCGGTGTCGAGCGGCCCCGACGGGCTGCTGCCGCTGAACCAGACCGCGCAGCTCGTCACCCACGATCTCGCCTATCACGACTATGAAGGCATCGCGCTCGATCATGACGAGCGCCCGCGCCTGCAGCGCGATCTCGGCACCAAGAACCACATGCTGCTGCGCAATCACGGCACGCTGACGGTCGGTCGCTCGGTCGCGTCCGCCTTCGAGCGGATGTACCATTTGGAGCGCGCCTGCTCGATGCAGGTGGCGACCCGCGCGCTCGGACCGATCGCCTATCCGGTCGACCCACACGCGATCGACAAGAACACCGAGCTGCTCTCCAACCCCGACCGTGCCGAGTTGCGCTCGACCCAGCTGGTCTGGCCGCCGCTGCTGCGCAAGCTCGACCGGGTCAATCCCGGTTACCGTGATTGAAATTTCACAATCTTCGGGTAGGCTAGCCGCCAACACCCTCTGCACTATCGGAATCAAAACGCCGCCCAATTCCGGGCGGCGTTTTTACGTGCGGTTCTCTTCCGTAGCCCGGATGCAGCGCAGCGTTATCCGGGGCGCCCCATCCGCGGATTGACTGTCCGGGACTTCGCGGAGCCTGTCATCGCGCGCTCCTCGCTCGTCCGTCATCCTGAAGTGCGAGCTCTTGCGAGCCTCGAAGGATGCACGGCCACCGGCCGGGCCGCGCATCCTTCGAGGCTCGCTACGCGAGCACCTCAGGATGACGGGTCAAAACTTTCCGGTGCTTATCGAAACGACAACCGGGCGATGGGTATCGCTTCGCTCTACCCATCCTACACGCAAATCAAAACGCCGCCCAATTCCGGGCGGCGATTTTACGTGCGGCGTGTATCGTCTACTTGGCTTCCGCGAAGGCCGCCAAAATCCGCGCCCAGGAGCGGATGCCCTTGTGATAGCTCTTGAGATCGTACTTCTCGTTCGGCGAATGGATATTGTCGTCGTCGAGCCCGAAGCCGACCAGCACGCTGTCGAGGCCGAGCGTGCGCTTGAAGTCGGCGACGATCGGGATCGAGGCGCCGGAGCCGATCAAGAGCGCCTCCTTGCCCCATTCGTCGGTCAGTGCGCGGCGGGCGGCCGCCAGCGGCTTCATGTTCCAGTCGAGCGCGATCGCCGGCGCTGAGGAATGATCGGTGAACTCGGCCTTGCAGTCCGCCGGCACGCGCGCCTTCACATAATCGCGGAACGCCTGTCGGATCTTCTCGGGATCCTGTCCCTCGACCAGACGGAATGAGACCTTCGCCGACGCCTCGGCCGCGATCACTGTCTTCGAGCCCTCGCCGGTGTAGCCGCCGATGATGCCGTTGATGTCGCAGGTCGGCCGCGAGGAGACCTGCTCGATCAGCAGCCGATCCTTTTCGCCGGCGGGCACCGAGAGGCCGATCGGCTTGAGGAAACTTTCCGGCGTCAGATTGAGTTGCTTCCACTGCGCCAGGATGTCCGGCGGCAGATCCTTCACGCCATCATAGAAACTGGGGATGGTGATGTGGCCGTTGTCGTCATGCAGGCCGCCGAGGATCCGCGTCAGCACGCGGATCGGGTTCTGCGCGCCGCCGCCGAACACGCCGGAATGCAGGTCGCGATTGGCAGCCTTGATCTTGACCTCGTCATAGACCAGGCCGCGCAGCGAAGTGGTGATCGCCGGCGTGTTGGGGTCCCACATGCCGGTGTCGCAGACCAGGGCGAAGTCGGCCTTGAGCTCGGCCTTGTTCGCCTCGAGGAACGGCACGAAATTCTTCGAACCGATCTCCTCCTCGCCCTCGATGATGATGGTGATGTCGACCGGCAGCGATCCCGCCACATTCTTCCAGGCGCGGCAGGCCTCGATGAAAGTCATCAACTGTCCCTTGTCGTCCTCGGCGCCGCGCGCGACGATGATCTTGCGCCCGTCGGCATGATCGGTCACCACCGGCTCGAACGGCGGACGGTGCCAGAGATTCAAGGGATCGACCGGCTGCACATCGTAGTGCCCATAGAACAGCACGTGCGGGCGCCCGTCGGTCGAGCCGTTCAGCTTGCCGACCACGGCCGGATGGCCGGCGGTCGGCCGCACCTCGGTCTTGAAGCCGAGGGTTGCGATATCCTTCGCAATATGATCGGCAGCCGCCCTGCAGTCATTGGCAAAGGCCGGATCGGCCGAGATCGATTTGATCCGCAGCAGCGTGAACAGCCGCTCGAGGCTGTTGTCGAAATCGGCATCGATGCGGTCGAGGACGGGCTGCAGCTTGGCGTTGGACATCGCGGATATCCTTTTTGTTTGGACATTGTCGACGTTGTAGCGCGCCGGCCGGCGGAGGCAAAGCTGGTTGCCTACTCCGGTCGGATCGTCGCGATACTACCTGCGCAGGATTCCGCCGAGCGCGCCGCGCACCAACGCGCGGCCGATCGAGCCGCCAACCGAACCGCCGACCGACTTGCCGAGATCTGCGACCACGCCGCCGACCACCTTGTCGGTCACCGAGCGCGTGACGTTGCGCGCGATCACCTGCCCGGTCGAGAGCCGGCCGCGTTTGACATTGGTGCCGAAGATCGTGGCGGCGATCGCGCCGATCTGGCCGAGGATGCCGCCACCACCACCGCCATCGGCCGGCGCGGCCGCGCCCGACAGGCGCTTCTGGATGATCTCGTAGGCGGATTCGGCGTCGATCGCGGTGTCGTATTTGCCCTTCACCGGGCTCGCATCCATGATCGCCTTGCGTTCCTCCGGCGTGATCGGCCCGATCCGCGCCGACGGCGGCCGCACCATGACGCGCTCGACCATCGACGGCGTGCCGCCGCCCTCGAGGAACGAGACCAGCGCCTCGCCCTTGCCGAGCTCCATAATCACTCGTGCGGTATCGAGCTTCGGATTGGGCCGGAAGGTCTGTGCGGCCGCGGCGACCGCCTTCTGGTCGCGCGGCGTAAAGGCGCGCAGCGCGTGCTGCACGCGGTTGCCGAGCTGCGCCAGCACTTTGTCCGGCACGTCGATCGGATTCTGCGTGACGAAATAGACGCCGACGCCCTTGGAGCGGATCAGCCGCACCACCTGCTCGATCTTGTCCATCAGCGCCTTCGGCGCATCGGTGAACAACAGATGCGCCTCGTCGAAGAAGAACACCAGCTTGGGCTTCGGCAGATCACCGGCCTCCGGCAATTCCTCGAACAGTTCCGACAGCATCCAGAGCAGGAACGTGGCGTAAAGCCGCGGGCTCTGCATCAGCTTGTCGGCGACGAGAATATTAACCATGCCGCGGCCGTCGCGGTCGGTCCGCATGAAATCCTTCAGCGTCAGCGCCGGCTCGCCGAAGAACTTCGCGCCGCCCTGGTTCTCCAGCACCAGAAGCTGACGCTGGATCGTTCCGACCGTCGCCTTGGACACGTTGCCGTAGCTCTGCGCGGCCTTGCGGATCGACGCCAGCGGATCGTCCCCGTCGTCAGCCCCCTTCTTGCTGCCGTCTGGTGCGATCGCATCCAGCAGGGCGCGCAGATCCTTCATGTCGATGAGCGCGAGGCCATTCTCGTCGGCGACACGAAAGGCAACGTTGAGCACGCCCTCCTGCACGTCGTTCAGATCGAGCATCCGCGACAGCAGCAGCGGCCCCATCTCGGTGACGGTGGCGCGCACCGGATGGCCCTGCTCGCCGAACACGTCCCAGAACACGGTCGAGAATTGATCGGGCTGGAAGGTCAAGCCCATTTCCTGGGCGCGCTTCACAATAAAGTCCTTGGCCTCGCCGACCTCGGAGATCCCGGAGAGATCGCCCTTGATGTCGGCTGCGAAAACCGGAACGCCGGCGCGCGCTAATCCCTCGGCCATCACCTGAAGCGAGACAGTCTTGCCGGTTCCGGTCGCGCCGGTAACAAGGCCATGCCGGTTGGCGAGCGCCAGCGTCAGCCAGGCAGTCTGCTCACCCTTGCCGATAAAAATTTTCTCGTCGGTATCGGCCAACGTGTTGTCGGAGGTCGCCATTGCTTCGCCTCTTAACGCAGAATTAAATCGGGTCGATCCATTCGAACCCTTGGCATCATATTGCATCTTGCGGGTCGATTGAAACCGTCGGCGAATGCCAACGCATATTGTCGCTGCAGTAGTTCCTCAAACTTTATTCCCGTCAAAGTGACGAAAGGCATTGCGCATTGCGACAAGATGGTGTGAATCCGCCGCTCACTCTTGCAGCGAGGCAACAGTCACAACGCGATCGAAAAAGAAAACGAACTGAAATGCGCGGATCGCTTGAATTTCGTGACACAGGCGCTCAAGATAAATCCTCAAGAATGATCCGGCAAAGTCCGGTTGAGGCGGGGCAAGATGGACGAATTGGTTGGACAGCTGGCCGCGAAGGCCGGCATCGATAGCGCTGTCGCTGAAAAAACCATCGGCATCGTTCTGGGTTTCCTCCGTAACGAGGGACCTTCCGACAAGGTCCAGGCTCTGATCGACCAAATCCCTGGCGCCGAAGCGGCTATTGCCGCCTCCAACAACAGCGGCGGTCTGTCGCGGTTGATGGGTGGCGGGCTGATGGCTGTCGGCACCCGGCTCATGTCGCTAGGCTTGAGCATGGGTGAAATTCAGAACGTCGCGCGTGAACTTTTCAAGTTCGGCCGCGACAAAATCGGAGCGGATCAAATGGGCGAGATCATCTCGGGGACGCCGGGCCTCAGCCAGTTTGCCTGAAGCACCTCCCCACGCCCTTTGCACGTGCGCTCCCTTCTACCTGCATACGAGTATCATGACATACCCCCTCTCCGAGATCGAAGGCCTGTCCGCCTATTGCGCCACCAAACTGAAATCACAGGGTATCCGCACGACCGACGCGCTGCTTGAAGCCGCCCGCACCGTCAAGGGACGCAAGGCGCTCGCCGCCAAGACCGGGATCAGCGAACAACAACTGCTCGAATGGGCCAACATCTCCGACTACATGCGGATTCCCGGGATGGGCAAGGCGAAGGTCGGCCTCGTCCGCGCCGCCGGCGTCACCACGGTGCGCGAGCTCGCCCACCGCAACCCGTCGCGGCTGGCGCAGAGCATGAAGGACGCCAATGTGCGGCGTAAGCTCGTCCGCGTGATGCCTTCTGAGAAGTCAGTCGAGCTGCTGATTGAAGAGGCACGCAAGCTGCCTCCCAAAATCACCTACTAGCTCACCTATTAGCCAGTCTTAACCGCACAAGCGGCCGCCGGCGTCACGCATCGCTGCGACACCTTGACTTGCCGCTGCCGTCAGCGCAAAGCCTGCGCATGATGGCGACCAAGCCCATAGCATCTGTCGTGACCGGCCCGGCCGTATCAACGGTGCTGCCGGCGCTGCTGTCGCGACCGTATCCGGCTGTCATGGGCATCCTGAACGTGACGCCGGACTCGTTCTCCGACGGCGGCCAGTTTATCGCACCCGAACAGGCGTTGGCGCAGGCCCGCAGGCTGGTCGCCGAGGGCGCCGACATCATCGACATCGGCGCGGAATCGACCCGCCCCTATGGCTCGCAGCCGGTCACCGCCGAGGCCGAACTGGTACGGCTGAAGCCGGTGCTGGCCGAGGTGATCGCGCTCGGCGTGCCCGTCTCGATCGACAGCATGAAGTCGGAGGTGGTGGCCTGGGCGCTCGACCAGGGCGCTGCGATCGCCAACGACGTCTGGGGCCTGCAGCGCGACGCCGGCATGGCGGCCGTCGTCGCCGCACGCGGCGTGCCCGTGATCGTCATGCACAACCGCGAGAGCGCGGATCCTGCGATCGACATCATGCAGGAGATCACGGCGTTCTTTGAACGCTCGCTCGATATCGCATCACGCGCCGGCATTGGCTCCGACCGGATCGTGCTCGATCCCGGCATCGGCTTCGGTAAGACCCAGGAGCAGAGCATGATCGCGCTGGCGCGGCTTGCCGAGCTCGACGCGTTTCGCCTGCCGGTGCTGGTCGGCGCCTCGCGCAAGCGCTTCATCAGCACGGTCGTGCCGTCGGAGCCGCAACAGCGGATCGGCGGCTCGCTCGCCGCGCACCTGATCGCGGTGCGAAACGGCGCCCGCATCATCCGCGCGCATGACGTCGCGGAAACCGTTCAGGCGCTGCGGGTGGCCGCGGCAATCGAGGGACAGCAATGACCGACACGATCTTCATCACCGGGATCGTCATCCATGCCCGCCATGGCGTGATGGAACACGAGACCGAGGTCGGACAGCGCTTCGTCATCGACCTCGAGCTCTACACCGACCTGTCGGAATCCTCGCGCACCGACCGTCTCTCCGACACGGTCTCCTATTCCAACGTGGTGGCGACCGCGACATCGGCATTCAAGAACACCAATTACAAGCTGCTCGAGCGCGCCGCCGGTGCGGTGGCCGAGGACATCCTGGCGACCTTCCCGCGCGTCAGGGCGGTCAAGGTCACCGTGCACAAGCCGCACGCACCGATCGCCGCGATCTTCGACGATGTCGGCGTGGTGCTGACGCGCTCGCGCCACCCGCCGGCGCACGGTTGACCTGATGGCCGATGTCCTGATCGCACTCGGCGGCAATGTCGGCGATGTCCGCACGACGTTTCGCAAGGCGATCGCCAACATCTGCGGCATGACGCAGGCCGCACTCGTGGCCCGCTCGTCGGACTATTCGACGCCGCCATGGGGCGATCAGCAGCAGGACAGCTTCATCAATGCCTGCATCGAGATCGACACCAGCCTCGATCCGCACGCACTGCTGTTCACCTTGCACAAGATCGAAACCAAGTTCGGCCGCGACCGCAAGACCGAGCAGCGCTGGGGGCCGCGCACCCTCGACCTCGACCTGATCGCCTATGACGACGTCACACTCGACAAGCCGGAACTGACGCTGCCGCACCCGCGTTTGTTCGAGCGTGCCTTCGTGCTGGTGCCGCTGGCCGAGATCGTTCCCGACCGCGTCATTGCCGGGCGCCGCGTCGCGGATGCGCTG
The DNA here is from genome assembly GCF_001908235.1 of Bradyrhizobium sp. NAS96.2. GTDB lineage: Bacteria > Pseudomonadota > Alphaproteobacteria > Rhizobiales > Xanthobacteraceae > Bradyrhizobium. The sequence goes on from NZ_LGHK01000217.1 coordinate 9,765, forward strand.
GCAAACGTCTCCACCGACGGTATTTTCCGTCTTGCGGACCCCGATTAAAAGTCGAACGGCCGCAAACAAAAGTTTGGCTTGGCCGCCCGCCCGTGGCAATTTCCGGCCAAATCAAGGGGCCCTCTTGCTGGGCCGGTGAAGGACGATTTGGGCGGATGACGACCTCGACTGACGACTTGCCTCTGGCTTCGGATTTTCCGGCTGCGACCTATGACGACTGGCGCAAGCTGGTCGACGGCGTGCTGAAGGGCGCCCCGTTCGAGAAGCTGGTCGGCAAGACCTATGATGGCCTGAAGATCGATCCGATCTACCGCCGCGCCACCAACGCCAGTCCGCTTCCGGGCCGCGCCGCCGCGATGCCCTGGCATATCCTGCAGCGGGTCGATCACCCCGATGCCGCGCAGGCCAATGCACAGGCGCTGCATGATCTCGAGAACGGCGCGACCGGCCTCGAATTCGAGTTCGCCGGCGGTCCCGGCACGCGCGGCTTCGGCCTCGCCGATGCCAGCAAGAAGACGCTGGCGCGTGCCTGCGGCGGCATCCATCTCGATGCCGGAATCATGATCGCGCTCAACCCGGTGATCGGCCGCGAGAACGCCGGCGAAACGTTCGCCGACATGGTCGAGGCCCGCAAGCTCGATCCCGCCAAGCTCGACCTGCACTTCAACTACCAGGCGCTCAGCACCATGGCGGTGCGCGGCGCCGCGGCCATCGCCTGGCCGAATTACGAAAAGTCGTTCGGCCAGGTGGTCAACGGCCTGATCAGGCGCGGCTTCAAGGGGCCGTTCGTGCTGGCCGACGGCCGGCCGGTGCATGATGCCGGCGGCTCCGAGGTGCAGGAGCTCGCCTTCACGCTCGCCCTCGGCCTCGCCTATCTGCGCATGCTCGAAGCTGCCGGGATCGACCTCGATGCGGCGCGTGCGGCAATCTCGTTCCGCCTCAGCGCCGATGCCGACCAGTTCCTGACCATGGCGAAATTCCGCGCGCTGCGGCTGTTGTGGGCGCGGGGTGAGCAAGCCTGCGGCCTCGCGCCGAAGCCGATCTTCGTCAATGCCCAAACCGCCTGGCGGATGCTGACCCAGCGCGATCCCAACGTGAATATGCTGCGTGCGACGATCGCGACGTTTGCGGCCGGGCTCGGCGGCGCCAATGCGATCACCGTGCTGCCGCACACGCTGGCGCTCGGTCTGCCCGACGATTTCGCGCGGCGCGTCGCACGCAACACGCAACTCGTGCTGCTCGACGAGTCCAACCTTGCAAAAGTCTCCGACCCCGCAGCGGGTGCCGGCGGCATCGAGACGCTGACCTCGCAGCTTTGCGAGGCGGCGTGGGCGCTGTTCCAGGAGATCGAGAAGGCCGGCGGCATCTTCCCCGCGCTCGAGCAGGGTCTGGTGCAGAAGAAAGTTGCCGCGACGCGGGCGCAGCGCGAAACCAATGTGGCGAAGCGCCGCGACGTGCTGACCGGCGCCAGCGAATTCCCGAACCTGCACGAAGACGTCCTCGCGGTGCTGGACGTCAAACCGTCAGCGCCGGCGTCATCAGCCGGTGCCAAGGTCATCTTCGATGCCCTCGCGCCGATGCGGCTCGCCGAGCCGTTCGAGGCGTTGCGCGACAAGTCGGACGCCGCGCTGAAGGCGCGCGGCTCGCGGCCGAAGATCTTCCTTGCCAATCTCGGCACGCCCGCCGATTTCACCGCCCGCGCCACATTTGCAAAGAGCTTCTTCGAAACCGGCGGGATCGAGGCCATCGACAGCGAGGGCTTTGCCGACGCGGCGGTGCTCGCCGCGGCCTTCAAGGCCTCGGGCGCCGCGATGGCGTGCATTTGTTCCTCCGACAAGGTCTATGCCGCCAGCGCCGTGGAGGCCGCCAAGGCCCTTCACGGCGCCGGAGCAAGGCATATCTATCAGGCAGGGCGGCCCGGCGACCAGGAAGCGGCGCTGCGGGCAGCCGGCATCGGTGAGTTCGTCTTCGCCGGCGGTGATGCGCTGGCGACATTGCGCGACGCCTATCGGCGGATGGAGCAGGCATGACGGCAGAGGCACCAGCGAAACCCGTTCTGACCGGCGGCTGCCAATGCGGCGCCGTGCGCTTTGCGGTGTCGGCGGCACCGAACCGGGTCAGCATCTGCCACTGCCGGATGTGCCAGAAGGCCTCCGGAGCGCCGTTCGCCTCCTTCGCCGACATCAACAAGGAGGATTTCGCCTGGACCCGCGGCAAGCCGGCGGCGTTCAAATCCTCCTCGATCGCCGAGCGCGACTTCTGCGCCGCCTGCGGCACCCCGCTCAGCTTCCGCCGGATCGACGGCCCGCGGATCGAGATCATGACCGGCGCCTTCGACCGGCCCGACCGGGTGATCCCGACGCAGCAATTCGGAACAGAGTCCCGCCACGGCTGGGTGGTCGGGATCGCCAATCTGCCGAGCCAGACCACGATGCAGAATTACGGACCGGAGAAGATGGCGACCATCGTCAGCCATCAGCATCCGGACCATGACTAAGGAAGCCAAGGAATGACCCGCATTCCCAATTTCGCCGACGTCGCCTTCCAGCCCGTTGCTCCGGCAATGCCGGCCGCGAGCGCCGAGCCGTGGCTGACGCCCGAAGGCATTCCGGTGAAGTCCACCTACAGCGAGGCCGATCTCGCAGGCATCGACTTCCTCGAGACCTGGCCGGGCATCGCGCCCTATCTGCGCGGCCCCTACCCGACCATGTATGTCAACCAGCCCTGGACCATCCGGCAATATGCCGGGTTCTCCACGGCGGAGGATTCCAACGCCTTCTATCGCCGCAACCTCGCGGCCGGACAGAAGGGCCTGTCGGTGGCGTTCGACCTCGCCACCCACCGCGGCTATGACTCGGATCATCCGCGCGTCTCCGGCGACGTCGGCATGGCCGGTGTCGCGATCGATTCCATCTACGACATGCGCACGCTGTTCGCCGGCATCCCGCTCGACCAGATGAGCGTGTCGATGACCATGAACGGCGCGGTGCTGCCGATCCTCGCGCTGTTCGTTGCCGCCGCCGAGGAACAGGGCGTGCCGCCGGAGAAGCTGTCGGGCACCATTCAGAACGACATTCTGAAAGAGTTCATGGTGCGCAACACCTACATCTATCCGCCGGCGCCATCGATGCGGATCATCTCCGACATCTTCGCCTACACCTCGCAGCGGATGCCGAAATACAATTCGATCTCGATCTCCGGCTACCACATGCAGGAGGCCGGCGCGACGCAGGACCTCGAGCTCGCCTATACGCTCGCCGACGGCGTCGAATATCTGCGTGCGGGCTTGGCCGCGGGCCTCGACGTCGATCGTTTTGCCCCCCGCCTCTCCTTCTTCTGGGCGATCGGCATGAACTTCTTCATGGAAGTCGCCAAGATGCGCGCGGCGCGGCTGCTATGGGCCAAGCTGCTGAAGCAGTTCAATCCGAAAGACCCGCGCTCGCTATCGCTGCGCACGCATTGCCAGACCTCGGGCTGGTCGCTGACCGCGCAGGACGTGTTCAACAATGTGATGCGCACCACCATCGAGGCGATGGCGGCGACCCAGGGCCACACCCAGTCGCTGCACACCAATGCGCTCGACGAGGCGTTGGCGCTGCCGACCGATTTTTCCGCGCGCATCGCCCGCAACACGCAGCTGTTCCTGCAACAGGAGAGCGGCACCAACCGCATCATCGATCCCTGGGGCGGCTCCTACTACGTCGAAAGCCTCACCCGCGATCTCGCGGCCAAGGCCTGGGGCCACATCCAGGAAGTCGAGGAACTCGGCGGCATGGCCAAGGCGATCGAGGCCGGCGTGCCGAAGCTGCGCATCGAGGAGGCGTCCGCCAAGACCCAGGCGCGGATCGATGCCGGCCGCCAGGCGGTGATCGGCGTCAACAAGTTCAAGCCGGAGAATGAGAAGCCGATCGACGTGCTCAAGGTCGAGAACTCCACCGTGCGGCGGTTGCAGATCGACAAGCTCGGTCGGCTGAAGAAGGAGCGCAACCAGAAGGACGTCGATGCGGCACTCGCGGCGCTGACCCGTTCGGCCGGCGAAGGTAACGGCAATCTGCTCGCGCTCGCTATTGATGCTGCGCGCGCCAAGGCCACCGTCGGCGAGATTTCGGACGCCATGGAAAAGGTGTTCGGCCGTCACCGCGCCGAGATCAAGTCCATCACCGGCGTCTACAAGCGAGAGGCAGCGACCATGTCCAACAAGGTCGAAAAGGTGCAGGCCCTGATCGATGCGTTCGAGGAGGCCGAAGGCCGCCGCCCCCGCATCCTGGTCGCCAAGATCGGCCAGGACGGCCACGACCGCGGCCAAAAGGTGATCGCATCGGCCTTCGCCGACGTCGGCTTCGACGTCGATATCGGGCCGCTGTTCGCCACCGCCGACGAAGCCGCGCGCCAGGCGGTCGAGAACGACGTTCACATTCTCGGCGTCTCCTCGCTCGCCGCCGCCCATCTCACCGCGGTGCCGGAACTGAAGGCCGCGCTGAGGAAGCACGGCCGCGAGGACATCATGATCATCATCGGCGGCGTGGTGCCGCCCCAGGATTACGACGCGCTCTATGCCGCGGGCGCCGAGGCGATCTTCCCGCCCGGCACCGTGATCTCCGAGGCCGCCGAAGAGCTGATCCGCAAGCTCAACACCCGGCTTGGCCACAGCGAGGCGGCGGAGTAGCGCTGCCGCGCCTGCCCTCTCCCACCTGGAGTTTTCCATGCGCGCCGTTCGCTTGATGACGCCTGCCCGCATCATGGACCTTGCCGCCCTGCTGGCAGGCCTCTGCCTGCCGGCGCTTGCCGCCGATCCAAAGCCCGACGCCACCATCAAGAACGCGAGCATCGAGGCCAGCGTCTATCTCGACGACAAGATCAAGGCCGATGGCGCACTTGCGGCCGATTGCCTCGCCGAGGGCAAGAAATGGATCAACAAGAACGCCGCCGAGGCCGCCAACGACCGCAAGCAGGAGCCCGACCTCTTCAGGGACCGCGGCGGCTATTCGTTCGAGCGCAAATATTCGGTGCGCTCCGTCGTCGACGGCCGCTATGTCAGCGTGCTGCGCGACGACTACATGAACACTCTCGGCGCGCATCCGAACTCCGACGTCAACACCATCCTGTGGGACACGACCGAGAAGAAGCGCATCAGCATTCGCTCCTTCTTCACCGAGACGGCGGACAACGGACCGACCCTGACGGCGATGCGTAAGGCCGTCGTCAGCGCGCTGAATGCCGAGAAGAAGCGGCGCGATGCCGGCGAGACGGCAACCGCCGAATGGTACAAGGAGCTCAAGCCGACCCTGCTCAAGATCGGCGCCGTGACGCTGGCGCCGTCGACCGAGGCCGGCAAGAGCTCCGGCCTCACCTTCCACTACCCGCCCTACGCGGTCGGCCCCTACGCCGAAGGCCAGTATGTGATCTTCGTGCCGTGGCAGACGCTGAAGCCGTATCTGACGGCAGAGGGCGGAAAAATCTTCGCCGGCGCGCGGCCGAAGGGCGACGCCGACGATCAGCAATAGCGCCCTTCAGCGGATCGCGACCTCGCGGCGCGCCAGCGCCCGGATCAGCGAGTCTGTCCAGTCCGGAATCCAGGCCTGGAACTGGGTGTGCCAGCGATCGGCATCGCCGGGCGCCGTCTCGAGCTTGACCGACCATTCGATGAAGGTGCGGTTTCCCTCGATGACCGGGAGCAGGTGCATTGTGCCCTCATAGCCGGTTGGTTTCGGTGCATCCGCCCCGGTATCCTGCGGGAATGGCAGTGGCTCGATGCTGGCATAGGTCAGCGAATGCTGGGCGTCCGAGTGACCGGCAAGGCGTTGCCTGACCCACAGCCCGAGATAGCAGAAGCGCCTGATCGCGCCGATCTCGTCGCCGCGCCTGTCGTCCTCGATCACGCTTTCGCTGACGCCGTCGATATAGGCCGGATAGTTGTTGAAGTCGCGGATCAGCGACCACACCGTATCGAGCGGGTGATCGAGGACGGTGCTGTAATAGGCTCTGGTCATGGCACGCTCCGGAGGGTTGATCCGCAGTCTTGGCGGAACATCAGCCTGATCTAGCGAACGGCTGTCGGGTTAACCCACCCGATTTCCGATCCCAACAATCGATCCGGACGACGGAGCACTCGGCTCTCGCCTGCAACGGGCGGCCGTTGTAAACCATGGCCATGACTGCGCCGAAAACTGCCTCCCCCGACATCCACGCCCTCGCCCAGCAGCTCCGCGCCGGCCACCGCGCCGCGCTGGCGCGGGCGATCACGCTGGTCGAGAGCCGGCGCGGCGACCACCAGGCCTCCGCGCGCGAGCTGGTGCAGGCGCTGTTGCCCGACACCGGCAAGGCGGTGCGGGTCGGCATCACCGGTTCGCCCGGCGTCGGCAAGTCGACCACCATCGATGCGCTCGGCATGTTCCTGATCGAGCGCGGCCACAAGGTCGCGGTGCTCGCGGTCGATCCCTCCTCGGCGCGCACCGGCGGCTCGATCCTCGGCGACAAGACCCGGATGGCGCGGCTTGCCGTGTCCGATGCCGCCTTTATCCGCCCCTCGCCCTCCTCAGGTACGCTCGGCGGCGTCGCGGCGAAAACCCGCGAGGCAATGCTGTTGTGCGAGGCCGCCGGCTTCGACGTCGTGCTGGTCGAGACCGTCGGCATCGGCCAGTCCGAGACCGCAGTCTGCGACATGACCGATTTCTTCCTGGCGCTGATGCTGCCGGGCGCCGGCGACGAGTTGCAGGGCATCAAGAAGGGTCTCGTCGAGCTCGCCGACATGATCGCGATCAACAAGGCCGACGGCGACAACCTCAAGCGCGCCAATCTCGCCGCCGCCGACTATCGCAGCGCGCTGCACATCCTGGCGCCGCGCTCCGAGCACTGGCATCCGCCGGTCGTGACTTATTCCGCGCTGACCGGCGCCGGGCTCGACAAGCTCTGGCAGAAGATCCTCGATCACCGCACCGCGATGAACGCCTCGGGCGAATTTGCGGCCCGCCGCCGGGAGCAGCAGGTGAAGTGGATGTGGTCGATGCTGGAAGGCCGGATGATGGCGCGGCTGCGCTCGGACGCTGCGATCCGCGCCAAAGTGAAAAAGATGGAGGCCGAGGTCGCCGGCGGCCGCATCTCGCCCGCGGTTGCCGCCGAGCAGATCGCGGAGATGCTGCATTGAGCGGCCGGCTGCGCATCCTCGTCACCGGCTTCGGGCCGTTCCCCGGTGCGCCGTTCAACCCGACCATGCCATTGGTGAAGCGGCTGGTCGCCCTGCGCCGCCCCGCCTTCGACGACGTTGCGCTGTCGAGTCACATCTTCGACGTCACCTACGCGGCCGTCGATCGCGAATTGCCGGAGCTGATCGCAAGCCATCGTCCGCAGGCGCTCCTGATGTTCGGACTCGCCGGCCGCAGCGCGCACTTGCGGATCGAAAGCCGTGCCCGCAACGCGGTGACGACGCGGTTTCCCGACGCCGGCCGCCAGCATGCGCGCAAGGGATCGATCGCAGGTGGCGCCGATGCCATGATGTTCGGGCCGCACAGCGAAAGGCTGCTGCGTGCGGCGCTTGCCACAGGCATCGATGCACGCGCATCGCGCGATGCCGGCAGCTATCTCTGCAACTACCTGAGCTGGCGCGCGATCGAAGTCGTGAACGGCGACAACGATCTTCGCCTCGCACAGTTCGTCCATGTTCCACTGCTCGCCCGCGACGGAACGGCCGCGCCAGGCAAATCGTCCATCACGCTGGAGGCGCTCGTCGATGCCGGCGAGGCCATGCTGTTGGAGCTGGTGAAACTGACCAGGCAGGCCGCGCGCACGTGAGCGAGACGGATTGAAGGTGTAAGTGTCGCGAGAATGCGGCGGATGATCCGCAGCACGCGCAACATACTCGCCGTCGTCCTGGCGAAAGCCAGGACCCATAACCACGAGAGCTGATTGTTGAACAGGCTGGAACGACGAGTCCCATCCATACCCCCGCCGCGGAGTATGGGTCCTGGCTTTCGCCAGCGCGACGCGCGCGGAAGGAGCCGTGGACTCTCATACCGAGTCACCACATGCGCGGGTGATGACACCGAATAAGTTGTTTGACATGCGAATTCGGGTTCTCACCCCGTCATTGCGAGCGAAGCGAAGCAATCCATTTTGCCACCAGCGGAGAAATGGATTGCTTCGTCGCTATCGCTCGCAATGACGGCGGAGAGCCATCAGTTCCACCCGCGATTAACCCTACCGCCAACTATCGCCCGGCTGCGGCGGCGTGTTCACCATGCCGCGCCGGATTTCGCGCTACTGATCGGGCGCGAACGTCACCGCTCGCGAATGTTTGCGAGGGCCATACCCATGGACGTCAACCGCCGCCATCTCATCGGAGCATCCGCCGCCGGCGCAGCCGGCGCGCTGGCGATGTCGCCGGATGCGGTGCGCGCCGCGCAGTCTGCCGGCTCGCTTGGCCGCGACGTCACGCAATATGGCGTCCGCCCCGGCAGCCCCGACGATCAGACCCGCAATCTGCAACGCGCGATCGATGATGCCGCGCGCGCGCAGGTGCCGCTGGCGTTCCCGCCCGGCGTCTACCGCAGCGGGCTGTTGCGGCTGGCGCCCGGCAGCCAGCTGATCGGCGTGCGCGGCGCAAGCCGGCTCGTGTTCAACGGCGGCGCCTCGCTGCTGGAGGCCGAAGGCGCCGGCGGCATTGTCCTGATGGGCCTCACCTTCGACGGCGGCAACGTCCCGCTGCCGGCGCGGCGCGGCCTTGTGCATTGCCTGGCCGGCCGCGACATCCGCATCACCGATTGCCAGGTCACCGGCAGCGGCGGCAGCGGTATCTGGTTCGAGCAGATGTCGGGCGACGTCAGCAACAACATCTTCACCGGCATCGCATCGACGGCGCTGGTGTCGTTCGACGCGCTCGGTCTGATCGTCTCGCGCAACACCATCAAGGGCACCAGCGACAACGGCATCGAGATCCTGCGTAGCGCGATCGGCGACGACGGCTCGATCGTCGCCGACAACCGCATCGAGGACATCAAGGCTGGCCCCGGCGGCTCCGGTCAGTACGGCAACGCCATCAACGCCTTCCGCGCCGGCAACGTGATCGTGCGCGGCAACCGCATCAGCAACTGCGACTTCTCGGCGGTGCGCGGCAATTCGGCCTCCAACATCCACATCACGGACAACAGCGTCAGCAATGTCCGCGAGGTCGCGCTCTACTCGGAGTTCTCGTTCGAGGCCGCTGTGATCGCCAACAACACCGTCGACGGCGCCGCGATCGGCGTCTCCGTGTGCAATTTCAACGAAGGCGGCCGCATCGCGGTGGTCCAAGGCAACATCATCCGCAATCTATTGCCGAAGCGCCCTGTTGGCACCGATCCGAACGACGGGGCCGGCATCGGCATCTATGTCGAGGCCGACAGCACTGTGACCGGCAATGTGATCGAGAACGCGCCGACTTTCGGCATCGTCGCCGGCTGGGGCAAGTACCTGCGCGACGTCGCGATATCCGGCAATGTCGTTCGCAACGCCCTCATCGGCATCGGCGTCTCGGTGGTGCCGGGCGCAGGCTCCGCGCTGATCAACAACAACATGATCTCGGAAACCCCGCGCGGCGCGGTGGTCGGGCTCGACCACGCCCGCCCCGTTACGTCAGACCTGTCGGCGGCCGGCGTCCAGCAATATGCTCAGCTCGTGGTCGGCGCAAACGCGGTGCGGCGCTAGAGGTCGATCCGGAAAAGAGCGTCCGCCTACAGCGCGTTGCGCAGCAGCGGATAGCGTCGCTGGATGGTGTCGAGGTCAAGCACCGGCGGCGGCATCACCGCAGGGGGCATCTCCAGCGGCGGCGCGTCGGCGACCACGGGCGGCTGCTCGAGCACCTCGGCCGCCGTCTTAAACGCGGCCGCAACCGCGGTCATTGCGGCCTCCGCCAGGGTCGCGGCCTCCGCGCAGCGCTCCGGCATCGGCGAGATATCGGGCGGCGGCAGCTTCGACTTGCGACGGCCGAGCCAGGACAGGTCGATCGGCGAATTGTCGAGCGAGGCTTCGCGGGTCAGCAATTCCCGCCAGATGTCGACCGCCGCTCGCGCTTCCCTGATGTTCTCGAGAAAGGCCTGCTCGCTGTGATAGCGGCGCCAGCGTCCGGTCTCGAACAGCTCGTTGAGGTGCTCCAGCCTTTGCTCGGCGAGGTTGCACCAGCGCGCAACGATCTCCTGGCCTCTGGCCACGTCGGTCCGATGTGTCATTGAACTTGCCCGCAGGGAAAGAAACGGACGCAGACGCAACCGAACCGAATCAACTGGACGTGACACTGATATTCTGTGGAAAAGGTAAATAAAGTCTAACTAAATTCTTAATCGGCGGCGGGCGATGAAAGAAGTCCGCTCTACTACGGAGTTTCTTGCGCGAACCTTCGTCAAGTCATCGACTTGCATGATGGAGATGCGCGTCGCTTGCGGACGCGGCGCAGCCAAAAGATCCACAGCAAGCCGGTGCGGCCATCGCGCCCCGTGATGCCCTCGCGATCACCCAGTGTAGCGCTGGATGCCTTAGCCGCGTTCGGCCAGTCGGTCATGTAAGGCACCCCAAAATGAAAGACCCGTCCGGGGGGACAACCGGACGGGTCAAAGCCATATGGGCGCTTGGGGTGGATGGGCGCTCGCGCCTGATATAGCCGGGGAGGGATAAACCGCTCCCACACACATAAGTCGTGAGAGGAAGGCGGACGTTCAAATCGTCGGCGATTTTTTTAACCTTTTCGCCGCCCGGTTCCATCGCACCGTTGCAGGCGTCAGGCGCCGAAAATCACTGTGCAGCCCGATGATTTGCAGCGGAATCGTCAGCTGCGACCGACGGCGCGCCTTCATTCAACGCGCGGCTCACGGAAGTGTTATTGCCGTCCGGTCTCAGCGCGGGCTGCGGCGGTTTGTCCACCGCCGACGCGACCGGCGCGCTGGTCGCCGCCATCACCGCGGCAAGCGCGTCCGCCTCCCCGGCCCCGAACAGATCGTCGCGTCCAGGTATCCCGAGATCGCGGGCCGTGCTGGTCAGGACCTTCCGCACGTCGGCGGGCTTCAACGCCGGACCGCGCTCCAGCACCAGCGCCGCGATGCCGCTGACGAACGCGGCTGAAAACGAGGTGCCCGACATCAGCTGGTACTTGCCGTCCGGCACCGGCACGAGGAGGTCGGCGCCCGGCGCCGCCAACGCGATATAGCTGCCGCGGTTCGATGCCGCCATCAGCCGGTCGCCGGCATCGATACCGCTTACCGCGATCACGTCGGGATAGGCGGCCGGATACAGCGGCGGCGATTTCGCCCCGGCATTGCCCGCCGCGGCGACCAGCACGACGTCCCTCACCGCAGTGGCGGCCACCGCACGCTCGACAAGTGCGTCCTTCGGTCCGGCAAAGCTCATGTTCACGATCTGCGCGCCGTGCGCCACCGCATAGTCGAGGCTCCTGAGGATGACATAGGAGGTGCTCTCGGCGCCGTCGGCAACCGCCCCGAAGGCGCGGATCGCCAGGATCCGCACTTCCGGCGCGCTCCCCGTCAGTTTGACGCGCGCGGCGATTGCGCCGGCGATGGCGGTGCCGTGGGCATGCGGGCCATCCTTGCTGCCGAGCGCATCGAAGGTATCCGCGACCGTGTTCGCCAGTTCCGGATGGGCGGCGTCAATGGGGGAATCGATGACGGCGATGGTGACATTCATTCCGCGCGCCAGCCTGTGCGCCTCGGGCAGGTGCAACTGCATCTGCGCGTATTGCGACGGATCATTGCCGCCTGATGGCGGCTTCTGGTCCTGCAGCGCGTAACGGTAGTTCGGCTGCACCGAGCGCACGCTGCCGTCGCCTGCGAATTCGCGGCTCGCGGCATCGGCCGAGCGATTGTCGGCCATGCGGAACAGGCCGATGGTCGCCCCCAGCAACGGGATATTCTGCGAGGCAATCCGCCTCAGGCCATGGCGGCGCGCGAGCGCATCGGTCTGGGCCTCGGTCATGGCGCCGTCGATCTCGGCCACGAGCTCGTTCGGCACGGTTCGCGTGCCCGCCACGTCCTGCGCGCGCGTGCCGCCGCCG
>NZ_LGHK01000218.1 GCF_001908235.1 Bradyrhizobium sp. NAS96.2
CAGCCCTCATCGCTTGCGCACGGAAGCTGCTGATCTATGCCAACACTGTCGTCCAGCGCGGAACGCCTTGGCTCGAAACAACCGTCACGGCTTAATGGTTGCTACGGAACGTCGCGCCGAATCAGGCGCCGCACGCGGCTTGTGGATTATTGACCGCCAGCTGAGCCGCGAAAGCCCGCTGGTAGGCAGGCCGCGCTTCGCCGCGGGCGACGTAGGCCGCAAGCTTCGGATGTCCGTCGAGCATGCCTGACGGCTTCAGGCGGAGCAGCACCGACACCATCATCAGATCGCCCGCGCTGAACGTACCGTCGAGCCAGTCGGCATCGCCCAGGCGATTCGACAGCTGGTGTAGCCGCTGCCGGACACGATCCTCGACCAGCGGCAGCCGTTCCGCGTGCCACGGCCGGTCGCGCTCGAACAGCCTTGCAGTCGCGAACTCGAGGATCGGAGGTTCCACCGTGTTGAGCGCGGCAAACATCCATGCAATTGCGCGCGCCCGGGCGTTGGCATCATCGGGCAGCAAGCCAACATGGCGCTCGGCGAGGTGGAGCACGATCGCCCCCGTCTCGAACAACACGAGATCGTCCTCTTCATCGTCGGTATCTGGCCGAACGGGTGAAGCGCAAGATGCGCCGGCTCCTTCATCGCAGCAAACGAAACCAGGCGAACCGCGTAGGGTTGCCCGACCTCTTCAAGCGCCCACCGAACCCGCGTATCCCGCGCCAATCCCATGCCGCCGTCGGGCGACCGCTCAAAGGCGGTAATCGTGATGGTCATGCAGGCTTCTCCCCGGCGAACTCGCAGCTGGTTGCGGATCTCGGTGCGCGATGTTCGCTGCGCCCGCCCGCGCTTGTCAGCGCGTCGCTATCCTAGCGCTTTTCCGGCGGATTCTCGCGCAGGAAGCGCTCGAGATCGGGCTGCACGGAGTAAGGCTGCGGAACCGGATCACCCTGGAAGTCGACCTGAAGATCAAGGCAGCGCCGCAGCATCCGCGCCAGTTCGCTGCGCCGATAGGGCTTGGTCAGCAGCGGAATGCCATGGCCGCCCCGCCCCTGCTGTGCCGGGAACGCGCCGTCGCTGTAGCCCGAGGTGAACAGCACCCGCAGCGCCGGCCGCCCGGCCATCAGCGTATCGGCCAATTGCCGGCCGTTCATGCTGCCGGGCATCACGATGTCGGTGAACAGGAGATCGAACGCGGTGCCGCGGTTGACGATCTCGAGCGCGGCGTCGGCGTTTGCCGCGACCAGCACCTTGTAGCCGAGGCTTTCGAGCTGGCCTGTGACGTAATCGCGGATCGTGGGGTCGTCCTCGACGCACAGGACGGTTTCGTCGCCGCCCCTGACCGGCTGATCGTCCTCCTCGGCCGCGCGCTGCGCGGTGCCATCTGCCTTGGGCAGATAGATCCTGAAGACGGTGCCGCGGCCCTGCTCGCTCTTGACCTCGATGCCGCCGCCGCTCTGCTTGACGAAGCCGAACACCATGCTGAGCCCGAGCCCGGTGCCCTGCCCGACCTCCTTGGTGGAGAAGAACGGATCGAAGATTTTCTCCAGATGCGACGGCGAAATTCCGGCGCCGGTGTCGGCGACCTCGATCACGAGATGGTCGCCGGCGCGCTCGACGCCGTGCGCCACGGCGTCGGGAATGCCGAGCTGGGTGTTGCGGGTCGCAAACGTCAGCGTGCCGCCCTCAGGCATCGCATCGCGCGCGTTGATGGCGAGATTGACCAGCGCGGCGCCGAGCTGGCTGCGATCGACAAAGGCTAGCCAGGCGTTGCGGTCGAGCTCCGTCCTGATCTCGGTCTGCGACCCCAGCGTCTGCGACAACAGGCGGACCACTTCGCCGATCAGGTCGTTGACGTCGGTCTCGGCGGGCTGCAGCGGCTGCTTGCGCGCGAAGGCCAGCAGGCTCGAGGTGAGCTGCGCGCCGCGATCGGCGGCATCGCTGATCAGCTTGGCGATCGCGGCAAGCTGCGGGTTGTCCTTGACCCCGTCGGCAAGGATCTCGACCGTGCCGGTGATCACCGTCAGCATGTTGTTGAAGTCGTGCGCGATGCCGCCGGTCAACCGCCCGAGCGATTCCGTCTTCTGCGCCTGGATCAATTGCTCCTCGGCGATGCGGCGCTGGGTGACGTCCCTGACAAAGGAATTGATGATCCAGCCATCGCCGCGGCGGAGCGCATTGAGCGACACCTCCACCTGGAAGCGGTGACCGTCGCGATGCACGGACGCGGTCTCGTAGCGCATGCCCATGCCGCCGCCCGCGGCCTCCTGCAGGAAGCGGGTGATGCGCTGGCGGTGCGCGACGCGAAGCTCCTCCGGAAACACCAGCTCGACGACGCGACAACCGACCGCCTCGGAGCGCGTCCAGCCGGTCAACGTCTCGGCCTGCGGGCTCCAGTCGAGGATGATGCCGTCCTGGTCGGTCTGCACGAAGGCGTCGAGCGCGGTCCTGACGATGGCCTGCGCCATCTGCTCGCTTTCCACCAGCGCCAGATGCGCCTGACGCTGCGCGGTGACATCGTGCAGCACGATGACGGCGCCGCGCAAATTGCCGGCATCGTCGCGCAGCGGCCGCGCGTTGACGACGAGGCAGACGGCCGGCTCCGGCGGGTGGGGTTTCACGATCAGTTCGCAATCGTCGATGTCTTCGCCGCGCAGCGCGCGTGCCATCGGCGTGTCCGCGATCGGCATCTCGGTCGTGCCGTCGGCATAATAGTTCTTGAAGGTGCGAACGCCGGTCAGCGTGTCAAAACCGGGCTCGACGCGGTACAGCCGCCGCGCCGCCGCGTTGACGATCACGATCATCGCGTGCTCATCGGCGACCACCACCGGATCGCGGATGCTCTCGACGGTCTTCTCCAGCAGGTGCTGCCGGCTGCCCAATTGGGCCGACAGTTCAGCAAGTGTCGCGGCAAGCTGCGCGGTCTCGTCGTTGCCGCCCGCCGTGGGCACCTGCTGACCGCGCGACAGCGCTTCCGCCGCCCGCACCAACTGGGCGGGCGTCCTGGACAGCGATCTCGCAATCAGCTCAGCAGTCATCAACACCACCGCAACCGCGCCGCCGGCGAGCGCCATGCCCGGCCAGGTGACGCCATGGATGAAGCCCAGTGTGACCAGGAGTGTGACGACGGGAAGCATCATCCCGACCGCCAGACGGCCCGACAAATTCATCCCGACCAACTCATCGTGAGCAGCTGCACCGGAAAATGGAAAAGGAAAACAGGAGTCGGAAAGGTATTGTCAGCGCCGGCGCAATATCGGGTGGCTTGCACCCAGTTGCTTAGCCGAGTCCGGCGCCGCAATCCGCCACTTTCGTATCCGTATTAGTACGGAGGACAGTCGGCTCGGGCGCGCGGGCCCATGGGTGCGATCGGGGTCCGGCTTTCCCTGCGCCCTCCGTTCGCAAAGCGGCGAAACAACAGTTTGGGCAGCTCATGTTGAGGATGCGGATGCGTGACGACTGACGCCGAAACAAACTCAGTGTCGTCCCTGCGAAAGCAGGGATCCATAACCACCGATGCCGCTAGTTGCACGATGGTGGATCGACGAGTCCCATTCACAATATCCGCCGCGGAGTATGGGTCACGGCTTTCGCAGGGACGACGGCGGTGCTTAGCCCCCTACGCCGCGCGGCGCCGCTCGCGCAGCGCGTCGCCGAAGGCCTCGAACAGCGCGCGATTGATCGGGTTGCGCTGCGGATCGTATTCGGCGTGCCATTGCACGCCGAGCGCAAACCCGGCGGCGTCCGCGATGCGGATCGCCTCGATGGTACCGTCCTCGGCGATGCCCTCGATCACGACGCGCTTGCCGGGCTCGAGGATGCCCTGGCCGTGCAGCGAATTGACGCGAATGGTCTCGCGGCCGAGGATTTTCGCGAACGCGCCCCCCGGCGTCAGCGCGACGTCGTGACGGTCGGCGAACACCACGGTCGGATCAGGATGGATCTCGCCGTTCTCCAGCCGCGGCATCCGGTGGTTCATGCGGCCCGGAATCTCGCGGATCTCCGGATGCAGCGAGCCGCCGAACGCGACATTCATCTCCTGCAGGCCGCGGCAGATGCCGAAGATCGGCACGCCGCGCGCGACGCAGGCCTCCGACAGCGCCAGCGCGACATCGTCGCGGTGGATGTCGTAGGGCTCGTGCGCGGCACAGGGTTCGGTGTTGAAGCGGGTCGGATGAACGTTGGCGCGGGCCCCGGTCAGCACGACGCCGTCGACCACGTCGAGCAAGGCGCCGACCTCGGTGATCTCAGGGCTGCCTGCGAACATCAGGGGCACGGCGCCCGACACCTCGGCAACCGCGCGAAGGTTGCGCTCTCCGACCATCTGGACCGTGAAACGATTTTCGATGCGATGGGCGTTTCCGATCACGCCGACCACGGGCCGTCTCATTATTGAAGTCTCGCGCAGTGATTCTTCTAAGTTTGCGACGTTGCGGAGACGATCATGCCTTCGAGTTCCCCAGGGATCAACTGCCTAGTTCTGCACAGGAGGGCTTGCAGTCCTGCACAGATTAGCTCCCCCGGCGGCTCCCCATCCGGCCGGGCGCCCTCCGGTCACGCCCCGGCGCGGCGGCGCGTCAGCGGCAAACCAGCACGGTCCCGGCAGCTTGATCCCGGCGGGATTTTCGCCAAAGACTGCTCCAGACACCGTCGCGAAGGGGGAATCACCCGTGACAGAACTGGCTGACAATCGCCTGCAGGCTCGCAACGACATGGCATGGGCGATCGCCGTCGGCGGCATCGGCGTCGTGCTGTTCGCCGCCCTGCTGCTATTCGCCTGGCAATTTGCGGCGACCCTGTTCTTGCTGTTCTCGGGCATGCTGCTCGGGGTCGGCCTGAACGCAATGACCACCCTGCTCGGCCGGCTGACTGGGCTGCCGCATGCGTTGCGGCTTGCGATCGTCTGCCTGGCGCTGGCCGGACTGCTGTCCGGCATCGTGTTCCTCGGCGGCACCACCATCGCGCAGCAGGCCACGGTGCTGAGCAACACGATCAAATCGCAGCTCGGCAGCGTCAAGGAGTTCCTCGAGCAGCACGGTGTCGATACGAGCTATCTCGATTTCACCAATGCCGCCGGCGAAGCCAAGCCGGAAGGCACAGCGGTGCCGACCACCACCACGACAACGACGACGCCCGCAACGTCACAGTCCCATGGCATCCCCGGCGCCGGCGCGCTGGCCTCCAGCGGCGGTGCCATCATCAGTCAGACCCTGAAGGTGCTGCTCGGCACCGTCAGCGTTGTCGGCAATTTCTTCATCGTGCTGTTCCTCGGGCTCGCCTTCGCGGCCCAGCCGAGCATCTACCGCGCCGGATTGCTGTTCATCGCACCGGCCAAATACCGCGCGCAGGCGACCGTCATCGTCGACCGCATCGGCGAGACGCTGGAGCGCTGGCTGATCGCGCAGATCATCACGATGGCCGCGGTATTCCTCGTCACCTGGATCGGGCTTGCCATCATCGGCATTCCGAGCTCGTTCATCCTCGGCATCCAGGCCGGCCTGCTCGCCTTCATCCCGACCGTCGGCGCGATCCTCGGCGGACTGATCGTGGTGCTGGCGAGCCTTGCGACCGGGTGGATCGCGGCGCTGTCGGCCTTCATCCTGTTCCTCGGCGTCCACGCCCTGGAAAGCTACGTGCTGACGCCGATCATCCAGCGCCAGGCGCTCGACATCCCGCCGGCAACGCTGTTCGCATTCCAGATCCTGCTCGGCGTCGTATTCGGCATCTGGGGGCTCGCGCTGGCGCTGCCGCTGATGGCGATCGCCAAGGTGATGATCGATCACTTCAAGGCGGAGGACCAGGCGCCCGCGAAGGCAGCCTGATCTCGCCCCGGGATGACGGTGATGGACTGCGCCTGCTGCTCCACCCCCGTCATTGCGAGCGACGCGAAGTATCCATCGCGCGGCGTAAGCGGAAGCATGATTGCTTCGTCGCTACCGCTCCTCGCAATGACGACGGTGGCTCAGGAGAACAGCAGCACCGTCCCCAGGACCATCAACACCACGCCGAGCAGCAGCGCGATCGGCCAGTGGCGCTTCGGCTGCTCGTATCGCCCTTGCGCGCGCCGTTCGGCGATCAGCGCGGTCTCGTACTCATCGGAGTCCGAGAACAGGCAGGCGAAGCCACTGCGCGCCGAAACCGCGTCGGCTTCGAGCGACATCAGGGCTGAGTGCGGATTGCGGGTGCGGATCGACTCCATGCCCGAAAGCATGGGATCGAATGGTTAACCAGTCGTTACCACACTCATGCACCGGCGTTCACAGGCTTTTGCCGCGCCGATGCCGGCAGGCCCGCGGTCTTGCGCCGCCAATTCTCCAGCGAGAGCGGCAATTCCTCCGCCGCCTCGACGCGGTTGCGACCGCCACGCTTGGCCTGATAGAGCGCGGTGTCGGCCGCGGCCAGCAGCACCTCTAGCTCGGTCCCGGCGGGTCCGCCGGCAACGCCGATGCTGACCGTGGTGTCGACCGCGCCTTCCTCGCAGGTGATGTTGCTGTTCTCGAACGCCTCGCGCACGCGCTCGGCGACCAGCACACCCTCCTCCAGCGAGCACGGCAGCAGCGCCGCGAATTCCTCGCCGCCGATCCGGCCGGACAGATCGCTGATCCTGAGATTATTGACCACCACGGCGGAGAACAGTTTCAGGATCTCGTCGCCTGCGGGATGACCGAAGCGGTCGTTGATCGACTTGAAGTGATCGATGTCGAAGATCATCACCGTGACCGGCCGGCCGCCATCGGCTTCGCGCTCGATCACGCGCGCGCAGGCTTCGGAGAAGCCGCGGCGGTTGAGCATGCCGCTCAGGGGATCGATCGAGGCAGCGGTCTTGTGCACGGCCACCGCGCGGTCCGACACCATCATGAAGATCACGAACGCTGTGCCGATCGCGTACAGCACGAGCTCGATCGAGAACAGCGTGACCCAGAAATTGCTGACGAAGTTCTGGCCGTTCAGCCGCAACAGGTCGCCGACCAGGATCGGCAGCATCAGGACACAGCCATGTGCGACCGGGATGGCAATCGCAATCCAGCGCCGCTGCATCGCGCGGCGGCGCTCGCTCCAGAGCTCGGAGGCGGTCAACGCGGCGTAGATCGCGACGATCCCGGCGCCGATCGTCAAGCGCATCGCCGGATCCGTCACCGTCGTCATGGCGCCAATCCACGCGATCGGGCCAAGCACGAGGCCCGGCAGGTTCGCCTTGCGGCCATGGAAAATCCGCGCGGCATTCCAGACCATGCCGCAGGCAGCGAAGCCGATCGCATTGAGGCCCAGCATGACCATGGGATCGAGCGTCGAGCTGCCGACGGTCCAGAGCGCGACGGAGGCCGCGCCGAGCAGATAGGCGGTGCCCCACCATTTCAGCGCGGGAATTTTCTCCTGCCTGCCAAACAACCAGAGCATGGCGCCGAGCATGCCCGCGACCATGGTGGCGAACAGATAAAGCGTCGATGGATCGAACGACATAAGTCACCCCAGCCCGGTGTGATGCAACGTTCGCAGGCGCAATTAATACGGTGATGCAGCGCCAGTGCGAGATCGCACGCTAGAAGGCCCGAGTTCCAATTTCGTTTGCACGCACACGCAAGTTTTCATGAAAAACTGCGCTAATTCGCGTCGAAGCACGCAACCGTAAGGCGCAGCAAAAAGGGCGCCTCGCGGCGCCCTCTGCAACTCGATGCACGCGGCAATTGCCGCGAATTTTAGAACTCGAATTAGCGCTTCGAGAACTGGAAGGACTTGCGGGCCTTGGCCTTGCCGTACTTCTTACGCTCGACCGAGCGGCTGTCGCGGGTCAGGAAGCCGCCCTTCTTGAGGACGCCGCGCAGCTCGGGCTCGAAGTTGGTCAGCGCCTTCGAGATGCCGTGACGAACCGCACCGGCCTGGCCGGAGAGACCGCCGCCGGCGACGGTGCAGATCACGTCGTACTGGCCGTTACGGGCGGCCGCCACCAGCGGCTGCTGGATCATCATGCGCAGCACCGGACGGGCGAAGTAGACTTCGAACTCGCGGGTGTTGACCGAGATCTTGCCGGAGCCCGGCTTGACCCAGACGCGGGCGACCGCGTCCTTGCGCTTGCCGGTGGCGTAGGCGCGGTTGTACTTGTCGACCTTCTTGACGTACTTCGGCGCGTCGGGCGCGGCCGGCTTGACCTGCGAGAGCTGGTCGAGGGACTGCAACGTATCGGACATTATGCGGCCCTCGTGTTCTTGCGGTTCAGGGAAGCGATATCGACCTTCTCGGGGCTCTGGGCCTCATGCGGATGCTCGGCACCCGGATAGACGCGCAGATTGCCCATCTGCATGCGGCCGAGCGGACCGCGCGGGATCATGCGCTCGATCGCCTTCTCGACGACGCGCTCGGGGAAGCGACCCTCGAGGATCTGCTTCGCGGTGCGCTCCTTGATGCCGCCGATGAAGCCGGTGTGCTTGTAGTAGGTCTTCTGGTCGCGCTTGCGGCCGGTCAGCACCACATGCGCGGCGTTGACGATGATGACGTTGTCGCCGCAATCGACATGCGGGGTGTAGGTGGGCAGGTGTTTGCCGCGCAGGCGCATCGCGACGAGGGTGGCGAGACGACCGACCACCAGACCCTTGGCGTCGATCACGACCCACTTCTTCGTCACTTCGGCGGGCTTGGCCGAGAACGTGCTCATGTGTGAAATCCGTGAAATAGAAATCGGCGCCGTATGCGCCGAACTGGCGGCTTTCTAGAGAAGCCGCGGTCTCGCGTCAACGTCGACGCACCTGAATTACATCAGCGAAAACAGCGACTTATAAATATGGTGCAATAATACCGCGAGAAAGCCTATTGATTTGGAATGGAATAGGTTGCCGTGACATGGGCGATCGGGTCCGGAGAGGTGCCGGTCAGCAGGTTGACCTCGCCGACCGCAAGCCGCTTGCCTAGCTTGAGCAGCTTGGCCACCGCGAGCACGTCCTGGCCCGGCTGGCCCTTGCGCAGGAAGTTGATGTTGAGATTGGTGGTGACGGCCAAGCCGATCGGCCCGATCGCCGACAGCAGCACCACATACATGGCGAAATCCGCGAGCCCCATCAGGGTTGGTCCCGACACCGTGCCGCCCGGCCGCAGCATGCGCTCGCTGAAGCGCTGGCGCAGCAGGGCCGTCTCGCCGTCGGCGCTTTCGATCCTGATGTCGTCGTGGGTGAACGCCTGCGGAAACTCCTTTCGCAGGAACTCTTCCAGCTCAGCCACGCTCATTTTCGCAATCGCCATGCGGTCCCTGCCCTCGCTTCAGCCTGCCTGTTACATTAAATTGTCACAGACACGATAGAGGAATTTCGTCATGTCCGCCCAGGCCGCCCGCGCGGAAGCGCCGCAACATCAGCCGATCCTGCTGCGGGAGAGCGTCGGCAGTATCGCGCTACTGACGCTCAATCGCCCCGCGGCGCGCAACAGCCTCTCCGAAGGCCTGATCGGCGAACTGCACGCTGCGCTGAACGATATCGGCGGTGACAAGAGCATCCGCGCCGTCGTGCTCGCCGCCAATGGCCCGGCGTTCTGCGCCGGCCATGACCTCAAGGAGCTCACCGCGCGCCGCACCGACGCCGACCGCGGCCGCGCCTATTTCGCGCAGATCATGAACGCCTGCAGCGCGATGATGCAGGCGATCGTGCATTCGCCGAAGCCGGTCGTGGCGTCCGTCCAGGGCATCGCGACCGCTGCCGGCTGCCAGCTCGTCGCAAGCTGCGACCTCGCGGTCGCCTCTGACGCGGCGGCGTTTGCGACGCCCGGCGTCGACATCGGACTGTTCTGCTCGACGCCGATGGTAGCGCTGTCGCGTAACGTGCCGCGCAAGCAGGCGATGGAGATGCTGCTGACCGGAGAACCGGTCTCTGCGGCAACGGCGCAGAGCATTGGTCTCGTCAACCGCGTGGTATCAGCAGGCACCGAACGCGACGCCGCGATCGCACTGGCCGAGAAGGTCGCACTGAAATCAGCCTACACCGTCAAGCTTGGCAAGGAGGCATTCTATCGCCAGGCCGAGATGAACCTCGCGGACGCCTATCGCTTCGCCGCCGAAGTGATGACCGAGAACATGATGGCGCGCGACGCCGAGGAAGGCATCGGCGCCTTCATCGCGAAGCGCGATCCAAAGTGGCAAGATAAGTAAGAGCAAAATGAACCACGACGCCTACGACGACAACTACATCCGCAGCATCCTGAACAACGTCAAATCGATCGCGATGGTCGGCGCCTCGCCGGTCAACGTGCGACCGAGCTATTTCGCCTTCAAATATCTGGCGCAGCGCGGCTACGACATGATCCCGGTCAACCCCGGCCATGTCGGCAAGGAGCTGATGGGCAAGCCGTTCGTCGCCTCGCTTGCGGACATCGATCGCCCGATCGACATGATCGACATCTTCCGCAATTCGAGCCACATCATGCCCGTCGTCGAGGAGGCACTAAAATTGTCGCCGCCGCCGAAGGTGATCTGGATGCAGCTTGGCGCACGCGACGATGCCGCGGCCGAGAAGGCGGAAGCGGCGGGCCTCAAGGTGGTGATGAATCGCTGCCCCAAGATCGAGTATGGCCGGCTGTCGTCGGAAATCTCCTGGATGGGCGTCAACTCGCGCACCCTGAGCTCCAAGCGCGCGCCGATCCCGACCCAGGGCATGCGGCTGTCGCTGAACCGCACGAGCTTCGGCGGCGGCCAGACTGCGGCATCCGACCGCGCTGCGAAAAACAAAACCGAGACGACCTGACGTTTCGGCGGAATAATCGTCGCGATCATCCGGTACAGCGCAGCATGCCCGTTTCAAACCGTGGCGTGCGCGCCAGCGCGGCTTGACGCCGGACGCTGCCGCCATCAGCATGCCGCGCGTTTCGACCAGGCCACAACAGGACACAAAGAATGACCGATCGCCTTCCGGGATTTTCCACCCTCGCCGTGCACGCCGGCGCACAGCCTGATCCCACAACCGGCGCGCGGGCGACGCCGATCTACCAGACCACGTCATTCGTCTTCAATGATGCCGACCACGCGGCTTCGCTGTTCGGCCTGCAGGCGTTCGGCAATATCTATACCCGCATCGGCAACCCGACCAACGCCGTGCTCGAGGAACGCGTTGCAGCCCTCGAGGGCGGCACCGCGGCGCTCGCCGTCGCCTCCGGTCACGCAGCACAGCTCGTCGTGCTGCAGCAGCTCCTGAAGCCCGGCGACGAGATCATTGCGGCCCGCAAGCTGTATGGCGGCTCGATCAACCAGTTCACCCACGCCTTCAAGGCGTTCGGCTGGAATGTGGCCTGGGCCGATCCCGACGAAATCGAAAGCTTTGAGCGCGCGGTGACGCCGCACACCAAGGCGATCTTCATCGAGTCGATCGCCAACCCCGCCGGCAGCATCACCGACATCGAGGCGATCGCCGCCGTTGCGCGCAAGGCCGGCGTGCCGCTGATCGTCGACAACACGCTGGCCTCGCCCTACCTGATCAAGCCGATTGACCACGGTGCCGACATCGTCGTGCACTCCCTGACCAAATTCCTCGGCGGTCACGGCAACTCGCTCGGCGGCATCATCGTCGACGCCGGCACCTTCGACTGGTCGAAGGACAACAAATATCCGATGCTGAGCGAGCCGCGCCCCGAATATCACGGCATCCGGATCCAGGAGACCTTCGGCAATTTCGCCTTCGCGATCGCCTGCCGCGTGCTCGGCCTGCGCGACCTCGGTCCCGCGCTGTCGCCGTTCAACGCCTTCATGATCCTGACCGGCATCGAGACGCTGCCGCTGCGCATGCAGAAGCACTGCGACAATGCCAAGGCGGTGGCGGAATTCCTCTCCACCCATCCGGCCGTGTCAGCGGTGAACTATGCCGGCCTGCCCGGCGACCGGTACAATGCCCTGCAGCGCAAATACACGCCGAAGGGCGCCGGCGCGGTGTTCACCTTCAGCCTCAAGGGTGGCTATGACGCGGGCGTCAACCTGGTGTCGAACCTGAAGCTGTTCTCGCATCTCGCCAATGTCGGCGACACCCGCTCGCTGGTGATCCACCCGGCCTCCACCACCCACAGCCAGCTCGACGACGCCGCCAAGGTGAAGTCGGGCGCGGCGCCCGAGGTGGTGCGGCTCTCGATCGGCATCGAGGACAAGGAAGACCTGATCGCCGACCTCGACCAGGCCCTGCGCGCCTGATCCGACATTGTTCCGGAGCGGTGCGCCTGCATCGCTCCGGAGTTTTTGCGGGGAATGGCGGGTCTCGCGTTAACGCTTAATTCCGACGGGGCCTCTCGTTAACGTTCAATCCGGCTTAAAGTGGCAGTGATAGGCTCCGGATGATTCGGGAGACCATTGATGCTGCGCTGGATATTGCCGCTCGCGATCGCACTGTTTGCGATGTCGCCTGCTGATGCTGCCGACGGCCCCGTCCCTCCGAAGAGCGCCACCGTGAAGGCTGCGCGCCAGCTGCCGGCCGGCCTGCCGCGCCGCCACTACGCCTACCGCACCACCATCACAGCGCCGACCTATGTGCGGCGCGGCCGCCAGCTCGTGGTCGTCGAGCCCGAGGTGATCCCGCTGAATTCAGAGCCGTACATCGTATTCCCGCCCGGCGAGCCGCTGCTGCCCGGATCGGCGGCGCTGCCGGGCTATTACGGCGACCACCGCTCCTACAGCTATCTCGGCCCGTATTACGGCGGCGCCTATGTGACCTACTGGGACCGCCTGCCCTACGCCTGCGGCGTCTACGGCTACTGCTAGCCCGGGACGAACGCGTGGCCAGATCGCCGCAGAAGAAAACCAGCGCACCGGCTTCGGGCAATGCCGTCACCGCCGACCTCGTTGCGGTGCTGGTCGCCGTCACCGACGGCACACCCAAGATCATGACCATCGCCGGCGGCTCCGCGCTGCCGAGCGGCCCGTTCGAGTTCACCCACCGCTCGCTGCAGACCGCGCTGCGGGCCTGGGTCGAAGCGCAGACCGGCCACCCGCTCGGCTATGTCGAGCAGCTCTACACCTTCGCCGACCGCGGCCGGTCCGGCGACGCCAGGTCGCCGCACAGCGTCTCGATCAGCTATCTCGGCCTGACCCGCGAGGACCGGGTCGGCGAAGGCTTCGAGGCGCACTGGTCCGGCTGGTACGACTACTTTCCCTGGGAAGATCATCGCGATGGCGCACCGGCGTTCATCGCCAAGACGATCGCGCCGAAACTGAAGACGTGGGCGAAGGCAGCCCCCTCGCCAACCTTGCAGCGCGAGCGCTGGCAGCGCTGCGCCATCACCTTCGGCCTCGACGATCGCGACTGGAACGAAGAACTGGTGTTGCAGCGCTATGAGCTGCTCTGGGAGGCGTCGCTGATCCCGGAAGCCAACCACTCGCGCGGCCGCGAAGCGTCGGTCGTGCCGGGCAAGCCGATGACGGCGGATCACCGCCGCATCCTCGCGACCGGAATCGCGCGGTTGCGCGCCAAGATCAAATACCGTCCGGTGGTATTCGAGCTGATGCCGGCCGAGTTCACCCTGCTGCAACTGCAACGCAGTGTTGAGGCCCTCGCAGGCCGGCTGGTCCACAAGCAGAACTTCCGCCGGCTCATCGAGCAGCAGGAACTCGTTGAAGAGACTGGCGCAATGGCCGCCGATACCGTCGGCCGGCCGGCCAAGCTGTTCCGCTTCCGCCATGCCGTATTGGCCGAACGGGCCGTCGCCGGCACCAAGCTTCCGCTTTCGCGCACTTGACACGCCTTATGCTCAGGATAAGTATAAGCCATCTTATGCTCACGGAGAGTATAAATGGCCTTGCTCGATACCGATCTGCTCACCCGCACCGCGCCGCTCTATGAGCGCGTCAAACGCGTCATCCCGCCATTCGAATGGGCGACCTTCGCCGAGGACGTCGACGCGATCCTGGCGCTGAAACGCCGCCGCAATGCGGTCGTGCTCGCGCACAACTACCAGACGCCGGAGATCTTCCACGGCGTCGCCGATATCGTCGGCGACAGCCTCCTGCTCGCGCGCGAAGCGACCAAGGTCGACGCCGATGTTATCGTGCTCGCGGGCGTGCACTTCATGGCCGAGACGGCTAAGCTGCTCAATCCAGCCAAGACCGTGCTGATCCCCGATCTCAAAGCCGGCTGCTCGCTGGCGGACTCCATCACGGCGGAGGACGTGCGGCTGATGCGCGCGCGCTATCCGGACGCGCCTGTGGTCGCCTACGTCAACACCTCGACCGCGGTGAAGGCGGAGTCCGACATCTGCTGCACGTCGGGCAATGCGCTCAAGGTGGTTGAATCACTCGACGCCGAGCGCGTCATCATGCTGCCGGATGAATATCTGGCGCAGAACATCTCCAAGCAGAGCAGCAAGAAGATCATTGCCTGGAAGGGCCATTGCGAGGTGCATGAGCTGTTCACCGCCGATGACGTGCGCCAGCTGCGCGAGAATTATCCCGACGTCACCGTCCTGGCGCATCCGGAATGCCCGCCCGACGTCGTCGCCGAAGCGGACTTCGCAGGTTCGACAGCGGCGATGCAGACATTCGTCGAGACCAAGCGTCCGCCGCGCGTCGTGCTGCTGACCGAATGCTCGATGAGTGACAACATCGCGGCGCGGAATCCCGATGTCGACTTCGTTCGTCCCTGCAATCTCTGCCCGCACATGAAGCGGATCACGCTGAAGAACATCCGCCACGCGCTGGAAACCAACCAGCACGAGGTCACGATCGATCCCGCGATCGCCGAGCGCGCGCGCCGGAGCGTTGAAAGGATGCTGGCGATATGAGCATCGATCTCTCCGATCTCCCCGGCCGTCCTGTGATCATCGGCGGCGGCGCCGCAGGGCTGATGACCGCGCTGCAACTCGCACCCGAGCCGGTCGTGCTGCTGTCGAAGTCGCCGCTGGGCGCCGAAGCCTCCAGCATGTGGGCGCAGGGTGGCCTCGCAGCGCCGGTCGGCGCCGATGACAGCCCTGCCCTGCATCTCGCCGATACGCTCGCGGCCGGCGCCGGCCTTTGCGACGCGGCGGCAGCATCCCGGATCGTCCACGCTGCGCCAGCCGCCGTGGAGCACCTGGCCGAGCTCGGCGTCGCCTTCGACCGCCGCGCCGACGGCAG
>NZ_LGHK01000219.1 GCF_001908235.1 Bradyrhizobium sp. NAS96.2
TACGCTGCGGCTTCTGTTGTGAACGGGACTCGTCGCTCCAGCGTAGCTCGGCAATCTGCATCGGTGGTTATGGGTCCCTGCGTTCGCAGGGACGACACGGAGTTTGTTGCACAGCCTTGCCGCCTCATTGTGACGGCGAGAATGAGTGCTTACCGCAAGCTGGCGTTGATCTTGTCGAGCACGGCCGAGCCCGGGCACAGCGCCTTTTCATCCAGCGTGTTGAGCGGCGTCTCGACGGTGTCGAGATGGGTGTGCAAATCCTCGGCATCCGGATCGACATAGAGCAGGCCGGTGACGATCTGGCCTTTGGCCGCGTGCTTCTGCAGGAAGGTCATCGCGCCCAGGCGATCGTGCGGATCGTAGTCGGCATCGAGCTTGCGCAGCGCGAGGCGCGAACCGTCATGCTGCTCGACCACCTGCACGGTGCCGGGCGCATAGTCGACGCTGATCGGCTCGCGGCCGACCAGCACGTCGAGCCGGTTCACCGCATCGTTGTGTTCGCGGACATAGTCAAAACTCTTGGTCGAGCCGGCGTGGTTGTTGAACGCGATGCACGGGCTGATCACGTCGATGAAGGACGCGCCCTTGTGGCGGATCGCGGCCGCGATCAGCGGTACCAATTGCGTCTTGTCGCCGGAGAAAGAGCGCGCCACGAAGGTCGCGCCGAGCTGCAGCGCGATCGCGACCAGGTCGATCGCATTGTCGGTGTTGGTGACGCCCTTCTTGGACTTCGAGCCGCGGTCGGCGGTGGCCGAGAACTGGCCCTTGGTCAGGCCGTACACGCCGTTGTTCTCGACGATGTAGGTCATGTTGACGGCGCGCCGGATCGAATGCGCGAACTGGCCGAAGCCGATCGATGCGGAATCGCCGTCGCCGGAGACGCCAAGATAGATCAGGTCGCGGTTGGCGAGGTTGGCGCCGGTCAGGACCGACGGCATGCGGCCATGCACCGAGTTGAACCCGTGCGAATTGCCGAGGAAATAGTCGGGGGTCTTCGACGAGCAGCCGATGCCGGAAATCTTCGCCACCCGGTGCGGCTCGATCGACAGCTCGTAGCAGGCTTCGATGATCGAGGCGGTGATCGAATCGTGGCCGCAGCCGGCGCACAACGTCGAGATCTTGCCCTCGTAGTCGCGATGGGTATAGCCCAGCTCGTTCTTCTTCAGGCCGGGATGATGAAACTTCGGCTTTGCAATGTAGGTCATGTCACGGCCTTGCGGAGAGGGGTCACCTTGAGGTGGTCTTGGTGGTCGCCGATCGCGTTGGCGATGAAGCGCGCGGTGATCGGCGTGCCGTCATAGTGCAGGATCGGCACCAGCCTGACGGGGTCGATGCCATTCTCGTTGACGATCAGCTGACGCAGCTGCGCGTCGCGGTTCTGCTCGACCACGTAGACGAAGTCGTGATCGGCGATGAAGCTCGCGACGCTGGAGTGGAACGGGAAGGCGCGGATGCGCATGCGGTCGAGCTGATGGCCGCGTGCCTCCAAAATCCCGATCGCCTCGTCCATCGCCGGCGAGGTCGAGCCGAAATACAGCACGCCGTATTTGGTCGGCTTCGCCGCATTGGCCTGCAGCGGCCGCGGCACCATGTCCTGCGCGGTCTCGAACTTGCGCACCAGGCGCTGCATGTTGTCGGCGTAGACGGCGCCTTCTTCCGAATAGCGCGCGTAGCGATCGCGCGAGGTGCCGCGGGTGAAGTAGGAGCCCTTGGTCGGATGCGTGCCGGGATAGGTGCGATAGGGGATGCCGTCGCCGTCGACGTCGAGATATCGGCCGAAGTCGCGGCCTTCCTCGAGCATCTCCGCCGTCATCACCTTGCCGCGGTCGTATTGCTTGGCGTCGTCCCACTTCAGCGGGCGGCACAGCCGGTGATTCATGCCGATGTCGAGATCGAGCATCAGGAAGATCGTGGTCTGCAGCCGCTCGGCCAGATCGAACGCGGCGGCGGCGAACTCGAACGCCTCCGCCGGATCTTCCGGGAACAGCAGCACGTGCTTGGTGTCGCCGTGCGAGGCATAGGCGCAGGCGATCACGTCGCATTGCTGGGTGCGGGTCGGCATGCCGGTCGAGGGGCCGGCGCGCTGGATGTTCATGATCACGGCCGGGATCTCGGCGAAATAGGACAGGCCGATGAACTCGGTCATCAGCGAGATGCCCGGACCCGAGGTCGCCGTGAAGGCCCGCGCGCCGTTCCAGGAGGCGCCGATCACGATGCCGATCGAGGCGAGCTCGTCCTCGCCCTGCACGATGGCGTATTTCGCCTTGCCGGTCTCGGGATCGTGACGGTACTTCTTGCAATGGCTGGTGAAGGCTTCCGCCACCGACGATGACGGCGTGATCGGATACCAGGCGCACACGGTGGCGCCGCCATAGACGGCGCCGAGCGCAGCGGCGCTGTTGCCTTCGACGAAGATGCGGTCGCCGACCTTGTCGGACTTCTTCACCCGCAGCCCGAGCGGGCATTTCAGGTTCTGCAGCGCCCAGTCGCGGCCGAGATGCAGCGCATGGACGTTGGAGGAGAGCAGTTTCTCCTTGCCCTTGTACTGCTCGCCGATCAGCTGTTCGACCACCTTGGGATCGAGGTCGAGCAGCGCGCAGAGCGCGCCGAGATAGATGATGTTCTTGAACAGCTGGCGCTGCCGGGGATCGGTGTAGGTCGAGTTGGTGATCGCGGTCAGCGGCACGCCGATGACCGTGATGTCCTCGCGGAATTTCGACGACGGCATCGGCTTGGTCGAATCGTAGAACAGATAGCCGCCGGGCTCGATCGAGGCGACGTCCTTGTCCCAGGTCTGCGGGTTCATCGCCACCATCATGTCGACGCCGCCGCGGGCGCCGAGATGGCCGTCCTCGGTGACGCGCACCTCGTACCAGGTCGGCAGGCCCTGGATGTTGGAGGGGAAGATGTTGCGTGGGCTGACCGGCACGCCGTGACGCAGGATCGAACGCGCGAACAGTTCGTTCGCGGAAGCCGAGCCCGAACCGTTGACGTTGGCGAAGCGGACGACGAAGTCGTTTACGCTGCTGATCGGGCTTTGGACTGACATGTTGATCCCGCTTGAACCATATCGATGAGGTACTTCTGCATGTCCCAGGCGCCGGTCGGGCAGCGCTCGGCACACAGTCCGCAATGCAGGCAGACGTCTTCGTCTTTCACCATGACGCGGCCGGTCTTCAGGTCGCCGGAGACGTAGAGCGCCTGGTCGTGATGCGGCGAGGGGGCCTTCAGGCGCTGCCGCAAATCGTCCTCCTCACCGTTCTCGGTGAAGCTGATGCAGTCCATCGGACAGATGTCGACGCAGGCGTCGCATTCGATGCACAGCGGCGCGGAGAACACCGTCTGCACGTCGCAGTTCAGGCAGCGCTGCGCCTCGCCGAGCGCGAGCTTGAGGTCGTAGCCGAGCTCGACCTCGGCGCGGATGTCCTTCAGCGCCACCACCTTGTCGCGATGCGGCACTTTGAAGCGTTTGTCGGCGGAGATGTCGTTGTCGTAGCTCCACTCGTGGATGCCCATCTTCTGCGAGGAGACGTGCACCTCGGGCAGCGGGCGCTCGTTGATGTCCTCGCCGGACAGCATCTTGTGGATGGACAACGCGGCGTCATGGCCGTGCGCCACCGCCCAGATGATGTTCTTCGGTCCGAACGCCGCATCGCCGCCGAAGAACACCTTCGGATTGGTCGAGGCGAACGTCTTGGGGTCGACCTTCGGCATGTGCCACTTGTCGAACTCGATGCCGCAATCGGCTTCGATCCAGGGGAACGCATTCTCCTGGCCGACCGCAACGAGCACATCGTCGCAGGGGATGGTCTCGTCCGGCTCGCCCGAGGGCACCAGATTGCGCCGGCCCTTGTCATCGTATTCGGCCCGCACCTTCTGGAAGGTGACGCCGATCAGCTTGCCGGCGACATGCTTGAACGCCACCGGCACCATGTAGTTGAGGATCGGGATGTCCTCGTGGATGGCGTCTTCCTTCTCCCACGGCGAGGCCTTCATCTCCTCGAAGCCGGAGCGGACGACCACCTTGACGGCCTCGCCGCCGAGGCGGCGCGCGGTGCGGCAGCAATCCATCGCGGTGTTGCCGCCGCCGAGCACGATGACGCGGCGGCCGATCTTGTCGACATGGCCGAACGACACGTTGGCCAGCCACTCGATGCCGATATGGATGTTGGCGCCGGCTTCCTTGCGGCCGGGAATGTCGAGCTCGCGGCCGCGCGGCGCGCCGCTTCCGACGAAGATGGCGTCGTAGTTCTCGGAGAGCAGCTGCTTCAGGCTGTCGACGCGCTGGCCGCCCTTGAACTCGACGCCGAGGCCGAGGATGTAGTCGGTCTCCTCGTCGATCACGCTGTCGGGCAGGCGGAATTTTGGAATCTGGCTGCGCATCATGCCGCCGGCCTTGGGATCGCCGTCGAACACGGTGCAGTGATAGCCGAGCGGGGCGAGATCGCGCGCCACCGACAGCGAGGCGGGGCCGCCGCCGACCAGCGCGATGCGCTTGCCGTTCTTCGGGCCCGGCTTCGGCAGGCGATGCTTGATGTCGTCCTTGAAGTCGGCGGCGACGCGCTTCAGGCGGCAGATCGCGACCGGATTGTCCTCGACCCGGCCGCGACGGCACGCCGGCTCGCATGGACGGTCACAGGTGCGCCCGAGAATCCCGGGGAACACGTTGGACTGCCAATTGATCATGTAGGCGTCGCTGTAGCGCCCCTCAGCAATCAACCGGATGTACTCGGGAACAGGGGTGTGTGCGGGGCAGGCCCATTGGCAATCGACTACTTTATGAAAGTAATCCGGCGCCGAGATATCAGTCGGTTTCATTCCTACCTTTGACCCGCGCGAAAATGCCTGACCGCGCGGCCTTATCGTTGACGACGAACGCTCACGTGGCGTTGTTCTGGTTTTTGAATTGGATCATAGGCTTATCTTATTAGAGCCGTTCCGGAGAAGGCAAAGGCTAAATTGTCCGTTCATCCGCTTTCGCGCGGCTGATGCGCGTGTAGCGTTAATCTCGATTGCGTTATGTGGCGGTGCAGCATGTGCGCGCCGCCACGCAACGTTTGTTTGGCTATGAAAGTCCACACAAGCGCTGCGCGTTTTGCTTCAGCCGCGCGGCAGATCGCTCTTCGCGATATCCCACAACAGCCTGTAGACGCCGCTGGTGACCACCAGCGGCTTCAAGGCTGCGTTGCCGGTGATGATTGCCGCGGCCGCAGGGACTGCGTTGACGTCGGTGGCGTCGATCAAGACGAACCAGTCGCCGGCGCCGGGATCGGCTTTGTCGGCGTCCGGCGTGAGCGGCTTCGACAGCACGGGATCGTTTTCCAGGAGGTGCATCGAGATGACGCCGTCACGCGCGGCTGGATCGAGTTGCTCCCGCAATGCAGCGCGGAGCCTGTCCGCTCCTTCGGCCGGCGGACGGAGCCGGATGATGCCGAGCGCGGCGCCTCGGCCGACGCCGCGGCTGATCGTGATGCGCGCCACCCCGCGGATCATGTTCTGGAAGCGCGCGATGTTGGTCTTCGACCAGTCGGTCTGGTTGGCGAGCGCCTTGCGGTAGGCCGGGCTCTCGAGCACGTCGAAGGTCGCGGTGGAGTAGAGGCTGAGATATTTCGGCCTGCCGTCATCACCCTTGCCGTCTTGGGCGACGTAGCGGCGGGCCTCCTCGAATCCGTCGATGGCGACACGTTCTTCGAGATGCTCGCGGTCGTACCAGCGGTTGAATTCAGCTTCGTGTAAGCTGTCGATATCCATCGAGGTCAGCAGCATGCCTTGTCCGGCGATTGGCATCGGGTGCTCCTTCTTTGCCTTGTTTTATCTGTACAATATCGCCGACCGGCGCGGGCCGGGGAAGCCGGTTCCGAGGTGCCCGAGACCGTGCAGACCAAGGATTGCCACAATTGCCGCAATCCTGTTCAGCGCGCATTCACGGAAGTAGCATTTCCATCCGTTACGCCAACTCTTGAGAAGAAAAGGGACGACCACTATGACGCGCATTCTGTGGGCATTGATCGTGGGTCTGGTGTCGTTCGCCGCGCTTCCTGTCCATGCACAGGACCAGGAAAAGCGTCTCGCGCTCGTGGTCGGCAACGGCGCCTATCAGGCCAGCGCGCTGCAGACCGCCGCAAACGATGCCGGATTGGTGGCGCAGACGTTGCAGGCCGCCGGCTTCGACGTGATCGGGGCGCGCGATCTCGATAGCGAGACGCTCCGCAAGTCGTTCCGCGATTTCATCCAGAAGGTGCAGGACGCAGGGCCCAATGCGGTGGCCTTCGTCTACCTCGCCGGTTATGGCGTGCAGCTCACCGGCGAGAACTACTTCGTGCCGGTGGATGCCAAGATCGCCCGCGACACCGACGTGCCGGTCGAGGCAATCCGCATCTCCGATTACAGCCATCAACTGTCGGCGCTGCCGATCAAGGCCGGTGTGATCGTGCTCGACGCGGCGCGCAGCAATCCCTTCGCCAAGGACGGCCAGCCGCTGGCCGGCGGCCTTGCGCTGGTCGATCCCGATCCGAAGATGTTGATCGCCTTCAATTCTGCGCCCGGCACCGTCGCCCCCGACGGTGCGCCGCCCTACGGGCCCTATGCGCAGGCGCTGGCGGAAATGATCCGCGCCGGCGGCCTGACATTGCCCGAAGTGTTCGACCGCGTCCGCCTGCGCGTCAACGAAATGACCAAGGGCGCCGAGATCCCGTGGAATGCGCAAAAGGTCGATGCGCCCTTCATGTTCTTCGAGCGCAAGCCGGATGCGCCGCCGCAGCAGGTCGATGCCGGGCTGCGCACCAAGCCGATCCGCGATTTCCCGGCGCAGGATGCCTATGCGGCTGCGCTGGAGCGCGACACGTTGCAGGGCTACGAGGACTACCTGCAGGCCTATCCGAACGATCCGCAGGCCAAGCGGGTGCGCGCGATCGTGGCGGCGCGGCGCGAGGCCATCACCTGGCGGCGCACCTACAACGCCGACTCGACCGATGCGTATTGGTCGTATCTGCGGCGTTATCCGCACGGGCCGCATGCCTACGACGCAAGGCGCCGGCTCGCTTATCTGTCGGCCGCGCTGGAGCCGCCCGCGCAGTTCACCGTGCTCGACTATGACGTGCCGCCGCCGCCGCCGGACGAGATCGTCTATGTCGACCGCCCGGTGCTCTATTACAGCGATCCGGTGTTCGCCTTCGCGCCGCCGC
>NZ_LGHK01000022.1 GCF_001908235.1 Bradyrhizobium sp. NAS96.2
TATTTGCTTGAACTGACAAATAAGGCACGATGCCTTCAGTCTTGCGTTCCTTGGGAACGAATCCAACCCCGCGCATGATTGCAGCCTTTCCGCGTCCGCGTAGAGGCAGGATCTCGCCGTTTACTTCGACGGTGCCGGCCGAGGGGAAGGGATCGAATCCGACGATCGCCCTGGCCACAGCCTCCTTGCCGCATCCCACCAGGCCGCCAATTCCAAGGATCTCACCTCTTCGGATATCAAAGCTGACATTCTTAACGTTAGGACCGCTTAGGCCTTTAGCTGAGACCGCAAGGGGCGCGTCCACGGGATTCAACTGACGCTTCTCCATGTAGTATTCATCTTCGCGAATCCGTCCTACCATCGCTTTATGGAGGCTTTGTTCAGAGATCTGTTCTCCTACGAACTCACCTACGTTCCGGCCGTCCTTAAAGACATAGATGCGGTCACAGAGCGCTACGTATTCGGCAAGGCGGTGGGTGATGAGGACGAATGATGCGCGGTGACGGAATCGCCGAATCGATTCAAAGAGAATCTGTACCTCTCGCTCACCGATTGCCGCTGTCGGTTCATCAAGCAGGATGATCGGGTGATCAATATGGAAGTACTCGGCCAGCGCGAACGCCTTGACGATCTCGATCATCTGTCGATGGTGAAAGGCGTAGTCACCCGTGCGGCGGCGTGGATCGATGTAGTCGAGCTCGAGGTCCTTCAGGTGTCTCTCGCTGAAGGCTATCATCGCGCTTCTGTCGACAATACCCACCCGATTGCTGAAATTGGCTTCCAAGGAGAGGAAGATATTCTCGTAGACGGCCAAACTCGGAATAAGGGCCTGCTCCTGGAATACCATTGAAATTCCGGCCTCAACGGCCTGAGTATAGCTTAGCGGCCTAAAGCTCTTGGCAAAGAGCGTCATGCTTCCCGCGCTCGGGGGATAGATGCCGGCGATCATTTTGAGGGTCGTGGACTTCCCGGCCCCGTTTTCACCAGCGATCCCCACGATCTCGTTCGGAAAGATGTCGAGATCGATTCCCTCAATGACGGATGTGCCATTGAAGCGCTTCGATCCGTTGCGCATCGAGAAGATGGAAGCGCGCCCCTCCCTCATTTCACGTCCTCCGCACCCGCACGCTTTGTGTTTAGAAGCACAGCGAGCAGGATGACGATCCCTTGAATGATTGTTTGCAGATAAGGCGGCAGGGCAAGGATGTTCATGCCGTTAGACAGTGTCGTTATGAAAAGGACGCCGATTACCGTTAAGCGTACGTTGCCCATCCCTCCCGTGATCGCGGTCCCGCCTACGACCACCGCAGTGATCGTATCAAGCGTCATATACCCCCCCATCGTTACAGTGGCGGATCCAAGACGCGCGGCCAACAGCGCCCCGGCAAAGCCTCCAAGCAGGCCAGACAAGGCAAAAGCCTGGACCTTGATCGTATTGACTCTGACCCCAATTAGGGCGGCCGTTTGCTCGTCGCTTCCGATAGCCAGCGTCATTCGTCCGAAGCGCGTGCGATCGCCCACGAACACCGCAACGACGAAAATCATCATCGAAATAAGGACCGCATTGGGGACCAGATTGATCAATGCAGCTTGGGCTAGATCGATGACGGCGGGGCTCGATACGGTTAAGGACCGGCCATCTGAAATGAAGAGCACCGCGCCCGAAAGTGTCGTTGCGGTTCCAAGCGTGACCAAGATCGAAGGGATTCTGAGGTAGACGTACACAAGCCCGTTGATCAAACCGAACACCAACCCGACGAAGCAAGCGACGGGAATCGACCATAATCCCAGGTCTGGCGCCATCCGCGCAACCAACATGCCACAGAAGCTCGCAATCGCACCGATGGAGAGGTCAATGGAGCCCATCAGGATCACGAAGGTTGCGCCGATGGATGCGATGAGGAGGACAGAACTGGAAAGCTCAATTGCCCTCATATTCGCCATGGTAAAAAAAGACGGGGCTGCGATGCCAAAAGCGACGCATGCGATTGTAAAACCCACAATTGTCATGGCGCGCCGCCATGGCTCGCTATCTCTGCGGCTAGTGAGCGATGCTCCCGGCATTGGGCGATCCCATCGAATACGAATAAACGATGGCGCCTTTCTCAAGAGAGAGGCGCCATAAAGACAATCACTCCGGGATGTGCTCTTTGTAGTGATCGTTATATTCCGCCCTCAATTGATTGACACAGCCGGCGTCAAAGGCATCTTGGTAAGCCTTGGGAAACTTGTACCCAGCTGGCGAGCGACTTCCCCAATACGTCTTGACGTCAATCGGCCAAACCGAGTTCTGAGCATCCCAATCGTTGGGGTGGAGAATCCGCGACATTTTCCTCCAGTCAAAAGGAAGCTTTTCGCCGGCGAGGAACGACTGGTATTTATCCACATTTCCCGCCGTTATGAGGGTCGCTCCGGTGTACATCATGCGTTCACATGCACTTGGCTTAAACCCCTTCGCAACGTCGTAAGCCCGCACGAGCGCAAATCCGGCTTGCCACTGCGGAGTAAAACCCATAGTTGCAAGAATTCGGCCTTCCTTCACCAGTTTGAGCGTTTCTCGATTACCATCAAGGCCGACGATCGGAATATGCAAGCCGGCGTCTTCGACAGCTTGCATTGCTCCCAGTGCAATAGAGTCATTTTGACCGAAGACAGCATCGATCTTGGCGTGTGCCACTATCAGGTCTTCCATGACCTTACGGGAGTCCACTTGATTCCATTTTCCCGGCTGGCGAGCGATGAGCTTGATGTTCGGGTATTCAGCTAGCGCTTTTTCGAAACCGGCGGTTCTGGAGATGTCTGCATCGACGCCGGGGAAGCCGGTAATGTGAACGACATTGCCCTTTCCGCCGATCTTGTCAAAAAGCAATCTGGCAATTCTGTAGCTGTTATCGACATCGTCCGGCGTAAAAAACGTCGCAAAGGCATAGTTATCAGAACCGGCGTCCAAGGGATGGAAGCCAGGCAACGACTCCCAAACAGCAACGTGCACCGCGCCCGCCTTCTTCGCCATCTCAACGATGGGCTTTATATTCGCTGCAACAAGGTTTTCGCCGAACGTAATTTTGACGCCTGCACCGAACTGCGCCTCATAGATCTCGATTTGCTTCGCGGCATCACCTTTGCCTGAAAGGATGCGATAGTTCAGACCTAAGGCTTTGGCAGCCTGTTCAGCACCTTGCGACCAGTTATTGAAATATTCGTTCTCTAATGTGGACACTTCGGACAAAACATCCTCAGCGTTCGCAACGCCCGCAAATCCCAGAGATGCGGCAGCTGCAAAGAGATAAGTCGATAGCTTGCGCATGTGTTCACCCTCCTCATGTTTGATCCTCTATCGACGCCTTTAACGTGGGACGGCATGGGGGACCGTCTTCTTCTTGCTAAGTTGCGCGAGCCAGCCGGCTTGAAGCACGCAAGCGCGTTTTCGTTGCAGACGAGTGCCAGAACGTTCATCTCGCCGAAGCGCTGAATTCACAAGTTGCGCTGCTGAAACGGCGATTTCCTAAGCGGTTACATCTTCTTCCAGTCGCCGATGCACTCGAATGCGTGTGCCGCCCTGTAGATAGTCGCTTCCTCAAAATGACGCCCGATGAGCATGAGGCCGACCGGTAAGCCGTCAACCATCCCGCAGGGCAGCGACATGGCCGGATGGTGCGTGATGTTGAACGGCGCGGTGTTGGTGAACATCTCGGTCGAGCGCGCGATGGATTCTTCGCGGCTGACATCGTGGGGCGGAAGCTGCGTTGCCTTCATCGGCGTTGTCGGCATCAGAAGGACATCGTAGTTCTGAAGCGCCTTGTCGTAAGCCGCGGTTAGTCGACGCGCGACGTTGATGGCTTTGCCATAATAGCGTGGCCCGTATGTGTTGTTGACGTACGTGCCGAGCAGTAGGAACAACTTGGTGTTTTCCGACAGCGCATCCGCTTTGCGACGCCAGCTTCGATGGCAGTCCATGAGCGACAGAGAATAAAGGTCGGATCGGCTGATACCGCACCCATCGCCGTACATCATCGTTTGGGTAACACCTTCGATGCCGATGGGCGTCCAGATCGCAGCGCCACGCAGGTGCATTGGAATCGAGACTGTCTCGACAGTAGCTCCGAGGTCCTTGAAGCGCTTGGCCGCTTCCCGGACGCTCTCATTTACGGCAGCTTCCGCCCCTGCCTGCTCAAAGCCCTCCTTCAGAATGCCGATCCTCATTCCGCGCACGCCTAAGCCAAGCGCCTTGGTGTATTCGCCGACTATGGGGGCTTTGATGCGTGGATCGTAGCCATCGTCTCCAGCTATCACTTCCAATAGCAGGGCGTTGTCCGCCACGGTTGAGGTCATCGGCCCCGTGTGATCGATGACGATTTCCATGGGCATAATCCCTGTATAAGGCACGAGCCCCCAGGTCGGCTTCATGCCGTAGACGCCGCAAAAGGAAGATGGCATGCGTATGGAGCCACCTTGATCGCCGCCAATCGCCATATCAACTTCACCCAGCGCAACGACAACACCGGAGCCGGAAGATGACCCGCCCGCCGAGTAGCCCATTTTGTACGGATTGTGCACCGGTCCTAACGCGTTGGTATGACTGCCGCCCGATGTGCAAAAGTACTCGCAATGCACTTTGCCGGAGATCTGCGCTCCCGCGTCAAGCATGCGCGTAACAATGGTTGCATCGTAGTCCGGTAGATAGCCCTGAAGCGTCGCCGAACCGTTCATCATTGGCACCCCGGCCAACATGATGTTATCTTTCAGGGCGACGGACTTGCCCTTGAGTTTCCCGCTCGGCGCTCCCTCGACCCTGGCCTTGCGGTGCCACGCGCCGTGCACGTTTTCCTCGGGTAGAGGTTGATAGCCCGGGGTGCGCGGATATTTCACCGGTGGCAACTCGTCGGGGACGGCTTCAATGTATTTGTAGGCTTCAAGCGATTTCTCGATGAGGCCGCGGAAAGAGACAATGTCCGCGTCGGTAAGTGAAAGGCCGCATTGCGCTGCAACAGCTTGCAGCTGCGCTGGTGTGGGCGGGACAACTGACACTTGGCTCTCCTGTCGTTTCCGAAGGTGGAACCCACTCTTCGGTGGCTCATTCGAACAAGAGTAGTGAGTGCAGTTTGGTCGAAGCTACGGCTCGTCATCTGAACTGGGTAAGTTTGGGTAAGTCGGCCAAGAAAGATGCGGAAGATCGCGACAACTCTCTGGATGGCATACTTGAGGGCGCTTTGAAGGAGCACTTCGCGGGCATACCGCTCCCAGGGTTCTACGCGTAACGATGGCAAGCAGCCGTCCGATGCCGCGCAATCTCGAGACCGATCAAGCAAGATGCAAGCCGGGGTCGGCCGTTAGGTAGCGCGTCTGGCTGATGGCATCT
Organism: Bradyrhizobium sp. NAS96.2; assembly: GCF_001908235.1. GTDB lineage: Bacteria > Pseudomonadota > Alphaproteobacteria > Rhizobiales > Xanthobacteraceae > Bradyrhizobium. The sequence goes on from NZ_LGHK01000022.1 coordinate 5,360, forward strand.
CGGCGAATGCCTGGCAGCGAGAGAAGCAGGATGGCGCAACGGTCCTGCGGCAAAGGTTGGCGCCGGCATATCAGTTTCTCAGCCCGGCCGCGCAAGATCAGCCGTTGCTGAACTGGCAATGCGCGGCGCCGGGGCCGGACCTGGCAAGAGCCGTTCGCGGGAATTCGGCCGAGTGCTAAACAAGTGACACGTGCACCAAACGACCGCTTTTGTCGCGTCGACATCGTCGCGGTCAGAGCGGCTTCGGTACGAGCTCGCAAGGGCTCGTCCAAGCAGGTTCTACGTTGATCCAGCCACACTATGAGCAAGGGGGGGAGACGGATGAATGATGGTGCAAAATTTTCCAAGCGCCGTCTTGGCGGCGCAGCACAAAAGTGAAGCGAGCCGGCGTCGTCACATGTTCACCATCCCGCGTTTGAGAGAAGACGTATTTTCCCACTATCATAACAATGTCGATTACCAGCCTGACGCAATACCATTTGTCGAATTTTACGATCGCAGCGCCCTGGAAGTAGGTGCGTATTTCTTCGAGGCCCATATAGAGCGTTGAACTAGATGTACCGTGAAGCAGCGCATCATCTGCGTATAACGAAACCAGATGCTCCTTGTGAGAGTTGAAGGTCTGCGCCCAAAGCTCCAGGAAAGCGCGTACATCGTGCATGACTTTGTCGTGGTTCACAGTGAACGCCTGTTTTCGGAGCGACAGTGGGCCAGTTCGTTAGTGCCGGCTCATACTGCGATGAATGGGACGGCTGGTGACCTTCAAAAAAAGACCGCTGCCAGATTTCTCTAACAGCGGCTTAAGTCTAGGGAGGAAAGCAGACGACCGGTCTGCCAGCGGATCGAAAGACTGCCGTTACCAGACGGTTCACCGCATTGGCGCTTGCACCTTATTCGGACTGCCCTATTCCCGCTTGCGGTGAGGACCGATCCGCTTTCGCGTCACAGGGCAGCGGCAAGATCCCTATCGGTGTCGGCGGCAGCAGGCAGAGGGTGATTTCTGCTTCAGCTCGCGAGGCCTCAACCGACAGTCGGTAACGGTCACGCCGGCCAGATTGCGCACGGATCGAGACATTTGCGCGTGGCACAAGCTCCGGCAAGTTGCCATCCGGGAGCACCTCATGGCCATCCGTACAATGCTGAGACACCGACCCCTCCCTAACCATCCCTAACAACAGATGGTCTAGACCGGGCTAAAACGGGGTATAAGATCGACCAAACGTCCGGATGGGTAGGATTGGGTAGAAGCGGTGAAGACCACGGTCATCTGCAAGCTTGCCACACATCTAACGGCCGCAGTTGACCGCGCGCACTTGAAAATCTACGCGCCGTCCCTGCGGGGTCTTCCCGAAGGCGCCATGCTTGTAATGGCAACCTTACCCGTCATCGACTGGAACGACCGCCTTTTGCAGGACTTGCGCAGGCTCGACAGGCAAACATCAATTCATATCTACGCGGCACTGGTCATGATCGATCCCTTCGCCTGCTGGGAGGATTTCGCCGACTTACTGAAAGATGCGGGAATCTCCGGAGTAGTCAATTTCCCGCCTGCATCCATTATTGAGCGGCCTATGGCCGGCATGCCGGTTAATACAGGGCTGGAGCTCGAACTGCGGCGTATGGAATGGTTCGCAAGCCTAGGGTTCAAGATCTTGTTCGCCGCCACCGAGGATTGTGAAATCACAACTGTGGAGAGGCGCTTTGGTTCGCATCTCGAAGGTATTGTGTATTCGCCCGAGCAGGCTCTTGCGCTGAGGATTTGCGACGAAATGGAGATGGTCAGCCTTGACCAACAGGGATCGTCGATACCGAGGTTCTCGCTTTTGCATTCCACGGCTTCAAAACGACCTGTGCGCGGCAAGTGAGGATAGGCTACTCCAGGATCCGCAGCTTCTTGATTTTGTTGTAGAGCGTCTTCCTTGAAAGCCCCAGAGAACGAGCAGTCTTTCCACGATGGAGCCTGTTTCGTTTCAAGCCGTCGATGATCCACTCTCGCTCGGAGAATGCCGCTGTGGGCCGGGTGGGTAACGCCGCGTTTAAAAGCGGCTTGAGGACATCAGCGACTATATGTGTGTCTTTCAACGTCACAAGTTGGTTGACGATCTGGCGCAATTCTCGAAGATTGCCGGGCCAATGATGGCCAGCAAGCGCCAAGAACGCGGATTTTTCTATTGCAAGCATTTGCGCGTTCGAATCGCCTTTGGCCTCCATCGTAAAATGCTGAATCAGCTGCGGGAGGTCCTCGAGCCGGTTTGGCAGGGCGGGAAGCTCTATATCGAGGCCTGCGAACGAGGCGAGAAGTCGCGGACTTAAAACACTTTCTAGACCCGCGCCGCGAGCCACGGTTGCGGTCGCAATGATCCGGGCGCTCGACCGCGCAACAGATGCGCCATTGAGGGGCGTGTAACTGCCAGTCTCAATATAATCAGCAAGTCGCTCCTGCCCGTCCCGCGAGAGCTGGTCGACATGCAACAGCAAGATGGCAGTATCGCTTGCCGATTCCAGCAGCGACAGTTGGCGTCTCCTGTTCTCATCACGCTCGGCTCCAAACAGCGCCCCGATGGTATCCATTGCCGGTCCCGAGCGGCAATTGAAAAGCACTGCTTTCACGTGCTTGCGATCACTAAAGGCATGAACCAGACTGGCCACCCTTCGTTTGCCTGATCCTGCCTCGCCCCAAACAAGAACAGGATTGGGATTAGCAGCCAGCCGCTTTGCAGCCTCGAGGACGCGCTTCATGATTGAGGACTGCGCAATGACGCCGTGCCTGAATCCGCTCAGCTGGAGTTGACGCTCGAGGAGGTCGACCTTCTCCCGCAACACGTGAATGGTTTTGAAGCCCGAGGTGACCTCAAGGACCGACATCTCCAGTGGAACGCGGTCCAGTGAAGAACCGCCAATGAAGCCCTGGATGCCTGTTTCGCGGCAGATATCCAAGAGTTCATCAGGTTTCGTGATCGGTCCGCCGCCAAGCAAGCAGATCGCGTTTCGGTCGATAGATTGAGCCACGCGCGCAACGGCGCTCGTGCGCGCGGCGAGCTCCGACAAGCTGATCGACGGGTCGCATCCGCTTTCGACGCCCCGGTTGAGATTGAAGTTGATGCAGATGGCCTCAGCACCGGCTTCGACCATGCGCCTTGCTTCAGACTGGGTCCGCGTATAGGCGATGGTCATCAGGCCACGTTTTGCGGCCTTCACCAAAAGATCGATTTCCCTCTCGTAGCCAAGACCGCTGTTCTCAAGCAACGACCGCCTGTAGTCATCGATGTGGATTACCGAGGGGAAGTTCGTGACCCCGGAAAATCCCCATCTGATGATTCGATCGAGGAAGCGGTCGATATCGAGCTGTGGATCGAAAGTACAAGCCCCGAAAAACACCGGCAATTTCGTGCTGGGCAAGATCTCGGTTCGACCGAAGCCGGCAACGAATTCGTTGGTGTTTCGGATTGGAAGAATTGAGGCCGGCGAAGAGCCTCCCATGGCTCGAAAACGGCCGGCATTGAGCGCAAGCACGAAATCCGCGCCGGCGCGCTCGGCGGCTCTCGCGGTCATGCCCGATCCAATTCCCGCCCCGAGCACAAAAGAACGGGAGTTCCGGAAGAACTGCTTGATCCCGCCGCCCCTTACCTGGTCCGCCCGCGTGTGCATGCCGCCCGCCTCCTGCAGGGCAGGTCTGAAGGCTAGCTCCAATTTGCCGGCGCATGCAACCGCCGCAGCGCCCTTCCGTTCGTCATGAAGAGGTGGCAGTCTGCCGGCGAAGCCGCAAGACGAACCTTGCCGGCCCCCTTGGGCGGCTCGGGCTTGGGCGCCTTTGCCACCACGGATTCCCTGCCTGCACGGCCGTAGATGTAGGTGACGCTGCCAAGATGCTCGACGAAATCGACGTCGAGCTCAATTCCGATGTCGGTCTTTTCTGCTGCGGATCGGGAGAAATCATCCGGACGAATTCCGAGTGTGATCGGCTTGCCGACGAGCAATTCATCCGAATGGACCGGGACGGAGACGCGCGCGCCCGCGTCGAGCTTGACGTCCACGCCCGCATCATGCGCCGCCTCGATGTGGCCGTTGAGAAAATTCATTTTTGGCGAGCCGATGAACCCGGCCACGAACCGAGATGCCGGATTATGATAGAGATCGTGAGGGCTTCCTACTTGCTCGATATTGCCGTCCTTGAGCACGACGATCTTGTCGGCCATCGTCATTGCCTCGACCTGGTCGTGGGTGACATAGATCATGGTGTTTCCAAGCTGCTTGTGCAGCTTGGCAATCTGCACCCGCATCTGGACCCGCAAATCAGTATCCAGGTTCGACAGCGGCTCGTCGAACAGGAACACTTTGGGCTCGCGCATAATGGCACGTCCAATCGCCACACGCTGCCTCTGCCCGCCCGAGAGTTGTCGAGGTTTGCGGTCGAGCAGGTGAGCGATCTGCAGCAGCGATGCGATCTCCGCGACTCTGATATCAATCCTGGCTCTCGCTACTTTGGCCATACGCAGAGGGAACGCAAGGTTTTCGCGCACAGTCATGTGCGGATAAAGTGCGTAGCTCTGAAACACCATGCCAAGGTTTCTGTCAGCCGCATCAACGTCGTTGACGACTTTGTTGTCGATCAAGAGCCGCCCGCCACTGATACGCTCCAGGCCTCCGATCATTCGCAGCAGTGTCGACTTGCCCGAGCCGGATGGTCCGACAAAAACGACGAATTCGCCATGATCGATGGCCAGGTCAATATTACGCAAGATCGGGATGGTCCCATAGGCCTTATTGACGTCTTCCAAACGAACATGAGCCATCAGCCTCTCCTCTCTCGCAGGCGTCCAGCCAGCGCCGGCCACATTCCAATCTCTGCCAGGCTGGACACGATGAAATCAGGCGGCGTCAAGGATGGATCATCTGCGGGCGGCACGCCGGTCGTGACCAGCACGGTCGGAAGACCAGCTCGCTTGCCAGCCTGAATATCCGTCGCAATCTGGTCTCCGATCATCATCGTGGCGCTGCGCGCGGTCCCAAGGCGCGCGATTGCGGTTTCGATCATGTGCGGCTCGGGCTTACCGACAATGAGAGGCTCAACCTTCGTAGCAGCAGCCACAGCGGTGATCGTAGCTCCCGCCCCTGGCTCGAATCCACCTGCTGTCGGCAAGAGGAGGTCGGGGTTGGTGCCGATGAATGCTGCTCCATTCAGGATGGCGTCGGCTGCAATCCGCATCTTTTCATGGGTGATCTGACGGTCGAGCCCCATGACCACAGCTTGGGGCTTTCGATCGGTCACTTCGAACCCCATCCCGGTTACAGCCCTGACAAGAGATGGCGCGCCGATGACAAACACGCGCATGAAGTCCGGGTATCTCGTGCGGATGAGTTCGGCGGCCGTAATGGCGCTCGTGACCACGTCTTTCGGTGCGATGCAAAGCCCAAAACTCTCGAGTTTGCGAACAATATCCTCCGGCGTATGGGTGGAGTTGTTCGTCACGAAGCACAACGGCACACCGGCCGCTTGCCAAGCTGCAAATGCCTGGATGGCATCGACAATCGCATCGTTTCCGCGATAGGCGACGCCATCGAGATCCGAGATGATGCCTTCGACCGGCGGCCAGTTGAGGAATGCACCTGCGTTAGCCATTCATCAGCATCCCGCCGTTCACGTGGACGATCTGCCCGGTCATGTAGGAGGCTGCCGGACTTGCGAGGAATACGGCTAGCCCCGCGATATCATCCGGCACGCCTACCCGGCCCAAAGGGATGCGGCCGCTGTGGCGCGCCTCGGTCTCCTCACGTGGACGCCCATGCATCGGCGTATCGATGATACCTGGCGCGATTGCGTTCACATTGATCTTGAGGGGCGCGCATTCGTAGGCGAGCAGCTTGGTGACGTCGTGAACGATCGCTTTCGACAAGCAATAATCGGCACCGCCGGCCTGGTAGTTGAAGACTGCCCCCTGCGAGGACAGCGAGGAGCCGACATTGACGATGCGCCCGCCCTTCGCCTTCATGAAGCGCTCGATCGCCAGTTTGGAGCAGCGCAGGACGGCGACCGAGTTGATCTGGATGGTTCGCTCAATCTTCTCCGCACTGCCGTTCAGGAGCGGCTGAGCAGACTTAATACCGGCATTATTGACCAGCACGTCGAGCCGGCCAAACCGCGTGGCAACTTCGTCGAGGACTCTGGCAACATCTTCCTCGCGCGCGACGTCCATCGCCATCGGCAATACACCATTGCCAAAACGCAGGCTTGCCAGTGTGTCTCTAAGGCTTTCAAGGTTAGCATCGGTAGCAAGGACGTTTGCCCCTCCCGCCCGAAATGCATTCACAATGGCGGAGCCGATACCCCCACCGGCCCCGGTCACAAGTACCGTTCTATCCGAGACTGAAAACTGATGTTCGCTCATTCCAACTCCACGATCGCTTGAGACTTCAGAAACTCGTCAACCGCCTCCGCGGTCGGCATGGAGCTTTGAGCTCCGCGCCGCGTCACGCACAGTGCCGCTACGGCCAGCGCTCTCTTCACCGCATCCCTTAAAGGCAGCCCTTGGGCAAGCGACGCCGCGAAAGCACCGTTGAAAGCATCTCCGGCGGCCGTGGTATCAACGACCTTGACCGGAAAGGCAGGCAGGGCAAAAGAGCGCTTTGCATCGGCATAATAAGCTCCTTTTGCACCCAGGGTGATCAGCGCGGCAGCTGGCCCGAGATCAAGAAGCCTCACGGCCGCGTGCGCGGCACTATCGAAGTCAGTGACTTCGATTCCTGTTAGCTCGAAAGTTTCCCTCTGGTTCGGCGTGACGAAATCAACGCTTCTCCACGCTTTCGATGAAAGCCCCGGCCTCACCGGGGCGGGGTTGAAAATGAGCTCGAAGCTCTTGTCGGCCTTGATCTCGAAGAGCCGGTTGAGCGCTGGGATCGGCAAACCCATTTCAGCGACGACGATTGCGTCGGGCTCGATGAATTCGGCCGCGCTCTGGACCATGTCCGCCGTCACATTCAGATTGGCACCAGGATCTATGACGATCATGTTGGAGCCATCGTCTCCGACCATGACCAGCGCCGAACCCGAGACTTCCCCTGGCGCGATCCCGATTGCCTCCGTGCAAACGCCGGCCTCTCGCAGCGACTGGAGCAGGGAGCGACCAACATCATCATCGCCAAGACGCGTGTAGAAATGGGTCTTGAGCCCAAGTCGGGCAGCGGCAACGGCCTGATTGGCGCCCTTACCGCCCGCGTGGCGGGTCAATGTGCCCATCAGGCTCTCACCCGGGATGGGAAGCCGCTCGACATTGAAGCAGAAATCGAGATTCGTCGTTCCGAAGAACATCAATGGCCTGGCAGTCATTTTACGGCACCGAAGGTAAGGCCACGTTCAAGGTGACGCTGGCCGATCACGATCAGAATGACGGGAATGATCATCGTCACAACCAGCCCCGCCGCCATGACAGGGTAGAACTGGACGCCCGGGTTGAGCAGCTTGAGAAGCGCGACGGTGACCGGCGCCTTGGTCGAGCTGAGGATCAGTCCCAAGGCGAAGTTGTGCCACGCAAGCAAAAAGATGAGCAACGAGGCCCCGATCAGACCCGGCTTCAAAAGAGGCAGCACGATGTGCAACACGACCCGAACGGGTTTGGCCCCATCCATGGCAGCCGCCTCCTCGATGTCTTTCGGGATGTCTTCTATATAGGAGCGACTCAGCCACACGATCATCGGCAATGTGACGACCTGGTAGACCCAGATCATGCCGACATAGGTGTCATACAGTCCAATGGCCTGGAAGATGCTGAAGAGCGGGATGACGACCAGCAGTACCGGGGCGAAGCGAAATCCAAGAATGAAAAAGGCAATGTCTTCCTTGAGGGGTATGTCTCGCCGCGCTAGGACGTAGCCGGCAGGCACGCCAAAGAGCAGAGAGATGATGACGGAGCCGAGCGCGATGACGACGCTGTTCGCGATCGGCGTCAGGAAGTCGACTTTGATGGTGCCATAGCTGGTCGCTCCTGCCTGCGCGACATCAAACAACACCCGAAAGTTCTCCAGTGTCGGCACGAACAGGACGGTTGGCGGCCACGTCATGACCTCAGCCTGCTGCTTCAGCGACATGATCACGATCCAGGCAAGTGGAAAGACCAGGATCAATGCGCAAATGCCGACAAACAGGTTGAGGATCAAATTGGTGGAGGTCGTGCGTTTGATTCGCATACGTTGGCTCCTTAGCTGACCCGCTGACGAACGAAGCGCCACAGCTTCACCATGGCAACCGTTCCGATCAGCACAATCATCCAATTGACGACCATAAGTGCGGCACCACGCCCAAAGGCGAGATTCTGGAACGCGGTAATATAAGCGCGCACCGAAAGCACGGAGGTGCTGTTTCCGGGCCCGCCTTGCGTTGTCCCGAAGATGATGTCGAACTGATTGAGGGATTCGATCAGCCGAAACACTGCGGCAATCAAAATATATGGAGCAATGAGCGGCAACTCGATGTGCCAGAAGGTTGCCCACGCCTTCGCGCCGTTGACTCGCGCGGCCTCTCTCACCTCTTCATTGATCCCCTGAAGGCCAGCGAAGGTGATGAGCGCAAAGAATGGCGTATACGTCCAGACGTCAATGACGACCAGCGAGAACATCGCGGTGTTTGGATCCGAGATCCAAGCAAAACGGCCAATTCCTGCAAGGGACAGCAGGTAGTTCATGATGCCGTTCTGCGGGTCCATCATCGTTGTCCACATCAGCGCAACGCTCATTGGAGGCAGGACGAGTGGCAGGAGAATGACGGGCCGCATCACACGCGCAAGGATGACTTCGGTTGCGAACAGCTTCGCAAGTACGAGTCCGAATACAGCCTGCGCAAGTACCGCCGATCCAGCGTAGACGAGGGTGGCACGAACGCTGTTCCAAAAATCGCCTGTTTTGATCAGCGCTGCGTAGTTGTCGAGGCCAATGAAGTGGACCTGCGGCCGGCCGAACTTGAGATCCGTTAGCGACTGAAAGACGCCATAGAAAAATAGCAAAAGAAAGCCAAGAAGTATGGTGATGGCGGGAGCGAGTGCGGCGATGCTCCACCAGTCAAGCCGGGACTCCACGGTGACCGCCTCATCTTTGGACGAGGCAAGCTGACCGGTCGAGGACTGGAGCGTCACGATTGCATCGGATCTTTGAAAATCCATCTCACCATTCTCTAAATGCAAAGGCGGCGGCGTTGATGCTCCCCCGGGCCGCTTCACATGGACGAGCGGATTTCGGAGGCAAGATCAGCCAGCGTGGCCTTCACGTCAGCTCCATTGACCATTTTTTGCATGGCCACGGCCCAGGCGTTCATCGCTTCGGCAAAGCCGACACGAGCTGTAAAGGCCAGTTGCGCCCTGTCCTGGACGGTCTTGAACGTGTCGACGAAGTTGCTGAACTCCGGCTTTGCCGCGTATTCGAGCCAGGCCTTGTCGCTCCAGGTAGAGGCTCGCGGAGAGTTGACGAGCTTGCCGGCGACTGCGCCGTTCAGCTCGACTTGCTTTGACGTTGCCCATTGGATGAACAGCCAGGCTGCCCCCTTCTTCCGGGAGGCGGCATTGATCGCAAGAGACCAGATCCAGATATTGGATTCGAAATCCTTGTTAGGAGCGTGCAGCGGAGGCGCGAATGCGATCTTCCCCGAAGCAGGCTTGCCGGCGACGTCGTTCCAAAAGCCGAACATATTGGAATCGATCGCCATCGCCGTTCGTCCCGAATTGATGCCGTCGACCACTTGGTACCAGTTGTCGTTGGCAAAGGACGGAGCCGCGCACTTCTTGATCATGTCCACATAGTCCGTGTGGAACGCCATCGACTCGGGCGAGTCGAGGCCCGTGTCCAGCTTGCCGTCCTTGACGATGAAATCATGCACGCCATAGGATTTTGCAATCGAGATCGCTGCCGTGTGGATGCTGCTCCAAAATCGTACACCACGCACGCCCAAAGGCGTGATCGCGGGGTCCGCAGCCTTCAGCTTTTCGCAGGCGGCGGACATCTCCGGCGGGGTGGTTGGGACCTTGAGGCCGTATTTGTCGAGAATGTCCTTGCGGTAGAACAGCTGGATATTCTCAAAGCCGTGCGGGACAGCCCACACCTGGCCGCTTCCCGGTTCAATCTGCCCTTCCTTGACCTTCCAGGTCAGCGCATCGCGCAATGCAGGGAAGAAATCCTTGTAGTCGTAGCCAACTGCCGTCAGTTTCGGATCGCTCAGGTAGCGGTCGAGCGGCTCAAGCAACTGGCCAGGTGCGAGATCCCACGCGGGCTGAATGCCGGTACCCACAACGTCCCAGCTCGGCGATTTTGTGCTGAGTTGGATCGTCAGCTTGTTCCAATAGGCATCGTCCGGATAAAGTTCTGGCGTCACCTTGATGCCGGTGAGCTTCTCGAATTCCGGCAGTTGGGCTGCGACCGCGTCGGCATACGGATGAATGTCGTAGGCCCAGACGATCGACGTGCCTTCAAACTGGCGCCAGTTGACATCATCCGCCTTGGCTTGGTTCAACGCCGCGGCCGTTCCGGTCAAGAGCGCGGAGCAGATCAGAACTCTTCTGGTAAAACTAGCGGAATGACCGCGAGAAGCGGCAACCTTCCTTGGCATGATTCCCTCCGAAAGGCTCTTTGGCCCATAAACCACGCGCCCCTCCTCTTTTCAGAGGTCGCAGTATCGGAAGGCTAATCCTCATTATCCGGGCGTAAGCGGCATTTCACATTCCGATTGGGTAAGATTGGGTAACTGGAATAATCTGTAAATCAGAATGCGATCGCAGTTTGGAGCAAGCGTTGCTCAAGCCAGACCGCTCCAACAAACTGCTGGGACGGGCGCTAGATATCCGGTGTCTCTTTCGCCAGGTGCACGATGTCGAGCGGCCGATGCGATTGAACGTCCGCGCCTATTGGCTGCAGGCAAACAGCCATCGATCTCTGCGCCCGTTTTTGAGCCGGTGCGCGAACGTTTATCGGGCCTCTAAAGGCGCGGCCTAAGTACCCGCATTTCGCCGGGCCTTCTTTGACGGCGCGCGCAATGACAGCGGGAGCCGCCGATAGCAATTGACACTGTCGCATTCAAAATCGCGGCGCTCCTGGTCCGCCCGATGAATGATTAGGATCGGGAAACCGAGCATTGCTCGGTCGGCGCTTGGCTCTTAGGATGATCGCAGCCCGTCTTTTGCTAGCAGATTGCAACGCGGAGGTTGTTGGTCGCACCCTTTTGTCCAAACGGTACGCCAGAGACCACGACGGCCAAGTCACCAGCTTGCACGTAGCCTTCATGGCGTGCTACCGCGGCGGCCATCCTCGTCATATCCTCATAGTTGGAAGGGTCGTCAGAAACGACACTCTGCACGCCCCACAAGAGACACATCCGCCTTGCGACCCTCGCATCCGGAGTGAGAGCAAGAATTGACACCGGCGGTCGCTTGCGAGCGATCCGCGCGGCTGTGGTTCCGCTCGCCGTGAACCCGATGATCGCCCTTGCATCGATGGCGGCCGCAAGGTCTGCTCCAGCGGCGGCAACTGCATGCGGTGGCGTAATCTCGTCGTCAGCTTGGGAGGCTTGGAGGATCGAACGATAGAGGTGATGCCGCTCCGTACTTCCAATGATTCTATCCATCATGGCGACCGCTTCGATCGGATAGGCACCGCTCGCCGTTTCAGCAGACAGCATGAGTGCATCTGCACCGTCATAGACAGCGGTCGCTACATCGGACGCTTCGGCACGCGTGGGCGTCGGGGCGGCCACCATCGAATCCAGCATCTGCGTTGCGACGATGACGGGCTTTCCAGTTCGCCGACAGGCGCGGACGAGTTCCTTTTGTCGACCAGGGACCTGTTCAGGCGGGATTTCGACGCCGAGATCACCGCGGGCGACCATGATGCCGTCTGACAGCTGAATGATATCGTCGATACGATTGAGCGCCATAGGCGTCTCGATCTTGGCTATCAGGCCCGCGGCATCGCCAATCATGGCCCTGGCCTCGAGCAGGTCTGAAGGCTTCTGAACGAATGACAGAGCGATCCAGTCGACCCCAAGCTCAAGGCCGAATGTGAGGTCGGCGCGATCTTTCTCTGTCAGAGGAGAAATGTCGAGCAATGCCCCTGGCAGGTTTACGCCCTTGTGATCACTGATCACACCTCCGGCAACGACTCGCGCGACGATCTCGTCTTCCGCGGGTCTTTCGACGCTCAGGCGCACGCGACCATCATCAATGAGAAGGTCTTGGCCAGGATGTGCGGCCGCGAATATTTCCGGATGAGGCAGCGGAATCGATTGCTTTCCGCCTGCCTCGCGCTCGATCACGAAACGAACCGTTTCACCGGCATGCAGAGCCAGCTTGCCACCTTCAAGGGAGCCGATGCGGATTTTTGGTCCTTGTAGATCCTGCAGCACGCCGATTGGCGTGCTGAATTCTCGCTCCAGATCCCGAATCGCGGCATAGACTTTTGCATGATCGTCGCGAGATCCGTGACTAAAATTTAAGCGGAACGTATCGGCACCCGAGAGGTAAAGAGCGCGGATCCCATCGGGTGCAGCAGTCGCTGGGCCAAGGGTTGCGACGATCTTAGCAAGGCGCGAGCGACGCATCTTGGATGCTCCAACTTCAGAGGATAGAACCCGTGTGAATGAAGTTCGAATGTCGCCCCTCGACGATGGCGTTGAGAATTTCTCGTGATGGGTCCGTATACTTCGCTGCCACCATGGATCGGATGGAAAACGAACGTAGGGCATCTGCGACCGACAACGTCCCTTCGGCGGAATCCTTCCTCCCGGTGAACGGAAACACATCTGGACCGCGCTGGCACTGGCAATTCAAATTGACGCGACAAACCTGGTTTACGAGCGAATCCGCTATGCGAGCGATCGTGTACGGATCGCGAGCGGATAGGCTCACTTGCTGGCCATGTTCGGAGGTTGCCACGTAGTCGAGCGCTACATCGACGTCGTCGAAACTCGCGATGGGGATGAGCGGACCGAACTGCTCTTCCCGGAAAAGCCGCATGGCCGGGATCACAGGATAGACGACTGCGGGATAGAACAGAGTACCTGCTGCCGTGCCACCGCCAGGGTTGAGGATGCGGGCGCCTTTGGCTAACGCGTCCTCCAAGAGCGCGGTCATCTGCGTGACCTTCTGGAGGCTGGGCAAAGGTGTCAAAGTGATACCCGGAGCCCATGGCATGCCGATCGTCAGTTTGCTCATCCGCGCCAGGAACTCCGATATGAAGGAATCGATGACATCGTGGTGGACGAGCAGCATCTTCAAGGCCGTGCAGCGCTGGCCGTTGAAGGAAAGTGCACCTAACAGACATTCGCTTGCTGCCAGGGACAGGTCAGCGTCTGGCATGATGATGGCCGCGTTCTTCGCATCGAGCCCAAGAATGGCGCGCAGGCGGTTGCTTTTCGGGTGAACCTTCTTGAGATGGTCCGCCACTCGGCTCGAACCGATAAGCGTGAGCACATTGACTTTGCCGGTCTCGACGAGCGCCGGCACGATTTCAGCCCCATCACCATAAGCGAAATTGACCACTCCCGGCGGAAACGCATTGCGGAAGGCTTCCTGGAGCGGTTTGAACAGGAGCACGCCATTGCGCGGCGGCTTGAAAACAACGCAATTACCCATCATTAGGGCTGGAATCAGCGTCGCGAACGTTTCGTTGAGTGGATAATTGTAAGGCCCCAAGCAGAGCACGACGCCCAATGGCGTCCGACGGATAAGGCCAATCACTCCCTCGACGATCTCGAACTGAGAGCTGGTGTTGTCAAGGTTGCGCACCGCTTCGATTGTTTGTTGGACATAGTCGACTGTGCGGTCGAACTCCTGTTCCGAATCCAAGAGCGACTTGCCGATTTCCCACATGATGAGACGTGTGACCTCGGCGCGGCGTGCACGCATCCCGGCAAGAAATTTCTGCATCGCTTTGATGCGTTCAGGAACGGGCATGGTCGGCCAAGTACCGCGCCCATTGTCGTAGGCGGCCACGGCGGCGTTGAGCGCAACCATGGCCGCCTCGACATTACCGAAGGGATGGCTGCCGATCCGCATCTGGCTCAAACTTCCGTCACGCCCGCGTACCATCACGGGCGAGAGCACGTCCTTGATCGGTCCCGCCCAGTCGCAGATTTTCCCGTTGATCAGAACGGTCCGCTGTTCAATCGACGCGATAGCAAACTCGCGCAAATCCGCGTCGTTTTCGGACGGGAAAAGTAGGGTTAGATCGTCACAAGTCATCACATACCCAAAATCAAGAGCCCATCCGCAGAAGACGAAGGCAAAACAGGGCAGATCGCGATGCTTGCCGCGAGCTCTTCGATTGTCCGCATGACGAGCGTGGGGACTTGCCCGCGCCAACGGAAAAATATGCACCGAGCAAGGCCATCTTATCGGTAAGGGACCTTAGAACAGCCTTTGGACCGTTGCGGCCGGTTGCGCATCCGGGCACATCAAGGCATGCCCTGCGGCCTCGATGCTCAAGTTCCAGAAGCCACGTTCTTTTGCTCGCGAGGCGACGATGCAAGGATGTTGGCTACCGCACGATGGGCGAAGACGATCGCAGGACCGATGGTAATGCCCGCGCCGGGATAGATTCCACGCATCGGCGAAGTCATATCATTGCCGCAAGCATAGAGGCCCGGAATCGGCTTCCGCTGTGCGTCCAGAACCCTTCCTACAGTATCGGTTGCCAGTCCTGTCGCTGTTCCGAGCGTTGCAGGCACGATGCGCAGCGCTACGAACGGACCTTTTCTTATAGGTCCGAGATTTGGATTTTTCGTCCCGACAGATGAATCACCTAGGGTACGGTTGAAAGCCGACTCACCACGTTTGAAGAGTGGATCGATGCCGGAGGCGGCGTGTGCGTTGTGTTCCTCGACCGTGCTTTGGAGCGAACCGGGGTCCACTCCCAACTGCTTCGCCAGCTCCGGGATTGTTCGGCCGACCTTGATATAGCCGAGACGCGCATATTTCCCAATGCTCAAGGTCCAGGGCCAGGGGAGCAAGTAACCCATACCTCTCAAGCGGACAAAGTCGCGGTCGCAGACGAAATAGAAGCGGTTATCCGCAGGGTATCCGTTTGCGAACATCGCCAAGCAGATATCGTGGTACGAACTGGATTCGTTGACGAAACGCTTGGCATTTGGACCAACGGCGATAACCCCCGGGCGACCGCGGTCAAGCCAGCCGTACGGGACCACTTGGGAGCCGCGACGAGTCTTTAAAATCGACACCGGCGTCCAGAAGCCGGCAGAGGCGACATGATTGTCAATTCCGGCCCCGACCTTTGTCGCAAGGCCAATACCATCACCCGTTACGTCGAGATGGGCCAGCGTATCCTCGTGTTGGTGGGCGCCGCTTAGCTCGGCTCTTAGGCGAGGATTCCGAGCAAAGCCGCCGGTAGCGAGGATTACGCCATGCAAAGCCCGCACATGAACGTCAGAGCCATTTCGCTTGATGATTGCGCCTGTGATTCGCCCTTCTTCTTTGATGAGGTCGAGCAAGGGTGAGCTCGACCATACTTTTGCGCCGTAGCGGCGCAGGCTGACCAGCAACCGGGCGATCAGGGCATTGCCCCCGCTGAACTCAGTACCGCGCCTGTAAGATAGCCGATCCCGCGCATAGCGACTGATGCGACGCAGAACGTGTTTGAGCGACGCAAAAGATTGGAATGGGTTGAGGAAGCTTCTCACCTCTCCCGAAGAGATCATCATGCCCCCGAGCACGACACGAATGGGATCGCCGATCAGATCGAAGTCGGCGCCGAGAAGCCGCCCATCGTAGGGGGCGGGGCTGAGTGCCCGGCCCGTGTCAACACCGCCAACTTGGCTTGAGTGGTAGTCAGGCGCCGACGCCAGCGTGAACTTGACCTCCGTGTCGTTCTCGAGTTCGCGCAGGGCCGTTGGACCATCCTCAAGATAGGCGTCGACAAAATCTGCGCGATAGTATTGGCCTAGTTCATGCTGGAGATAGGTCTTTGCTTTGGCTATGGAATCATCGATCTTGCCAGACCGCGCCTGGGCTGAACAAGGAACCCAGATCATCCCATTGGACAGGGCGGTCGTGCCGCCCAGCCGCGCGGATTTTTCGCAGATCATCACTCGCAGCCCGGCCTTTGCGGCGTAGAGGGCAGCTGACAGCCCGGCTGCGCCGCTGCCGATCACCAGGACGTCTGTTTCCCAATCCCGATCCATCCTCGATCCATCTCGGACGGGGAATGCGATCGTGTTATGCTTGCCTGACTTGTTAGTCTGCGTTGCCATGCCAGCCTCGCTGCACGTGATATGATGAGAGGTCAATGATTGCGACCGAGCGGCACAGCTTTGAATTCCTCAGCCGCCGCCTTCACTGCCCGCTCGATCGGGATTCTCTCGATGGACGAAGCGCCAACGAAGCCGACGCACTGCGTCGACCGATAGACCTCGAGCGTGTCCTGCGGCTCCGCAATGGCCCCGCCATGGCAGAGCAGGATCACGTCCGGCCGGACCGCCTTGGCAGCTGCATTGATTTCGTTGATACGTCTGATCGCATCTTGTATTGGCTGTCCCTCCTCATGGCCCACCAGGCCCCCCCGGGTTGCGCCGACATGCGGGACGATACAGTCGGCTCCACTACTCGCCATGGCCTTGGCGTCTTCGGGGCTTGCGACGTAGGCCAGCGAGAAAATGTTCTTCTTGCGGGCAGCCGCGATCATCTCGAGCTCGCGCTCGAAGCCGAGCCCGACGCGGCCGCGACGGTCGCGCCATTTTTCACCCATGGTGGAGATGGTCGGATAGTTTATCACTCCGGAGAAGCCGGCGGCCCAAAACCTGTCCAGCAGGGCATCGAGGTCCAGCCGAACAGGATCCCAAGCCTCGACGCCGCCTATGATGGGAACGGAAGACACGACGTTGCGGATTTCCGCCGCAAGCTCAAGCGTGCGCGCGTTGGAGTCTCCGATCCGGCTCGTGGGAAGGCCCATGAGCCGGGATAACCCGGTGCTGTAGACTACCAGCATGTCGGCGCCCCCGAGCACTGCGCATTTGGCGACCAAGCCGCAGCTGCTACCTGCGGCCAGGACCGCTTTCCGTTCGGCTAGCTGTCCTGCGATCCTGGTAAGAATTTCGGTCCGATCAAACATCCGCATTGGATGAGCCTCCTTCCCGCAACTGTTCCAGGATCCACGTCACGGCGACCTCGGCGAACTCGGGATCATTGATGTGGCAGTTCAACTCGCGGGCGATGATCGACGGCGGCAGATTGTGCCTGACCGCATCGAACCAAGCCTTGTCGGCACCGGGATTGCGAAAAATGCCGCCGTCGCGGTCGTAATCGGATACGCCCTTCGCTGGCCAAAGTACGATGGCGGGGCCCTTCGCGCCGTACAGACGCTCGGCCGTAAGCCGGCCGATGCTTTTGTTCTCTGACACCGTCGTGCGCATGAGCGTCGTGTACGGAGTGTGAGAATAGAATTGGCGCCCCCGAAACTGCGCAGGGACGCTTGAGGGCGAACCAAAATTGACCATATCGACTGCCCCGGGCGCGATCACTTGCGGGACCAGGCGGCGCGAAGCCGCCTTGAGCCGATCCGGACCGGCGCTAGCCGTGCCGCCGAGGAGTTCGTCAGCGAGTTCTGTTGTGGTCAGATCGAGGACAGCATCGAACTCACCGGCATCGACCAGCTGCTCCATTTTGCGGCCGCCGGCTCCGTTGGCCGGAAAGACGATCGCATCGAGGCCTGCCTCACCAAGACGCGCCACGCACCAATTTGCCGCGGCCGTCGTTACGCCGAACGCCGTGATCGCAACAGTCTTCCTTTTCCGCCGATGCTCGGTTGGCGCATACTGCATCGCCGCGATCGCGCGACCTGCATTTTCGAGGACTCTTTCGGTAAAAGCGTTAATGCCGAAGAGATCGACGAGCGTCGGATAGAGGATGATGTCGTTGTGGACCGCCAATTCGGCGAGTAGGGCTGGCCTGGCGCTGCTCACGAGCAGCTTTGGGAAGCCATACGGCAAATCCGACACAATCTCGCCGAAAACTGCGCTCCCCTTGCCGCCCGCTACCCCGGCAATCGCACTGATCGCGCCTGATTTTAGAAGGCCAACAACTTTGCTGCGCGTGCTGGCAGCGATCTCTTTCAAGAGCTCCGCAGGCGAGTGGACACGAGGACTGTTACTCTCGGTTTGATTGTCCCCGGCAATGAAGCTTGATGTACCGACGTCGATTAAGAGGGTCTTGCGGCCGCACGCTTCGATAATGCCCGCGAGGCAAGACGCTTCGCGTCCCTTGGTATCCAAGGTCGCCACAATCGCGACGGCGCCCGCAAGCTCGGACGAGTTACCATCCCGGACCAACCTCCGGCCGTCCGCGCAATGGTGAGACACCACGTTCCTCCCAGATCATTCCAAGCACCAATCGTCCTAGGCCGGGCTGAAACGGGATATAAGCTTGGCGAAGGGTGCAATTGGGTAAGATTGGGTAGATGTGTCGGTGCTGACAACGGCTAGCACCCCTCAGGCATCTTCCTGCAAATCTACGCACCGTCCGTGCGCCCTCAGAAGGCGCATGTCGATCTTGTCCAGCATTGGCTGCAATGACCGCTTGTTTGAAGCTAGCCTTATCCTTAATCGCTCGCGGATGCGCTGGCTGCGTGCATAGCTGCCTTACCTATTAGTTCGCCTGCCGATTGCAGTGCTGCCACCGCTGGTGTTCTACGCGATATGTGGGCCTCGGAGCGTCTCTGGCCGCCGGCTCCAGGCGTCTTATTCGATCCGGTCGGCATGGCGAACCAGCGACGCCTTCATTTCCCTAACGGACGCTCGGTGCCACGTGCTGACAGCAATTCGAACATTGGTTCGGTCGACGCAACTCGTGCTGCGGTCCGAAACTAAACGCGCCGGATGTCCGGAACGCATCAAGCTGAGCATGTACGCGACATTCGCCCACAGGACAGCAACCTAATCCTCTGGTTTGCGCTGGCTCGATTTCTGCACGGCACTGCCGAGATCGACAGGATAGGAGGCGCGCTCATGCGTATCTGCGGTATCAAACTTACGCATGACGGAGCGATCGCCCTTGTCGAGGATGGACGACTTGTTTTTTGCATTGAGCAGGAGAAGCGAGGCAACAACCCGCGCTATCAAGCCATTGACAACCTCGATGCAATTGGCTCCGCTTTGGCGGAGCACGGTTTGGATCCGCGAGATATTGATCAGTTCGTCATTGATGGCTGGATTGGGGACGTAGAATCGCAGTTCGAAGTCCTCAGTGGTGCGGCGCCTGTCCTCCTCAAAGGAGGGCCGTATCTTGAACGCCATGCCGATGGCCTCCTTAATTCGCGCGATGGCTCCGGCCTAATTCTCGGCGGCAAGGCCTTCCACTATACAAGCTATCCCCATGTCGCAAGCCACGTGGCCTCCGCATACTGCACGAGTCCCTTTGCTAAATCAGCAGAGCCCGCGTTTTGCCTGGCATGGGATGGCAGCACCTTTCCACGTCTTTATCATGTTGGGCGCGAAGGCGCCCGGTTTCTCGAATGCCTATTCCCGATCACTGGCCATGCTTATGCATCGGCCGGCCATCACTTCGGGCCGTATAAGCGGGCTGACCGCACCGAATGGGATCTCAGTGTTGCAGGCAAGCTGATGGCCTACATTGCGCTCGGGTCTGTCGACGAGAACATCGTGGCTGAGTTTCAGGAGCTTTACGCGGACCGCTTTGTGACCGATATCGAGCTTGCCAAGCATTACAGGGCCGCAGCGTCCCGCGGGGCCCTGCAAGACCACCTCGATTTGCGTGCAATTGTTCACGACTTCTTCGATACCATGGCGCTCCGGTTGAAAACCAAGCAATCGGAAGATGTACTTGCATCGTTTCATTGCTTCCTCGAGCGCCTGCTCGTCAGCGAGATGGCGATTGTCCTGCAGCGGCATTCGCACGTTCCGGGGGCACGGAATTTGTGCGTAGCCGGCGGCTGCGGTCTCAACATCAAGTGGAATAGTGCCCTACGCGCGACTGGTCTTTTCGATGCTGTTTGGGTGCCGCCGTTTCCGAACGACAGCGGCTCTGCAATTGGAACTGCTTGCTGCGCAATCGGGGCGCGGAAACGTTTCATGGCTTTGGAATGGTCGGTCTACAGCGGGCCGGCCCTGCGGCGCGGTGAAATCCCGACCAAATGGCAGAGCGCCCCGTGCAGTATACGCGAACTTGCGACGATGCTTGCCGGCAACAAGTCGGCAATTTTTCTTACCGGGCGCGCCGAGCTCGGGCCACGGGCGTTGGGCAGCAGGAGCATTCTGGCAGCGGCGACATCGCCGGAAACGAAGGACTACCTAAACGAGATCAAGCTTCGCGAACACTTCCGCCCAGTGGCGCCGATATGCTTGGAAGATCGTGCGCCGGAGATTTTCAGTCCCGGAACGCCGGATCCTTACATGCTGTTCGACCATCAGACACGCCCAGAATGGCGAGACAAAATCCCTGCCGTTGTGCACCTCGACGGATCTGCTCGATTACAGACTATTTCCAGAACGTCGCAACATCCAATCGCAGAGCTTCTCGTCGAATACGAAAAGCTCACGGGCATCCCACTACTTTGCAACACGAGTGCCAACCACCACGGACGCGGCTTCTTCCCAGACATTGCGGCAGCCTGTCGGTGGGGACGCGTTGGGAACGTGTGGTGTGATGGGCACATCTGGACGAAGAAAGCTGACAGCTGAATGTCGGCAGCCCGCCCGCGTCCGTTCCAATGCCGCATGGTCAGCGTAGCAATCAACTTAAGCTAAAGACTGGATGGTCGTTTTTGACCGTTTGGCTCGCCGTCACCGAGAGGGCCCGCTGTGCGCTGAACGGTACGGACCAAGCGACGGCGGATCGCGGCTAGAGCATTCGCCGATCTAAAATGGCACATGGATCGGGTTCGCAATTCGTCTCCCCTCATTCAAAGTCAGGCATCTTTGATGCCCGGGCTCTCCCTCATGGAGAAGAATAGTTGTGTTCGGAAACGGCAGCCCGCGGAAGTCGCTGCGGCTCACGCGCAGGACGAACTGGCAACTTTGCGCTTACCGACCGCAGCAGCGGCAGCCCTTCCCCGTCGGGCCCATGCTGATCCCAGCATCTTTTATGATTATGCCCTCTTCGATTTTTCGGCTGCGTTCATTCTCGATCATGTCGGCGATTTCCTTACGCCGCGGCCTGAGTTAACGGTATCCTTTCAAGACCGACTTAGTTTGATTGTCCATTACATCTCTCCTCCACAGACCGGGCAGGGTTTCAAAACTCTCTTGGGGACCTCTATCGAAGGCGGCGATAAGGTCGCCGGTAACAGGTCCCTTGGCGATTTCTCGCCACTCGACCTCCACGTCATTGGCGTCAGGAAGGGCTCTTAGGGAGTAAGATCGCTTCTCATCCCAGCGGACAATTAGCGACCAGACGATAGAAGAACTTGTATAACGCCTGCTGTAGCCAGCACCGCAAGGGCGACCGCTTCCGACCAGCATTCTTCATGTCACAGTTCGACGAAACTTCTCAAACAGGCTAGTCTGCTTGGCGCTTAGACGATCCCCGCGCAATCTGCCGCGCGAATCAATCCTGTTGGCTTGGCGCATCAACGTGCAAACATGGACGCTGCCGGCCGTGATGCTGGCTTTTCCGCGGGCGGGCCGCGCGTTGCCAACATAAGTACGAAGAACATGACGAGTATCAAAAGACCGCGCATACCGGAATCTATCCTGAAGCTATGTCAATCGCGGAGCGGATCACGTCTCGAGCATTTGCCCGAAGGACGAACGAGTCTTGCGGCGTTCCGTCGAAGGCTGACTTGACCGCAAACGGCCGTGCGGCCGGGCGAAAGCGCCAGCATCAGCCCAGCAGGTCGATCCTGCCGGTTTCGAGCCGGTATAGGCCCCCGACTATCTTCAGGGTGTTCTGCTCAACGGCCGAGCTCAAAATCGGGCTGGCCGATTTGAGCTTATTGACGTTATCGATCACATTCTGCCGGATCGCATCGGCGGACGTATCACCGGTTTGCTGCCGAGATCCTCTTACCGCAGGAGCAAGCGCGGCAACGAGAGATGGAATATGCCCCGGCGCCGGCTTACCCTCGTCAAGCCACTTGATCGTGGCGTCTATCGCGCCGCAATGATCGTGACCAAGTACCAAGATCAACGGCGTGCTTAGTACGGCGACTGCATACTCCATGCTAGCGAGCGCGTCATCGTCGGCGAAGTTGCCGGCAACGCGGCACACGAACAAATCACCAAGTCCGCTGTCGAAGGCAATTTCGGGCACTACACGAGAATCAGCGCAGCTCAAAACCGCCGCATATGGATTTTGACCATCGACTAAAAGTTTGCGTTCGCGCTTCAGATCGCGCACTCGCGATGCGCCCTGCACATAGCGATCGTTTCCCTCCATGAGGCGCTTCAGCGCAAGATCTGGCGAGAGCAGGTTATCAGGCTTGGGCGGCGAACTTGCATGCTTCGCATCCACAGTACTGGCGTCGAACGGCAGAATGATTGCCGATAAAGCGAATAGCAACAGGGAGCGGCGCGACGGCGCGACCGTGATTGGAGAGGACATGCTCCGGGAATGGCCTGCATGCATGTGTATCACATTCATCGCGTGGCCCTACGCCATCCGGCGGCTTCGGCCTCCGGCTCGCTGCAGAACCAGCGTTCGGCCGACTTCTTCGTCATGTCGATTTGTCCGTAACTGAGTTGCTCGGGCAAGTGATAAATGCGCTTGCCGTTGCGATCCACGGTGCCCTTTATCAGACACTCGGGCGAAGGCGGCTCCGATAGCAGAGCGGATCCGAGCAGGAGTTCTTGAGCGTCGCTTGGCACCGAGCTCACGCCGACGATGATCGTTCCCTTGTTGCGGCGCCGCCAGTCCCAGGGCGCGATGAACGCTCCAGACCACAGGCCCGCATAAGCGTTGCTCGCCCTCACCTCATGGATAACGTAGATGTTGGTAGATGAAGCGGATGACAGTGCCCAGCCCGAGCTGACCATCCAGGCGTTCATGTCCTGGCCTTCGATGAAGCAACTGCCGAGTGACCTGCCGTACTTGTCCACTCCAGCGGTTTGACAATCCCACGTTCGTCCATTCGAGTACCTGATAAGCGCGTCGCGAGCAGCTACCCCGCAAGCCCACTTGTGGCCATGGGCGTCGAGGCAAATCTGGTCAGTCTCAGGCGCCTCGATACCCGAGAGCCGAATCCTGGTTTGCTCGATCTCGATTGTATTTGCATCGAGGATGTGCGGAGAGCCGCTGAGTTTGGCCGCGCAAGCCGGAGATGTGATGATAGCGAACAACGCTGCCATCATTACGCGGTGTTTCATTCGTGCAACCTTTCGCTCTTGATTGATCGGCTCGGGAAATCGTACGATCCGGCGCAGCCACGTTCGAATGCTTGACTGCACCGGTCCGTCCATCTAGTCGGCATCGTAGACGCTTGCTCTGTGAAAGCTGGAGTGTTTTCAGCTTACGATCTGACGCAGCGTGAGGTTCAAGCGATTTCTTTTGAGTGCATTTGCGATGTGCTTGTGGCCTCTCTCTATGCCCACTTAAGGCGAGCCTGTACGACCCGCAGACCAATCGTACCTATGCGGAGACGGCGGCACATTGCCGCACCGCCATATTGCCGGCGCGGCTGGCAAGCCGCGCGACAAGGCCAAGGTCGAGCGAGCCGTCCTCATCGTCGAGCGCTGGCTGCTCGGTCGCCTGCGTCATCGCACTTTCTACGGCCTCGCTGAGGTCAATGCGTCGATCGGCAAGCTGCCCGCCTTGCGGAGCTAAAACGTTCTTATGGCACCTCAAGAGGTCTCGGCGATTGACCGCCAGGTTGCTGGATTGCGGTGAGAGTGCTGAAGAGTTCTCGTTGCCTCTGCCGGTGAACGCAATGTCGTTCGCAGGTCCTTTCGCTTCTTGAAGAGCACAGTTCAAGACGGATCCAACGAGGCGGCTTTTCCGACGCTGGCGGTCTCATCGTTGTCTGATGAAGGAGACCGTCCGACGCCGGCCGAGTAGCATTCTCCATAACATCGGCCGGCTGGTCAGCCGCCGTTGGGTCATTCTCGTCGTGCCCTTCCCATGAAAACTCGGCGCAGACGAGTGGCAGATTGCGCCGGCGCCAGCTTTGGCCATGCCCCCTCGGTGATGCGCATTAACGGGCCGCGAGCTTCTGAAGTCACAAGCCAACCTCTTAGCGGGTTTGATTGTTGGCTCTCGCTCGGTGATGGGGGTACCAAACAAAGTACGTCACGTCCTTGGCAAGGCCCTCCGACCAAAGCCTACGTACAAATACCTAGTGGCTTCTACTTAGGGGAAACATCCAAATGTCGCGCTTCGTCCGTAGCGGCCAATCTGTGTCCATCTATCTTCTCACGATGGGGTGCCGACATGCAGCTTCGCGCTGCCGTTTCTGCCCGGACGAGGCGTCATCTGACCAGCGCCTTGCGAGGCCCTGCTCGCACGGAGGGACCGTTCGGCATGAACGGGACGCCGATGCGTTTCGCGCGCAATAGCGAGATCTACGGCGAGGAAGAGGCAGCAGAACACCTTTATCAAGTGACGTCCGGTGCCGTGCGAACCTACAGGATCCTGGAGGACGGACGTCGCCAGATCGGTGCTTTTTATCTATCCGGAGATATCTTCGGCTTCGAGGCCGGCGATACTTATATCGCTTCAGCCGAGGCGATCTGCGAATCACAGGTATTGATGGTCAGGCGCAGCGCGCTCATGATCCGCGCAATCCATGAAAAGGATCTGGCACGGCAGCTCTGGAACGCGACTGCGCTGGAGCTACGCCGCTCTCAAGACCATGTGATGCTGCTGATCAGCAGCGCCGAACAGAGGGTCATGGGCTTCCTACGCGATATGGCTCGCCGCGCCCCGAAGAACGCAGCCATCGAACTTCCCATGTCACGACAGGATATCGCCGACTATCTTGGCCTAACAATCGAGACAGTATCGCGAACCTTTACTCAACTCGAGC
Organism: Bradyrhizobium sp. NAS96.2; assembly: GCF_001908235.1. Taxonomy (GTDB): domain Bacteria; phylum Pseudomonadota; class Alphaproteobacteria; order Rhizobiales; family Xanthobacteraceae; genus Bradyrhizobium. The sequence goes on from NZ_LGHK01000022.1 coordinate 30,311, forward strand.
AGAAGGGCATCATCTCACTGCCCACCTCACGGCGAGTCGAGCTGCGCGACCACATACTGTTCCATGACTTTACGCGGAACTTGGGCTGAGTCGATGCGCGCACACTCATGCGATTTGCGTGGCGGTCGGCCTGCGGCCCTCGCGCCCGCAGAAGCAGCGCCGCCGCTGTTCACGGGCGCGGCAATGGGGCGCCGACGTCTGTTCAGTTCGGTTGACGCTATCTCTTTCGCCTTACTTTGGTCCCTCAACGGAGCAGCGCATGATCGTCGATCTTTTGCGTCGAGAGCATCGCAATATGGAACTGCTTCTCGCCGTACTTCAGCGCGAGCTGGAGATTTTTGAGCGTGGCGATCGTCCTGATTACGAGGTAATTCGCGCGATTATCAGCTATTTCCAGGTTTACCCTGAGGTGTACCATCATCCGCAGGAAGACCTGATCTTCTCTAAGCTAAGGATTCGCAATCCGGATGCAGCGGCAAGTCTCGGAGACCTCACGCGCGAGCACCACGAAGGAGCTGATCGTTTGCATCACTTCGCACGAGCGATCGATGCCGTCCTCGCGGATCGCGATATCCTCCGGCAGGAGGTTGGCAACATCGTGCGCAACTTTATCGTGTGCGAACGGGATCACATGATGTGGGAAGAACATGAGTTCTTCCCGGCGGCGTTGAAAGCTCTGTCTCCTCAGGATTGGATGGAAATCGGTTCGGCTCTCACCGATCGTAAGGACCCGCTTTTCAGCGAGGCAGGCGAAGCGAGTTCCGACGCGCTGAGAGCGCACATTGTGCAATTGGCAAAAGAGGCTGAAGCCGAACGGCACCCGGTCAGTTTTCATCAGGGGTGACGGCCATCCAGCCGCGGGGCGCCAAGACGGGCGGCCAGTTATTTTGACCTCGCGCCGGCCTCCTGAAGATAACCTGATGTTATATCCATTCTGACTCACTCGATGATGAATGCGCCGGATCTCCAGCAAAGCTTGCTGGTCTGCCGTGGACGGCGCCCCATTGCCCGTACATGACCATTCATCAGTGGTTTCGATCCCAGACGTATGCGCCGCGGGCATCCCCTACCAATTTCGGCTTCAGAGTCGACGTTTAGCAGCCAGCTACACCGGAGATTTTGAGGCAGCGCAAAGCGTGTCCGCCGCGAGTCCAATACTCGCTTAAGAGAGCGAGAGGATTCCGCATGCGATCGGACTTAGCAAAATCCTACGGGCAGGATCGGCTGCCGCGTTATACCAGCTATCCGACAGCTCCGCATTTCTCATCGTCAGTGCGCGAAACGGACTACCGAACGTGGCTCAAATCGTTGCGGGTCCAGCAGCGCGCGTCGATTTACCTTCACGTGCCGTTTTGTCGATCCTTGTGTTGGCACTGCGGCTGCCACACGTCTGTCACAAAGCGCAACGACCCCATCGCGATCTACGCCGCAGGACTGCGTACTGAGGCTTACCTCGTCGCAGAGACGATCGGCCAACGACTATCAATTTCCCATATCCACTTTGGTGGCGGCACTCCTACGGTCATGACACCCGAAACGTTCGCTGATCTCGTCGGCACGTTACGCTATTCGTTCCTGGTGCGGCCTAATGCCGAGCTCGCTGTCGAAATCGATCCCCGCACATTGACCGAGCCGATGGCGGAGGCGCTCGGCTATTGCGGGGTTAACCGAGCGAGCCTGGGCATCCAGAGTTTCGATCCTGCTGTCCAGCGCGCCATCAATCGTCTGCAGAGCTTCGAACAGACGGTGACTTCGGTTGAGCGGCTGCGACGCGCTGGAGTCGGGAGGATCAATTTCGACCTGATTTACGGCCTGCCCCTGCAGACGGTCGGTTCGTGCCTAGACACCGTGGCGAAGTGCTTGCAGCTCCGTCCGGACCGTTTTTCCGTGTTCGGCTACGCCCATATTCCTTCATTCAAGAAGCACCAGCGCAAGATCGACGAAGCCTCCCTACCCAACAGCATCGAGCGATATCTCCAATCCGAAAAGATCGCCGAAGCCCTGATTGATGCGGGATACGTGCGTGTTGGCCTCGATCACTTCGCCCTCCCAGACGACGCCCTGGCGTTTGCAAGTCAGGAAGGTACGCTGAGGCGCAACTTCCAAGGCTATACGGACGATTCCGCAGATGCACTTGTCGGTCTCGGCGCCAGCGCCATTGGCCGCACGCCCCAGGGATTCGTCCAGAACGCTGCGGCGACAAAGGACTATCTCGCGCGCATCACCGATGACCGGTTTGCCACCGTTAAGGGTTACTCGCTCACGGAGGAAGATCGTTTCCGAGCCGAGATCATCGAGCGTCTCATGTGCGACATGGCCGTCGACCTTGCCGACATATCCCGCCGTCACGGCAGGGACCCGACACTGGCCATCGTCGATCGGCCTCGGATCGACGGCCTTATCGCGGATGGCGTCGTGACTATGGACGGTGACCGGCTTTACGTAAGTAGCGACGCTCAGTTTCTGGTCCGGAGCGTCGCCGCGGCGTTCGACGCTCATCTTGCGCGGTCCAAGGCTACACATAGTCGGGCGGTTTGAACCGATTCACTGAAATGAAGGAAATCGTGTTTCCAGAAGACGAATAGAGTTGTTGTAACCGGATGATCGGGCATATCGTCGTCAGGAAACAATAACCGGACGGACTTATGCTCGGGTAGCACAATCAGGACCATTGAGCCGTAAGCCGATTTGGCATCCCGTTCCGATTCCGCTAACGGCCGTCAGCCTCTTTATGGAGCTCTTCGTACAGAGGTCCCGAAGGAACGCGTGTTCATCGGATCAGCTCAAATTCGTCGAACAAACGCGCCCCAGCGCAGTATTCAATCATCAGCAAGCGCAAATTGCATTAATAAGGACGAAAACATCGATATGGTAAGCAATCTCGGTGAAGCAGTCCTGACGGACGACAATTCGCCGAGCAAGCGCACATAAGAATCAAGTCTGCGCCCCGTGCCTTACATGCCGCGATTCAGCAGCGTCGACGCCGCACTTCATGCGCATGCGTGGTGCTGCGCCATGGAAAACGCAAAGGGGGCTGCCACCTAATGCCGACAGGAGGCGATAAATGCGTAACAGCGACCATCGATCCAACCACGGTTCAGTTAGGTGCTGCGCGCTATGCGGAGGACGGTTCGGGCTGATCCGCTATTACTATTGGCGAACGGCCTTTTGCTCCAAGAAATGCGTCGAGCGCTTCAAGACGCGGCGAGAGGCCGACCATAAATGGCTCCGATGGTTGCGAGCGGCTTGAGATGCGAGCGATTAGCACAGAGAGTTCGAATGGAGTGCACCAAGCCAACAAGGAGCTATTAATCAGGGCTCCCGGACTCGGATGTTCACACATATCCATACTTTAGATGCTCTCCATCAAGACAATCGATTGTACCAGCCCAAGGAGCGTCAGATAAGAGGTATATTCGTTCGCAGAGTTTGCGGCGCATGCCCTCGCCGCAATCGAACCGTTGGCAGCCTCTCCTTCTGCCAATGGAGGTCGGTGCGATGCCTAGTAGCGTCGCTCCTCCCGGACTGAGACTTCCGCCCGGCCGCCGAAAGGAGACCGGGCTTCTTTTTTGTGCTGATTGCATCAACGACGGATCCCTTAGACGCACATTCGTGCACCATTGCCGTGCCATCTCGGTAGGTAGGCAGGGAAACACAAACCGATACTGCTTCCTGTATTGGGGCATTCGAAGCGCCGTCGTGGCTGGCGAACTCGGCTGCGAAATTGTATGCGGGAGAGGATAACGACCGTCAGGAGAGGCTCGTCCCTTCACAAGTCTTGAGCCGTCTCGTCATGGAGACACGTGCCCCTTCGAAAACGCCGGCTCATCTGCCCGCTCCTCAGTCCCGCCCATCGGAAGGCATCGGGCTGCTTCTTCGCTTGTTCGTGAGGCCGAGCATGGAATGAATTCTCTTCGCTCGAAGCACGCATCGCAACAGTCAGTTGGCAAACAGTCGCTTGAATCGTCACGCTGGGAACAGCACAATCCTGATGAGAGCACCCGCGCACCTGTCTGGTAGCCGATGAAGGCTGAAACTCCGACTTCTGGTAGGGCCGCGCGGATTCGAGGCTCATATGCCGCGCTCATCTCAGGCGCAAGGCACGTCCCTTAACCAGGCACCGCCATACCCACTGAACCGCGCATTCTCCCCGGAGCGCTTCCCGAGTGGCAAGCAGTTGCCAGCCAATTTGCTCGCTGTGCGAGGCAAAGGTTGGGACGCCGAAGGTGCCAGATTAAAGTCAGAGAGAGACCGGCGCCACGCGACAAAGCCGAGCCTCCAGTCGTCACAACGGTCCAAGCGCCAGATCGGCTCCTTTGCTAGCGCCATCTGAGCCGCGCTTCCAATTTTTTTGACAGCGACAGTCAAGGAATCTCGCTGCGGATTGGCGCAGCAACTCACTATTCTTTTTCCTGCACGACTGGCCGCGCCTTCGCTTGGTCTAGCGTGTCAGAAAGAAAGGAAAACGTGATGAAGAAGAAGATCGCTGAGATCAAGACCACCATCCGCACCACCACTCCGTACACGGGTACGCTGTAGGTTGGTTCTATGTGTGCCTTGAATGCATCTACCTGATGAGAGCATAGCGGCATCGGAGGGTGGTCCTTTCGACCCCCCTCCTTTGTGACAGTTGCGGAGAGTACAATGGTTGATCTGATCCAGCAGCGCATTGCCCCGGCCATATCGTCTTCCGTCGAGATCAGTCCGATCACCATCTTGAAGGCAGAAGGGGGCATGACACCGGTTCCGACGATCAAATCGGCACTCGCGAGCTCCGGCTGGGACATCTCAATCACTGACGGCGACTGGCGGACCGGCGGCTACCTTGCGGGGCTGCAAGCGCTCATCGACGCCGAACTGACGTGGGCGGCTGAAAATAGCCCACAATTGGTTGAGGCGGCACAACAATCCTTGAAGCGGCTATTCCCTCTCCTGGTCAGCGATGCCTTTAGCGTGCCGAAGGATCTCACCAATACCTCGAGCAAGGAGGAGCGCACACGCTTCTATCATCACGAATATCAAAATAAACTCTTGGTCGGACTAGCCGAATTCCTGATCACGTGTGCTCGAGAGCGCAACAAACGTCACATCCTCGTCATCGACCGGGCGGCTACGCTGTCCGCCCCGGCGAAGAACCTGATCAAGCTGCTCGTCAGGCTGGACGACGGTACGCGTCTGTTTCGGTTTCTCCTGATCGATTATGAACAATGCCTCTTTTTGCAGGACGCCAGCGAAGTTCACTTCGGCAGATATAGCATGCAGGAACTGGAGCCGGTCCTGGATGTGAATCTCGCTTCCGAGAAACAGCGGCAGATCTATGAGGCAAGTGGCGGGAATCCGCTGATCGTCGAGGCCTTGAGCAAATGCGCGGCAGCCGGATTGCCGGTCATCGGCTATCTCGAGCCGATCGCGATCGTGGATCTCCATCTGGCCAGCCTCAACACCGGGGAACGGCACAGCCTTCTCAAATCGTACATTGAATCTGATTGCACGACGCCTGATCTCATCGCGCAACGAAACTATGCGACCTTCGAGCAGGCGACTGCAGATCATCTGCACGAGCAGGTGCACCGCGCTTCCCTCGACCGCTATCTGACGGGCGAGGCGCCGCTCAACATGCTTCATGCGCTATCAATAAGGGATAAATACAAGCGTCTGGAATTGGTTGCAGAACCGAGTCTGATCCTCCAAAGCATCGGCCTGTATGACCTCTGGTTTGGCTACTTTGGGGCACTTTTCGCCGATCCTGCGCTTCGCACCTACGGTTCGGGAGATGCCCCGGTGAACGCCGCCTTCATCAACGCGGCTTTTGTGCTGTATTCGCTCGGCTGCGGGCTGGTGTCCGTTCCCTATTTGAATGAATTCTACAAGATATTCCCGAAGAGCCGATACACGCCAACGGTCCTCTATGCCCAATCAATGACGTATGGACGCTATCAGCAGCCGGTCAACCTCACGGTGGCCGAAGAGTACGCGGTCCGAAATCTTGAGACCATCGATCTGGATTTCAAGGGTCACGACAAGTACGATTATATCAAGGTGTTTGCAGAGAATGCCTATGCTTACATCAAGGCCAAGCAGGAGAAATATGAGGAAGCCCTCAGCCTTTGCGCGGAAGGCCATGGTAAGATGCTTAAGGCGTATGGCGGCGAGCGCTTCAAGCTTCACCAGTCGATTCTTATCTACAACACCAGTCAGGTCTATGAACTCGTCGACGATCTGCCTCGGGCTGAGAAGCAGCTGCGTGAAGCCATTGCCTACGATCCCTATTATGGAGAGTATCAGAATGACCTGGGGAACCTGCTTTCTAAAGTACCCGGAAGGGAAGCTGAGGCTCTAGAGGCATATGCGCACGCTATTGAGCTCTGTCCCCCCTATTACGAAGCTCATCTGAACAGGGCCGCACTTCGCAACAGAATGGGCGATGCCGCAGGGGCTCTAGCCGATCTCGACAGAACACTTGTCATCAAGCCAAACGAATGGCGAGCTCACTTCGAGAAAGGCAACATCTTGATGCGGCAAGATAGGCCGAAAGCTGCTCTGGACTCCTATCTAGCAGCAGCCAATATCAACTCCAAGAATCCCGATCTGCTGAGCAACCTCGGTCTCGCCTATTCCGAGCTTGGTAAGGCGAACGAGAGCATCGCGCACTATCTTCGAGCTCTTGAACTTAACCCTCGACATGCGCCCACGCACAACAATCTCGCTATCGAGTACTTCAACGAGGGCCGGCCAGATACATCACTGAACCACGCCACGGTCGCTGTCGAGATTGGAGGAGATCCAGATTACCTCCTCACTCGTGAGCACATCTGGACAAGTCTGCAAGCTGACTTGGCTTCGCGGCAGGATCGAGCTTCTGCGTCTTCCGCCAGGCCTTCATGAGCTGGCGGCTCATGGCATTCCTTGCCGTCGAAGTCGAGCGGCCTGCGGCGGTATTAAGGCAAGGTCTAGCGAACCCTGTCGCGCGACAAGCGCCGCAAATTCAGGGACTGACCAGGCAACGGGACCCGGGTCGGTCGGCACCTTGTCCCGAACGACCGCACGTCACTGGCGGGGAAGTAGATATGGTCCCTTCTGACCATTCGTCCTGTTGCGAGAGCGTTCGTCATACTCTTGCGGGCTCATCACACGGATGTGGCGGAACAAGACCGGCGTCATCTTCGCTTCCACATCAAGCGAAACCGATGACATCGACGAGCCAGAAATGAGCGGGTCGAGCACGCGGCAAGTCGTCTATCTATCGCATTTGATCGTTCAGAGCGGCGGCTGGGCGTTTCGAATTGGCATCCTAATCGGCCTACTCCAATCCGGCATGAGCGCCGCGGGTTTCGGTGTTGCCGTCACTTTTGCGCCTATCCTGCTTGGGAGCCTTTTCTTGTCGCCGCTGGTCGACAGACGTGACCCGATCTCTGCCATGATGATCGTCAATGTGATTCGCATATGCGCGCTGCTCGCCATCTTCGGCACCGACGGAGCCGATTCCTTTCTGAGCTATGCCTCAATGGCCATCCTAAGTCTGGTCCAGCCCGTTTACTTGTCTGCAGAAGTTTCTTTCTTCCGTCGTATTACATCGAAAGACGGCATGATCTCGGTGCTGCGCAACATTGCCAATATCGACTGGCTAACCTATCTGATCGGAATGTTTGCAGGTGCCACGCTCTCCGGGCAGTTGCATTTACGTGGCGTTCTGGCGTTCAACTTATCGGCGATCATTCTGTCCTTGATCGTGCTTCTTGGCATTAAGTTGCAGTTGAGAAACACACCGACAATCCTTGAGAAGCAGCCTTCCGGAACTGTCCTGGATTTGGCACCGCTCTATCCCGCATTCCTTGCAGTCTTTCTGCTCAATCTCGGCGCGGGCATCATCAACGTCTATCCCGCAATACGTGCCACAACTGGAGGCGTTCTCGACAAAGGCCTTCTGTTGGCTATCGTCATGACCAACGGCGTTTTGGCCCTGCTGGGGGCGCTAGCCGTCAAGCCGATTTTCAACCTGTTAGGCGCGTTGCCGACGGTCGCCGGGGCCGCGATGCTGCTTGCGGCATGCCTTGCGATCATGTCGCTCGATGCTGGCCTGACTGTGGTCATCGCGTCCAGCAGCGCAATGCTCGGCTTTGGCCAAATATTTGCGGCTGCCGCCCACACGCACATGGTCTCTGCACTTGCTCCGGATCGAGCCGGCCGCCTTTCCGGGTTGTTTCAATGTTGTACCTATAGCGGGGTTGCGGGAAACGGCATTGCTGTTTCGCTTTTAGGTGACCGGCTTCCTTTCGGCACGATCATGCTTCTATGCGCAGCAAGCGCATTTGTTGCTTTCGCTGTTGCTACCTTTGCAGTCGTGAGATCAAGGCACTCTCAAGGGTCATGTCCGGTCGATCGGTAATTCAGGGATCCACACGATGCCATGGGATCAGTTGTTCCTATTAGAACGCTCGTTTGCAGATCCGTCCTTGCCAGGACGAGAATTCTATTGCTGGCAATGCTTGCTATTGGACGGGGTGCTGTCCGCGTTTCCAAGGCGCGCTGCGATGCTCGACGTTCGCCGGATTGCCTGGGCCAAGCCACGGACCGCACTCATCGAGAGGCTTGGCCAGGATCATCAGTCCGCGCCGGTTCTCATTCTCGAGAAGGGAGCCCCTACGCCGGAGAAGGCGAAGTACGCGAACGGGCTCGCCTATGTCGACGATCCATTTGCAATCCTTCATTGTTTAGCTGTGCGTCACGGCTTTCCGGCGCTTTATCCTGGAAGGGTGGCGCCTTGGCCACGATGGTCATCACCGGGTTGACGACAGTATTGGCCAAGAGGACGCTTCGATTGAACGGTCTGCTTGATCTTGCGAGTTGCGGCCTGGGACAGGCGATGGCTGATGACTCCGGCCTAATACTTCCGACAGTACCCAGCGTTCAAACTCGCTAACAGCCGCAATATTTCGCCTGTGCCCATTGACAAACATGTAGATTGAGCGATTGACCGGCACGAAGCCAAACGGAGCCACAAGCTCTCCCTTCTCAAGGTTACTTTGGACCAGAATTTGCGAGGAAATGGCGGCTCCAAGCCCACTTTTTGCCGCCTCTACAGCCAAAGTAAATGTGTCGAACACGACGCGGCGCGGCCCCTGCAAGCATATTGCAGCCGCGCTGGCCCATTCGCTCCAGGCGTCCAATCCGTTGGCCTCGTGCAGCAGAGGAATAGACAAAATGTCCTGCGGGCTTTTGATCGCCTTGAGCGTAGCGGGCGCACAGACTGGGCCAATCATCTCGTTCGCTACATGCACCTCACGGACCGGAAGCGGCCGCTTCAACAGGCCGGAAACGAACAATACATCCAATGCACCAACAGCCAGCGCATCTAGATCGGCCTCGGTCTCAAAGACAAAATCAATGTCCTGATAGCGTTGCCGGAACGCACCAAGACGAGGCAACAGGCCGTGTGACAAAAATGTGGTTGAGCACCCCACCACCACGGAACGTCCTGCATCGCTCCTTCGTAGTTCATAGCATCCCTTCTCGAGCATTGTGAACGCGCTCGCACAGCTGCTCTTTAGCTGTTCGCCGTCGGATGTCAGCCGCACGCCCGCACTATGGCGAACGAATAGCCTCCTGCCGAACCAATCCTCGAGAAGGCGCATCTGGTAGCTTACCGCGCCGGAAGTCATGTTTAGCCGCTCGGCCGCCCTTGAGAAGCTTGGAAACTCGCTGACCGCCTCAAACAAATGAAGGCTTTTCAGAATAGGTAGCTTGCGCATCCGACTTACCTAATGGACGCCGTTAACTGCGATGAGCTATTATTGAGCTTTCATGCGCCTGGTTCTTCCCAGCACCAACGACCGCTATTGCTGACTGGATGGACACAGCTGACCACTGAGACCTCTTCGGTGCCAGGTCTATCGACGCGAGTTCACCGAACAAGTTCGCTGCCCAGTTCGGTCAAGACACACGGACGCTTCCCATCTTGTCGTCCTTGAGGCACGGGTTGAGAATCCCGCTCGGTGCAGCGTTCGTACTGTGTGATCTCCTCCAGAAGGATGCGACCGAATTTGAGGTTGGAACAACAAGTTCTGGACCAATCAGGCTCTGCAACACTTGCCCATCGACGGAGAGACTGCCGGCTAGCCACGCTGCAACACTAGCAGCTAGTTGACGGGCTTGAGTTAACGCTTCTCGCGCTCATGGAATTCCTCCAATCAATCTCAAGATCCGGCATAGCATCTTGCCCGTCAATTGGCTGGTTGGCAGGTATTGCCTCTGCGTTCGCCTCGATCAATACAGCCAGGGGACGTGGTGACGTCGAGATAAGCAATGGTCCCGGATTTATCTGCTTCGATAAGTTTCTCCGCCGAATTTACTCCGAACAAAGCCGTTTCGATGCATAGGTGTATTCGAGCGCTAGTCGACGTGCGTATTCGATGAGATTGGCCGCGGCGGCGTGTCCCCCATCGGTGTTCTCGTAGTAGAAGTAAGGCTGGCCCAGCGCGGCGAGTTTCGCGGCAGCTTTGCGCCCGTGCGATGGATGCACGCGGTCATCCTTGGTTGAGGTGACAATTAAGGGAGCGGGGTAGGTCTTGCCCGGAGCCAGCTTCTGATAGGGCGAGTAGGCTTCAATCCACGAGCGCTGCTCGACGATGGAGGGATCACCGTATTCGGCAATCCAGGAAGCGCCCGCGCCGAGGCTGGTGTATCGAAGCATATCAAACAGCGGCACCTGCATGATCGCCGCATTGAAGAGCTCGGGACGTTGGGTGATTGCGGCGCCAACGAGTAGGCCACCCTGGCTGCCGCCAATTACTCCTAGCCGGCGCGGACTTGTGACCTTGCGGCGGATCAGGTCTTCGGCAACGGCAATGAAATCATCCCATGTCGTTTGCTTCGTTGCCCCTTGGGCTGCTTGATGCCATTGTGGACCAAACTCGCCACCCCCGCGCAGATTCGCAACAACATAGGCATTGCCCTGTTCGAGCCAGAGCCGTCCCACGGGTCCGAGATAGGAGGGCAGAAGCGAAACCTGGAACCCGCCGTAGCCAGAAAGAAGTGTTGGGATGGCGCCGTCAAACTTCGCATTCTTCCTCCGTACCAGAAAATAGGGAATTGACGTGCCATCACACGAAGTCGCTTCGCACTGGTCTACGACGTGATTGGACGCATCAAAGGCGGTAGGTGTCGTCTTCAATTCCTCAAGGTTTTGGGTTTCGGCATCAAAATACCAGATTGATGTTGGCCTGAGGTAGTCCGAGACCGTGAACATCGCCTGGTCCGCTTGCTCGGACGCGGCTGACACCTTGACATTTGTATGTTGCGGCAGCGGGATCGGCGTCGACGACCAAGCTTTCTTGTCGTACTGATAAAGGAACGCTTTGCTCTGAACGTTCTCAAGGATTGTCAGGATCAAGAAATTCTTTGTGCTACTGAGCCCGCTCAGGGCCTGGCGGGACCCAGGCTGGAAGACGAGCGAGGCTTTAGCGCGCAGCGGATCCTGCTTCCATTCGGCTAAGTCATACGAAATCAGCGAGCCGGTCCCAAATCTGACGTCATCAGGCTCCCATTCTTCGTCAAGCTTCACAAGCAGGCGACCGTTCACGAGCCCGACTATCGCGGCCTTCTTCGGCAGATTGAGCTTGATGGGCCCATCGGGGCGGAAGACCACGTACTCACACTCGACAGAGCTGATGACACGGATGGCGCCGGTCGCATGTATACGTCCTTCACTGTCTCGAAGCACCAACGGCAGCGTCTGAACGTCGGTAGGCTCGCCACGAAAGATCTCGCGAGCCTCACCGAGCGGCTGAGCGCGTTTGAGCTCCTTCACCACAAAGGGGTAGCCGGCCTTCGTCAAAGACCCCCCGCCCCAGTCCCGTGCAACCAGGAGTGTGTCACCATCGACCCAGCTGACGTCCTGCTTGCCCTCCGGAAGATAAAAGCCATCCGCAACAAAGGACTTGGTCTCGCTGTCGAACTCACGTATAGACGCGGCATCCTTGCCACCATCGGAAAGACTAATTAGGCAGAGGCGGTCTTCAGGTGGAAGGCGACTGCCACCTTGAAAGACCCAATTCTTGTTCTCGGCATTCGCCAATGCGTCCACATCGAGAATGGTTTCCCACTGTGGATCTTGGCTACGATAGCTTTCTAGCGTGGTGCGTCGCCAGACGCCGCGCACATGGTCTTCATCTTTCCAGAAATTTTCTAAGCCGCGCCGTCCGAACGAAACGTATGCAATCCGATCCTTGGACTGCAGGATGGTGAGCGCCTGTTCGTAGAAGCCCCGATAGCGGGGATCGGCCTGGAGAACCCCTAGTGTCTTCTCGTTTTCGACGCGAGCCCAAGCCAATTGGCTTCGTCCTTCGATGTCCTCGAGCCAGAGGAATGGATCATCAGCTTCCACCAACGCAGCTCGCTCTTGCGCAAGCGCCGTGGTGCGGGTAACCGATGGCAGCGCGGCGGAGAGGAGTGATTTGTTCATGGACTTTCTCCCGATGAGATCGACAGGCCAAGGACACGCCTGGCGCGTCAAGCAGAAGCGGCGGAAGCACGCAGCGCATGGAATAGCGCATCTTGCGGACCATTCATTGCAAACTGCGTGCCGGCTAAAGAGCCGAAAGTTTCAGCCGCGTGGCTGCGCCGACCATGTCCGATTCCCGACATTGGTTGCCAAGCAAACACGGGCAACGTGTCGGCGAGATTCGCCTGTCGGACACCGCCAGTCTTTCGATCTTCATTGGTCAAGAAGGGACACAACGATGCAGCGGCGCCAGCGCAATTCCTATCCCCATATCTGCAGGTTCCCCGAAGCTTCGACGCTATCGGGCAGATTGTCGGCGGTGGTCACCATGACAAAGAACAGCGCGTTGATCAGCAGCCAGATCGCGGTCAAGTAAAGTGTGGTGTACACGGCGAGGTGCTCCAAATAGTCATCGGACGGCTCGGCTCCTCCTAGCCAGGAGAAAGAGCTTGCATTCCCTGTCCCGTCTCTCGGTGGGCTAAGCTCTGCGGGCGCCCACAAGCCCTAATCCACCAACCACCCGACTGCGCCGCAGCGCCCTCGTCAACTAGCTTGTCTAGTAGTTGACTGAGATGGAGGGTCCCTAACAAGCTGGATGCGATAGCAGAGCTCAAATGGGGCTAATAGTTCGAATGCACCGACCTTCATGCACGATCGTTTCGACACCTCCATCTCGAACAGCAGATCCGCTGGGCACATCTTCTCCGATCAGAACCAAGCTCGATCCTTGGCACGCTTCGCTCGCACATTGCGGCTCGTTGTCATGCACGATCGCTGTGAACAGCACATCCAGCGGGTCCAGTTCGGTGCACGCTCCTCTCGCGGAGCCGTCTCAAGCCCGAGTGGTCGTTTGAGATAAGGGGGCTGACCAAAACACGAACAATGACACGTCCAGAGGTGGAAACGAAGCTTCTTAATGTTGCCCCGCTAATCAATGAAAGGCCACGATACCGAACAATTCGACGATTAGCTTTTTGCCGTTTGTGCTGCTTATTCAAACTCCCGCGCAAATGCAGCTTCGTGGAATAAAATTCGTCGGGTAATCGGCGCGAGCAATTGACCTTTGTATAGTCAAACGGAATGACGCGATGAGAAAAGCGGTTGATGATCGCTTATTAGCCGCAATTGATCGGCTAGCAAATTCCTCCAGCGAAGTCGCCGACGCTTTGTCGACAATGCTTAACAAGCAGGACATTGCGAATGAACACCTGCGCAAACTTGTAACCGCTGCAGAAATGTACGGGCTGCCCAAAACAAACCATAGCTTGTTTCGAACTTTGTCTGCGATTGCGCAGGAACAAGCCATTGAGATAATCCGCACAGAAATGACGGACGCAGTGTTTTTTGCCGATCATGATGAGTTCAGGTTTGATGCCTTGTCAAAAGCAGGTACGGGTGTTGCCCTCGAGTTCGGCGTCTATAGCGGTTACACTATCGGCGCCATGGCCGAGCGATTTCCAGAGCGGCAGTTTTATGGCTTCGACAGCTTTAATGGCCTCCCCGAGCGCTGGAACGGATACCTTCCAGTGGACTTTGATCGTGGAGGCAAAGCGCCTGACGTTCCGGAGAACGTAGAGCTTATTGTTGGCCTGTTTGATGAGGCGATTCCGGTGTTTGCTCGGCGCGAGCTGCCCGTTGCGTTCATCCACGTCGATTGCGATATATATTCAAGTACGAAAAGCATCTTTACGGGGCTCAAGTCTCAGATTCGTCCGGGATGCGTTATCGTGTTTGACGAATATTTCAACTACGTAGGGTTCGAGAAGCATGAAAGATTAGCTTTCGACGAATTCATCCGTGAGACTAACTATGGTGTCGATTGGATATCTTATTCGGGACAACAAGCCGCTTGTCTACTGACGAGAGGGGCCGAGGGGCACTTCCGTCGAACCGATTAAAGAGCTGGGTGTCGTCGAACGCGTTCCGGGCTAAGAGCGCAAAGCCGGGCAGCGGCCTATTTGCTGATCCGGACCGCTGCCATCCAGCCAGAAGCGCAGGATGACACGACGGTGCGGGCACGTTCGCCCTGTACGTCGCGAACTTTAAGCCCGCCGATGGCTCGCAGCGCAGGGCCATGCGCGGTTCGACCGGCTGGGCCGCCAGCACCACTTTGAGGTCAGACCGTAGCGCAATCACCGGATACGCCTTCTGAAGCAAAGCCCGTACGCGCTGCTGTCACGGATGGGCTCGGACCATGCACTCGGCGATGCCTGCAGGATCGCCGGTCATCCAGTTCCTCGCCTCCTGGGCGACGATGCGGTAGTCCCTCGTCTCGGCCAAAGCGGATTCTCGGCCGTTGCGGGCCAAGAGTTCCAATGAAACAAAAATCGCGCCAAACTGCGTCCGGATCGCGGCCACTCCGTCGGAAGGACAATCGAGCAGCATCGTAGTCAACCCTCGATAGGAGCTTGCCGCGGGGCGGGCCGACCGTCACCTCAGAGGGCGAACAGCAAGTTTCCTCGGCCCGCGTAGGTCATTGATTTTGTTGAGATGAAATCGCCAATTCGGCCGAAAACACGAGTTTAGCGTCGAACTCGGGCGCCGCTTCTCGAAGCGCAGCCTCCATGCCTTGAACTGTTTCTCGTACGACATCCTCAATCTGAATTTGCCGAGACCCTAAGAAAACGGCCGGGGCGCGGCTAGCTGGTCCGATCGGCGGTGACGGCGGTAGTCCGTGCCGCAAAAGCACCCAGTCCATTGCCAAGCGAGCGGTTCGTCCGTTGCCATCCTGAAAGGGATGAAGGCTGGCCAACCGCTGATGGACCTGAGCCGCGAACTCCACCACGGCCATGGGACCACTGGATGTCAAGCCGCGCTCGTTGCCTGCGGCCCAATCGGCGAAAGCGTCCATTTCTTTGGAAAGTGTTTGAGGTGGCGGATATCTTTTCGTAGTCCAAGAATCCTCGCTTACAGGCTGCACGTCCACCTCTCGCAGAACGCCGATGGGCGTAGCCTCATCCGCATTTCCCAGCAATATACGATTTAGTGCAAAAATGCTTTCTAAAATGCCTTCTTTCGTGAATGGAGAATTCTTCTTCGCCCACTCCTGCACTGTGGCTGCAGCATGCTGCCATGAAGAATCGATTTCATAATTCTCCGCCAATGTTCTGGAAGCGGAACACCGAAGCTTGTCTATGCGGAAGCCCGCATCGGCGGATAACTCGCTTCCGACTTGACTCCACACGTGCTTTATTTCCTCGCATCTTTTAGACAAAGATAAGCGCTCCCGATGCTCTAACGCCGGAGACTGGAATACCCGGGACATGAGTGCCAGCTGTGTCCCTGTAACGTAGACCGCTACATTTCTAAGATTCATATCTGGAAGATTGCTCAATTCACTATTTGATGCCAAATCAAGCGTCGAAAGATTTTGAAGATTTCCCAGTGTGCTGGGTAGCAGTCGCAGCTTGCAGCCTGCCAAGCTAAGTTTCTCAAGCGCTTCGCAGTCGCCTATTTCATTCGGCAATCCACGCAATGAGTTGAATGATAGCGAAAGCGTGGTTAGGTTCTTCAACGCCCCAATACTACGAGGCAGCTCGACAATTGAGCAATCATTCGCAATGAGCTCCGTCAAATGCTTGCACTGGGACATTTCATTGGGCAACTGGGTGAGCGCGGCGTTCTCCGAAATATCCAAGCGACGCAGGTGATGAATCCGATTGAGCCCAGGGGGCAGATGCGACAAATTCAGGCCACTTAAATTTAGGTCCGTCCCACCTTCGTCAAAACAGCGCAGGATGCGATCCATGGCCACTTGCCTTTGCTCGCGTGATCGCGACGCGCTTGCTTCATCTGACGTCGATGGAACACAACACAGTTTGCTGCGAAAGAATGACGATTTGTTTTTCGTGGGTGCTTGATTGCACCACGCTTGAAGTTCCGAGCGCAATGCGCCGGACGATCCCGCTCGATCCATCTGCCGGCCAGAGCTGGCTCGCGACATAGTTGAGTGTACGTCGTCCTGAGCGACCTCTGGATGTAGCATCGCTTGATCATCGCCTAGCTCCATGCCTGCAACCGTTTCTGCAAAGCGAAGGCTATCTTCTGAGTCTCTCGATTCATCAGCCTGGCTAGCGCTTATGGACTGACTGGATGAGCCAACGATTCGACCGTACATGAGATTCCTCCCCTATCGGCAATTTGCACGTTGTTGAGCGAGTGCCGCTCAATCATGATATACAGGCTTAGTTGACCATAACCTGACGCACAGGCGCCAAGCATGTGTCCGCACTTCCACGCGACGGCTTGGTTATCACGATGATTCAAGCGCGCGCTTCACAGTAGGCATCCGGCGTAGCCTTCAGAGCCGGCTCCGCAAATCTGAACAGTGCGATAAGTGGAGTTTCTGCCTGACGGCGGGCAAGATTGGCCCGCGAATCAGGAGAGACGATGACGAGACGCGCACGCCGGAACCACACACCGGCTTTCAAGGCGAGGGTCGCGGTGGCCGCCGTCAAGGGCGATCGAACGCTGGCTCAATTGGCGGAGCAGTTCGACGTGCATCCCAATCAGAGTACGTATACGACGAATACCGCCCCCGATTGACGCATGCGCGCGGGCACGGCGAGCTCAATGATAGCGTTGCGTGAAGGTCAGGCGACCTGCTGATCGGCGGGCTTGTCGGCTTGGCGCAAGAGCTTCCATTCCCAGGGCAGCAGATCGTGCAGACGCGATGCGGGACGATCGGCAATACGGGCGAGGACGTCGGCGAACCAGGCCTTGGGATCGACTTCGTTGAGGCGACAAGTCGCGATCATCGTCAGCATTCTTCGCTGCAATACCTCACACCTTCGGCCTACCGCCGCCACATTCACCGCAACCGGGCGCTCGGCTGCGCAACCCCGACCAGCTCCGCCGATCGCCCGTTGCTCCACCCGCGCCGCTTGGCGTACAAAACCCCGAGACTCTAAGCGCCGCCGGATGAAACTTCAGTGGCAGGCCAGGCGCCATCAAGCGCAAGCTGCGCCGCCGCTCCGCCATCGAGCCCATCATCGGACACATGAAGGCTGAAGGTCACCTCGGTCGCTGCTACCTCAAAGGCCGCGCCGGCGATGCCGCCAACGTCATCCTCTCAGCCGTGGGCCACAAATTCCGCCGCATCCTCGCCTGGCTCAGAGAACTCTTGGGCCTGTTCCTGGGATTGCAATGGCGAATGCTCGCCTTTCCAGCCACCTCAACCCGGCTTCTTAACGGCCGACTAAATACTTTCGTTGCTTTTCGCACGGATCCGATCTTCGCTGGCTTCAATTCCCTGGCCGCTTCAGTGCTCCAGAATGAGAATGGTTTGAATCGGTTTACGACGGACTTGAAAGTTCGCTATACAGACGTTCTGATGCTAGCGTGATCATCTTATTGGCAGCTAGCGATCGACACTTGGAGATAATGTCGCCTCGGTCCTTGGCTTCAGCGAATGAGCGCTCCGCCAATGATCCGACACTTAGGACCAAACTTTAGACCCGTTTCATCTTCGCTGCTGGCGTCTACGATGGACCAGAGGTCGCTCTCCTCCGCACCCCTTCAGCTTGCCTCGTAAGCCTCACGGCGAAAGACCTTGGACCGCTCTCTCTTGAAATGGAGGAAGTTACAGACATCAGAATACTTTGCGTCGTTCAAGCGGAAGCCATATGCCGATATTCGCCTGGTCAGAACACCAGGATTAAAAGCAAGCGCCTGGAAGCCGTTCAAGCAGTCCAAGCGGACATAGTCATCTGTACGCACTACAGCCTGAACGTTTATCCCGCACAGCTTATAGTATTCCAGACGCGCGGCGGTCGCCGTCTCGCTGGTTGAAAAGAGCGACAAAGCGAGATCAAACGGCATCTGGCAGACTCGTGCGAGAAATTCCATTGGAGCATCCATCGTGCCAAGAAAATTAAACGGCAATATGCAAAGCACCGCTCCGTCATATCGCCGCATGATCTCATTGATCAGCCGAGCTCGTTTGAAAAATTTATTAGCCTCACAGCGGACAACCGCTCCGTTCATGTCTCTCAACCGTCGGGCACAAGACGGATTTATATCGATCCCAAGGTAATCACTGTCATGGTTTTTGACGCCGATAAGGCGACAGCAACTACAACCTACTTCGATAATCAAACGGTATGAGGTCGAGCGCAGGAGATCGAAATAGAAGGCTCTTTCACAGTCATGGAACTGACGCACCCGAGCTGTGAAGTAATCGGGACGCATGAGACGCATGCCTTCATCGCCAAGATAGATCTCTTGATTCGCTTGGCGGGATTGCAAAGCGGAGGAGTTCACTGGTGCCTCATATCATCGCGTTGGGCTGATACGTAAAGCCTGCGACAGCGCCGTCCGATCCCTGTGGTCAGCTCATCGCTCAGCATTTTGGCGGCCGAAGCCATATCCGCGACGGTCTGCTCGGGGCAGATCAGGTCGACCACTGTGCCCGGCGAAGTCCAGCTCTCGGGCAGATCCGTTACGTCAATGGTGATGAGATCCATCGAAACGAAACCCACGATTGGCGCGCGAGTGCCATATATAAAGACGTGCCCTCGATTGCCGAGACTACGCGGGAAACCATCTGCATAACCAATAGAGGCCGTAGCCACACGCATCCGTCTCTTCACTGTGTATGACCTGTAGTACCCGATCGCTTCCCCGATCTCCACCTCGCGACATTGAATGATTCGCGTTCCCAGGCGGACAACTTGCGATTGTTTGAAGTCGAGGTCATCGGAGGTGGAAAGACCGAAAATTCCTCCACCCGACCTTATGAGATCGAAATGAAATTCGCATCCGGCAAATAATCCCGCCGAGTTCGATAGAGAAAGAATGGCTTTCGGGAACAAATGGGTGAGTTTACGGAACCGATATAATTGTTGACGACTGACCTCGTCTCGCCACTCCGCGCAGGCGAGTTGGCTCATGAACAGCACGACGGGCAAATCCGACAGCGCGCTTTCACTCTCGACGACTTTCTGCAACTCATCTATGGGAAACCCCAGCCGGGACAGGCCGGTGTCGACATGGATACCTGCGGGTAAAGGCCGGTTGCGAAGGCGGCAATGGCGAAGCCATGCATCCAACTGTTCCCTGCTGTTCAGGATTGGAATTAGATCATGATGCTCGGCAGCCGGTTCCATACCGCGCATAATGCCATGCAGCATGTAGATTCTCGCAGATGATGGTATCAGATCGCGCAGGGCAATCCCTTCCTCCATATCGGCCACGAAGAAATGCCTGCAGCCCAGGCGGCCAAGGAACGGCGCTATACGTGCCGCGCCAAGGCCGTAGGCGTCTGCCTTGAGAACTGCGCCGCAAGCGCTATGGGGCGCCAACGTCCGAAACTTCCGGTAATTCCCTTCAATCGCACCGAGATCAACAACCATGGTGAATCTCGAGGCACTATCGTAAGTCGGATCCGACAACTTGTGCGAGAGCTCGGATTCGATACCAATCACGTCCGGCATCTGCCTTCCCTCATGTCGCAGTAATGACTTGTCGATCCGGAGAATACAGGGATCGTACGGCCTCTTCCGCACATGCCGGCCCAAAGCGAAACCCATTGCCCGCACCACCGCCAATCACATGCAGACCTGCGACATCTCTTGCTGGACGGGAAAACGGGATGCCATCGTCAGAATAGCAGTCGCAGAACACACGTACTGACGCCACCGCCGGAGGCTCGGAAGAAAACCACTTTGCAAGAATTGAGGTTGCACGCGCGAGATCATCCGAACTGACACGCAGCGCATCGATGTCCGGCTTCACATCCCATTCCTGCGAAGTAAAACTGAACAACCAATATCCCTGCTCGATCATGGGAATGAGGAAGGCATAGTCATCGAACAGCCCGATCATTGGACAGTGCGGCGTAGGGCGCGCGGCCAGGTGAAGCGCGACGACCTTCTTAACTCGCAATCGCGGCTCGGCCGTCAGATGCTCCCGCAATGGAGACTCCGGCAACCAGGGACCGATTGCAAGAATGGCCCGCTTCGCCGAGATTTCGCTGTCATCACAGGCCTGAAGAAGAATATCCCCTGACCTCTGCCGTATCCTTGCAATGGATGTGTTCTCGCACACGGAAATTCCGTTGAGCTTAAGTCTTTGAGCCAGATCCTTAGCAATGGAATCAACTTGACAGTAAGACCCCCGATCCAGCGCCACGGCCACATCGCCGGGAACCAAAACACCCGGCAGCGATGACAGCCTTTCGGCCACAGCGAAAGACGTTGATGGAGTAGTGCCGCCCACGCTGCTCTGTCGCGCGAGTTCGTTCGGGTTGCGCGTCAACCAAAACACATCACAGTTGCGGCCGTTAGGCCACTGTCCATCGGGATAGATCCCACGCCAGAATTTCGAACCGCGATCGAGAAGGTTTCTTTCCTTCTCGTTACGGCAGATGCTGATTTGGATCCCCGGAGCAAATCCACTGGCACCTGCCCCAACGATATCTCGCTCGACGATGGCGATTCGTTTTTCCGGACAATCGCTCGCTGCGATGAAGGCAGCACTGAGGCCCATCACGCCGGCGCCGACGACTGCGAGGTCGTAGATTCTATCGGTCATTGAGTTGTTTCCAGGAGATGGACAAGGCGCTCAGATCTTCGCTGCCGCTATTCTGCAGATAATGGGTTTGATTTGGTCGCAGAAACACCAGGTCGCCTGCTTTGATAGGCAACTCACCATCGTCGGTCATGACGCGGCCGTGGCCGCTCGTGATTCGCCATATCTCGGCGGAAGGATGAGAATGGGGCGTCGACACCGCGAACGGATGGAGGCGGAATTCGATGAGTTCAACCGGACAAGTGATCTTGGAATCACCTATTCCCTTGACGTCGCATATCAATACGCCAGGGCTATAGACCGTCATTTCGCCCAAGGTCATCAGCTGCGCATTCTTCATGATCTATCCCGATAGTACAATTGGATCGCCGGATGCTGCCGACTTGTCGATCCTCAACAGGCGCTCTCGGACACCGTGCCGTTCCACTTGACGACGCCTGTTGCAGGTCCGCAATCGTAGGCCACGCGGCCAATGATGGAATTGAGGACCGTTGAAGCGCGCCAAGGAACAAGACTGAGATTTGTGTCAGCGATGCCATGTTGAAAGCGTGCGCCGTTTTGTACGTATAAACGGCATTTTTCGGGGCCATCAAAACGGGCCGAGAAATCTTTCTCCACCGCGATCTCCCGAGAGCCACCGGGCGCACTCACAATCGAAAGGCGGTTTGCGACCGGCTCCAGAAATGAAGGGATCTCGGTGCGGTAGCCCGTGGCCAGAACGATAATGTCAGCGACATGTTCTGCGCAAACGCCTGTCGCCTGCTGACGCAACCCGAGGCGAAACGGAGACGTGGCGCGCAACCCCTCAGCCGTTGTATTGACGCGTATTTCCACTTGAGCCGGATAAGTTCCTCGACCAACTTCACGATCGTAAAGTGCGTTATAGATCGCGCGAAGTGTCGAGGAGTTGACGCCATCGCTTGCCAACGATTGCCGCTCGAGGATTTGCCTCCGGGTGGCCTCGCCTTGCTCAAAAAACCAGCCGCCAAACTGTGGAAAGAACCACTCGTTGACGAAGGGACTATCTTCAAGGGCGAATATACTTGCGCGGCGCGTAACCCAGGTGAGGGCTCCCAACGTGCCGCACGCACCGCGCAGCAGATGAAGAAATACCTCTGCTCCGGTTTGGCCACCACCTACGACGACAACACGCTTGCTCGAAAGTTCACGGCGCTGCCCGAGGAGGGTACTTCCGTGAAACACCTGATTTTCCGGCGCATTTTTGCTCCAGTCAGGAATGGAGGGTACCCGACCTACGCCGAGCACCGTCGTATGGGCTCGGTAACTGCGCCGATTGGTAGCGATACTAAAAGCCTCGCCGCACAGTTCGACTGAAACAACTTGTTCGCCGAATTGAACGTTACCAAGCTTTTCCGACGCCCATTTTAGGTAATCTTCAAATTCACTGCGGCTAACCGAAGCGATGCCTCGAACGATAGCTTGATAGAGCCGCCGTTTATCGTGCAAGTAGGCGAGAAAGCTGTATGCGCTGGTCGGATCCGCCGGTGTGACCAGGTCCTTTAAGGGGCTGGTTTGCATAAGGGCGCCTTCCAGTAGCAAACCTGGATGCCACCTCAGCGTATCCGACCTTTCCAGGATGCGCAAAGACACCTGCGGAATCGGGGCCGCGAGAGCTGCCAGGCTCAGATTGGCCGGGCCTGCGCCGATTGCTGTTACCTCATGGACGTCGCCCTGCTTCGGCATCTCATTATCCTTACAATGAGTCACTCAACGCTCCCGGGTGGTCGAGAACACATGAATCGCGAGAACGACGCCGTTGGCGACGACAAGGATCATCATGATCACCAGCAGATTGTCGAAGCCGTGGGCATTCACGACCTGCCCGGCGACATATGGAAATCCGAAGAGGCCGACAAAGTAGGAGAGCGTGAAGACTTGAGAAGCGACTGCTAATGATCTCTCGTCTTCACCTGCAATGAAGACGAGCATACCGTTCAGAGTCGAATAGCTGAGCCCGTATCCCAGGGCGAACATGGTTGTACCGAGGATGTAGAATTCCGCGCTACCTGCATTCATGAAAAGCAGGAGCAGCCCTGCCATTGTGCATACGATGAGAAACGCGGCTACCCGTTCAAGCTGGTATTTTCCGATGATCGGCGCCACAGCAAAGCGCAAGAAGACGACTGTCAGCGTGAAGACTAGGAAGAACGTATCAGCGGACTGCCCCCGCGAAGCAGCGTACAGCGTCTGGAACGTGGACAGACCGGCGAAAACGCACGCCCCGATGCCGATCATGATTATGGGATAACGCGCATTCGACTTGACGGCTCCTCGCACGCTCTCAAGCGTGAGTCGTACAGTTGCCATTCTGATCTGAGGAGCTTGCGCCAGTGCCCTGCCGGCGAATTCCAAAAGCATCGCGCCAACGAGACATGCGGCCGCGAATACAGTGTAAACTGCAACGTAAGAGCCGGACATTTCCACGACGGCGCGCGCCAGGGGAACGGCAAGTCCGATCCCCAGCATTTGGGATCCAGAAAGCAAGGTGAGATACTTGACACGAGCCTCAGGCTGCACGTGTTCCAGGATTTGAAGCGGCGCCAGCATATAGAAGACTGACCATCCAATACCTAGACAAGGTCCGCCGAGATAAGCGAGGAGCGTGAGGCCTGGTGCTGATGCGAAACAGATCATCGCGATCGCCATCATCGCGGCGGCAAGGGTGATCGTGCGCATCACGCCCAACTGATCCGCGATCCGGCCAGCTACAAGCGAAGACAGTATCGTCGCGATCGTACCGGTCGAAATAACAGCTCCAGCTATCGTGGCGCCTTGTCGAATGGACCGCAAGGCATCCACGAGAAAGAAGCTCGAGCCATAGGATACGGCCAGGCTGACGCTACCAAGCATGAAGGGAATCGAGACCTCCAAAGGCACTCGATTGGGCAATTTCTCGGCAGAAACGACGTTCGCGGCGGGTCTCATGCTGCGAATCTTCCGGGAAGGCATCGATCAATATCTGCAGCCATTAACCTGCGCCCATCTATTTTTGGTGCGCTTCCGATTCGTTCGGATGAAGGCAGCGAGGCGCATGCTGCGACCGGATGTCCGGCATGACCGAACCAGTGCCACACGGCTTCTGTTATCCTGGGCATCAGCGGCCAAGCCAGTATGCTGAACCCCATCAGCCATGTGTAAGCGGTCTGATCGTCCGGAATGCCATCAAGATAGTTGAGCCATTCGATCACCGGTCTGGACGCTTGCGATACTCGCAGATGCTCAAGAGAAAGGGAGGCGCACTGTTGCTCGTAGAGCCTGTCCAGCGCGATCATCATCGCGTCATTTACGTAACACCCGCTGAACGCCGGCATCGCGTTTATGGCGTCCGTGCATCGGCTGATGGCTGCAGAATTTTCATCGAAAATTGCATTGTATCGATCAATAAATTGCTCCGGGACCAGATCGGTTCTCGCTTCTTCCGGGCAGATTTCCGACAGACACAATCTGAGAACGTCGATGGAGATACCTGGAATTCGAGCGATTTCACCCGCCCAGATCACGTGGCCGCGACTCGTGGAGAATTTCGATCCATTCAGTTGAAGGAAGTAATTGAAAAAAATTCGATCAAATCGGCGAAATGACTCTTGCCCCAACGCGCACCCAGTAACTCCGACGAGCATCGGTATAGTATTATCGATACCGGTCGCGCCGATTAGGAAAGTATCGGAATCGCGGGCAAAGGGACTGGTCGCACCGGAGCCATCTGAGTCTTTCTGCCCGCAATAGAGGGAATGAGCGTAGAGTAACGAGGAGTAGCTAAACAGTATCTGACGGGTATTGAACTGCGGCGAATTCCAAGCCAGCCCATGCAGACCTGGTACGGTCAGCCGCATTTGCTGTCCTTTGCGTGCGACATAGCGCATTCCAATGTCCAGAAAGCCAGTTTCGATAGCCGCGTCGCCCCACGCTCGGAGGAGCTGGTCATTTTGAGAAATTGAAAGGAAGGCAGAAATGTTGTCTGTCCATTCTTGGATCCGCCCTCGCCTCGACACCGGATTCAAGGCTTCGTCAGGCTCGAAATGGTGTCCACACTGTTCGCAGAAGAAGCTCCCGGCAGCTGCTTCGCACACTGGGCAGGTCGCACCGAACCAGCCTCCAATGCAGAAACGCTCTTCTGGTGACATGACAGCAGAGCTTGCATCGTCCACGGGTAAGCGCGCTGCGCGAAACTCCAGCGAGCCCGCCGCGGATAAGGCATCCATGAGCGCGTTGCTAACATCTGAAAACCGCTGCAGATTTTTGCCATAGGCGGGATCATCGAAATGATCGAAAGTGATATCTAGTGAGGCGAGATCCTCGACGATCCCAATATGGCAGCCATGGGCCAAGTCCGATGGGTCAATGTTCTCGCGCGCCGCTCGGACCAGGACATGGTTCTCGAAGCCGTCGGTCGTCAGCCCGGAGCGGACATTATGGCCCGCCCTCTTCAGGTGTTTTTGTACGATATCCATTCTGAGAAATGGCCCGGCAGCATGACCAAGATGTGCCCTGCCATTGGCTGTCAAGTTGACGGGGGAGATGTACACATCGATAGGGTGCACGTTCGCCACATTCAGCGGCGTGATAGTTGGGCTGCTTCTCATATCTGCACGCATTTCGTCCGCTTCACGTGCCGCTCCACCTAGCTCGCAACATACCCAGCCTCTGCGCCTCTGCTTATGAAGCGGTCTAATCGCTCTCGGCAACCGATCGATGATGACGTCATGGAGAAGCAAGCGGCACGCCAACTGAAAATTGCTGATTCTGCGTTTGTCTCTGCCCGCGTTACGTCGACTATCCGACATTTGGTCACGAACCTGACAAGCAGTCCGGCTAGCCGGTGAGCCGGATGCTCGCGCTGCTCTCTTCGAACTGCGACCCTGTTTCTTCATCCGAACATCAAAACTCATCCTGGCGCGGTTCTATTGCGTCTCAGGCCTACTCCCGTGTGGAGGCAGCAACCAATGCACGGCCAATAGGACGGGAAGCTGGCTCGAAGCGCGTCGACGCAAGGCATCCAACCGTATCCCGGAGGGTTCCTCTGCCGGAGCCTCCTTGTGCTTGCTATCGAAATCCAGGCCTATTGATGGTGTCCGGCTCTGCTTCCGTACGGGCATAATCCATCAGACAAACCGTGTCCGGGCTGCCCTATCTGTCGTGTCGCTCGTCGGAATAGGGATGAGGTCCTTCCCATCTTCCTGACCAGTTGCACGAAGGCGAACTTGCTGGTGCGATCGATTGCGACGTAGAGGTAGAGCTTGCCTTCGGCAGTCTGGAGCTCAGCGATGTCGATGTGGAAATAGCCGATCGGATAAGCCCTGAACTTTTTCTTCGAAGGCTTGCCGCCTTCGACCTCCGGCAATCGGCTGATGCCGTGGCGCTGGAGGCAGCGGTGCAGGGATGATCGCGTCAGATGCGGGATGGTCGGCTGCAGGGCATAGAGGCAATCGTCGAGTGCAGCAGCGTATGCCGCCGGAAAGCGATGATGATCGCCTCCTCCTCGATGGAAAGGACTGTCGACTTGGCTTCCTTGGGGCCTGTCGAACGATCGGCGACGGTCTCGCGCTGCTTCCACTTCGCGACAGTCTTCTGGTTGATCCCGTAGCGCTTGGCGCGCGCCCTCAGGCTCTCTTGACTATTTTGTATTGCTCGACGGACTGCCTCCGTCGTGGTGGCGTAGCCGTGTAAAACTTGTCCCATAGCGCATCCTTCGAGTCGTGCGACAAGAATGCACCATCAAAGCTTGGGACTAAACACCTAGCACTACTTTGGCAGAATTTGTTTGCGCCAGTGTTCTTCAAGGATTTGTTTTCGGCAGTGTGGATACCGTTGCGACGGCGGCCGAAGGACGAGATTGACGATGGCGTGACGTACGGCGGGCATTGGCTCTCACGCTCACTGTATTGCCCTCTCCTCACCGAGGCCCAAAGCCCGTTGAGAGCAAGCGTGTTGGCCGTTCCTTGTTACTGCCCCCACACGGATTGACGTGGTCGTCGCTCTGCACATTGCGGCTGATGATCGGCACGGTCGTGGCGACACCAGACTTGTGCTGCCGCTGCTACTGCTGGTCATGAGGCTCGTCGACGTCCCCCCTCTGGGTTGCTGATGCTGGCGCCGGCAGGGCATCGGCCCGCAATTCGCCGGTCATTTAGGGCGGGGCTGAGAGGCTTCCCCGTCGGTGAGCCTTTCTGCAAGATCGTAGCCGGCGGGGTCGGAGCCGAGCTCGGCTACCCCCTTGGCTAATTCGGTTCGGAGCGAACTCTGGAAGTCATCGTCATAGGTCGCGATGCTTGTGCGGATCGCCGCTCTCCACTGATCGCCGCGATCCCAAGCTTCCGTAAAGGCAGAAGCAATATCGGCATGCTGCCGGTTCGTGATCATCGCTTCGATGATCGATCTGGCCTGAAGCCGATCCTTGGCGCTCTTTGCGGTTGCATCGCGATCCTCCTTCCGGCGGGACCCGACGATGAGCTTGTGGATGGCGTATCGTTCCGGCGATGGGACAAGGACCGGCACGCCAGCCCCATGCAGCAGCACCGCGCGGATGGGCTGATAGATCAGGTAATCGAGGAAGCGGAGCGGAGACGCCGCCGCCCCGCCCAGCGCCGGCATCGGGACCGGCTTTCCTGCCTGGTCGTCGGACCACTGGTTCGGCGTCAGGAACTCGACGTTGAAGTTGCCCCTCGATACGTATCGGGTGGAGACCCTGCCGTCGGCCTGGCTCGGAACCTCGCGAAACGTCGGGTCGACTTGGCGAAGCACGTCAAGGATGGGTGGCATGGAGTCCTTGATAGCCACCGAGATTTCGTGGAATTGCGCAAAGTCGGCGTCGCCAGTCTGCATGGCGGCCGCCTCAAGGCGTCGACCAAGCACAGCGGCATAGCACTGGTACGCAACGGTGCCGACGAGCACTCCCCGCAAGCGAAAGAAGCCAGCCTTCGCTAGCCCCTCCACGACCTGGCCCGCGATCGGCAGAGGACGCGGCAGATAGGCTTCACGGATCAACGTGGAGACGAGACGGCGACGTCCTTTCAGGTCGGCCTTCAGATCCTTGAACGCCTCGACCCTCTTGGTGATCTCGGGATCGTCCACGGGACCGACATAGCGGCGATGTTGGCCGCCGCCCTCGGGTTTGGGCGTGTCGAAATACCAGTATTTCTTGCCCTTGACCTCGACAGCCACGAACCGTCCGTTCGAGGAAAACTCCGAGGTGAAGCTCTCGTCGAGGCTGCGCTGGACCAGTTCGGAATAGAGCGTTTGGTAGGCAACATCCAGGCCGTGGTTCGCCGGCATATCGGAACCTCGTTATACTATTTTTTCAAAAATAGTATAACTCTCGGAACTTCGGCACAAGTCCGCTATATTATTCTCGCTAAAATAGTATAACTTGTTTTAATTTCAGTATCTTAATGAGACAACGCGCAGTTTTCGCGCACGCTTCGCCAAAAGGAAATGAAAATCACCTGCCCTGTCCCGGGATGATCTGGACGAACTCAGGTTCGGGAAATAACGCGTGTGGATCCGAGCGCAAGACATCACCCACCTCTTTTGTACCCGGAGTCATACGGTGCCCGATGACACAATTCCTTGGCCCGCTCCATGCACTCTCATGGGAGCCAGGATTTTGCCACGTCCTTCCTGGGGCCGGACCAACGCCGCATCGCATGTATTTCAAGCGAGCGGCGTTGTTGTTTAAAGACCAACGAAAATGACCAATCCCGACTGTCCTAATTTGGCGGAGCGAGTGTCCTAACCAGGACAGCACCCGAGAGACGCCGATCTCAACGCTGCGTCCACCCGTCGCTCCCTCCGATGCGACGGCGGAATCACGACGCGCGATTCGACGGAATCTTGAGGGTTCTGTGAGGTCGCGTGGCAGGCGAACGCCTTGCGCCACTTCGAGTGCCATGTTGCTGCTGTTTACCTTCCGAACACCACGCCGAAGGGCGAGCGGCGGCGGCCTGAGTGATCACGGATATTCTCCCACTGGCGCGGCGGCGGTCTCGACCATCACGACATCGCGCTCATCCGCCAAACAACATTGCAGCTTCAGATGGGCCAAGCCCAATGATGCCTACAAAGCTCGGCGGCGGCATCGGAATGTCTCGATGAGTTGGCTTCCAGAGATGCAGGCAGTACCGGCTGTTGTTCACGTACCGCGAATGAGGCGGATGCAGCTGCATCGCGCATTCCTCTTCATCCCAGAATAGGTCTTTGACAAAGGACATCTCGTCCCAGTTCGGGCACCGCCGCGTGGTCGAGACGGACACTTGCTCCCAGCCTGGGCGTACAAGTCCGCTGATCTTGAGCTCGCAGCCGCAAGGCCCTTGTACGAAGAATAGGCCACAAGGACCTGATCCCGGAGCGCTAGCGAACCGGCCATGTCGCACTCGGCCCGCCTCCAGTTTCTCTAATATCTGCGAACGCACTCCCCCTCCTTTGCCTCGCGAATAGCCTTGAAATCGACGTAAATGACGTTATCACGCGACTCACTGAGCGGCGCCATCTGAGCCTTCGACACAGCGTTCCGGCACCATTCTCTAGTTTGAATTATCTGCCGCATTTCGAACAATCTGCTGAGCAGGCCGCAGATGTCGATCATCCCTTGTCCTCCACTGCACCCCTTCGCACTATCCATGCCCTTCTTTCGGCGATCCACCGAAGGGGTGTCAGCGGCACGGCTGGGCAGCGCATGCCCAATCCATCATCGCCGGATCGCGCGCAACAGCTCCCGCTTGCATCAGCTCGCGAGAGCCTCGTCGGCCTGCCCTTCGTGGCTTCAACATCCAGGCTCTCCTCTCTTTCGCCCCGCGCGACTTCGTCCCAGCCTGCCGCACGACGCATGACTTGGTCCCCGCGATTGGCAGGGATTGCCCAACTGTTTCGAACACCCGCGCGCCGAAGAGGGCTTCTGCCGTTCCTCTGCCAGCCAGTTCGGATGAACCCTGAACGTCTCGGTCATGAGCGAGCCTCATGCGAATAGCTCGGAGCAATTGATTATTGTTCATCGATAGCGGCTAGGCTGGCGTGAAAGCGAGCCTCCGCCCGGGCGCGGCAGCGGACGAGCGCGGCGGTCACTTGCGCCGCTTGCTAACCGTCGCTTATTGCTGCACGCATTCATGTTCGTGGGAATGCTTCAGCACATGAGGTAGCTGCGTCACCACATTTGTTGATCGCTGATGCGTCGACAATCGGTATGCTCAATATGATTGCATCGACGATTTTTCGTCAGTGTGTTCTCCATTATTACTGGTGAACCACCTAGCGGCTTCAGCGATTGAGGACCCCCAAAGGCGACGTTGTCCAATACTGGCTCTCCACTTAGCATTTTCAGCCCTCGCTGCTCGCCGCAGCCTGTAACAATGCCAATGAGTCATCTATGTGGCCACATCAACCAAGTTTGCGTTGAGCAGGATCGAACTCGCATTCGCCGCCGCGACCGGTCTCTGGCTAATAGGTGACTCGGCTCGCGCTGAGTCGGCCCGTGCACCGGTATGCTAGAGACGCCGGCCATCTGACCCGACGAAAACCGTATGCTCCGTCGCGTTTGACAGCTCCGTCGCTGCGTCTTCAAGTGGGGTTACGATTCAATGAACGCGACTATTGAAACGGGTCTGAGAACTTCGTGAGGTCGCCGTCGTAACCTTGCTCAAGGGACTTCACTCGCCCGCCACTGAGGATACGTTGTCGTGCTTGAGGTGCCGCTTTCGAACATTGTAACTCACAATCCAGATCACGCCGACCGCGATTGGTACGGAGATTGCGGTTAGAATAGAGGGATCTACACGCAGTCCGACGTCTTGCGCCCCCTTGGCGAGGTAGCCGAACAGGCTGACTACATAGTATCCTATCGCCGCGACCGATAATCCCTCGACCGTGAACTGCAGCCGAAGTTGCTGTCTCGTACGCTCGCTAATTGCGTGCAGAAGGTCACGATTCTGCCGCTCGATCTCGACATCGACGCGGGTTCGCAACAGATCGGCCGTCCGTGCCAGCTTCACCGACAGGCTCGCCTGACGGTCCTCCACTGTCGCGCAGGTCCGCATCGCTGGCGCCATGCGGCGTGCCAGAAAGGACGACCAGGTCGGATACCCCGCGACATCGCTGCCTTCAATGATGGACAGTCGCGATTGGACCAGCTCATTGTAGGCCCTACTGGCGCCAAAGCGAAACAGGCTGCCCGTCGCGCCTCTTTCGAATGAGGCGGCCAGCGCCGTCAGTTCGGCAAGCAGATGGTTGTTGAATTGCAGCCCCTCTGAGCCCTGCATTTCTTCCAGCGCCTCAACAAGACGGCGATCGATGCGATCGACGGACGGCGCAAGCTCAACGGCCGCCGACAGGCCAAGCAGCGCCAAAGGACGGTAGGTCTCGATTTCGAGGACCCGCTGGACCAACGCACCGAGATCATGCGGCGTTAACCCGAGGTCGCAGACAAGGATCCTGGAGAAGCCGCTTGCGTCCACGCGAAAGTCTGAGGCCACAACGCCCGTGGCCCCCTTTGTGGCAACCATGGCGAGGCTACCCTTGTCAAAAAGCTGTTCAGCACGTTTGATCGGCGAGGTGCCCTGCTCCACTTCCAACTTGTTTGCGACCAGTAATGGTCCGGCTTGGCGCAAGGCGCGGATCAGCGATTGAACAGTATCATCGACATCGTCGAATGGGCGAGCGGGACCATTTGCGGTACTCCAGATCCAGGTGAATGTCGCAAATTCCGAATGCTGCTCCCATCGTAACAGAGCGGGCCCGACCACGACCTGATGATGTTTCGCCGACGGTTCGGGCGGTGGGAGGTTGTGCTGCTGGCAGAAATCGACAAAGCGGTGGCGATCGCTGGTGGCCGCTTCGCTCTGCGCAAGAAAGGCGAAGTGAATCACGCTGAATGGCGAGACAAGGCGCATGAACGGCCGCGCGTGCACTTCATTGAGCACGGCGTCGCGTTGCGGATGCAGCTCGAAGGTTCGCAAGTCCAATTCATTGAACATGTATTGACGCCCTCGCTTCTAAAGGAGCAAGCAACAGCGAGCCTCGACACGAGCGGCTTTGGCGATACGGGAAACGGGCGCACGCACGGCCGCAAATCGAAATGACGTCAACGATCAATACAGAGGCCACCTTCAGCTCGAGACAGAGCCTTGGCGAGAACACGATCAAGGCTAGCAAATTGAGACCGAGCCGCATACTGCATTGCCGATCGACGCGTCGAGGCTGACCCCCATCCTGTTGCAGCGCCATCTTGCTGGCGCGCGAAAGCGGTGCAGGATTTGGGCCAGCGCTGAAGCAGCGGACACTCGTTTTCTTTGCATTGTGGATTTCTAAGATGTCGGCGGCGTGGTTTCCGGCGTGACGTCACGCTGCTTTTGACCGCAGCGCGCGTGGTGTGTACAGCTTACGGAGCTGCCTGCTTGAGCAAGCTAACCGCGTCTAGCCATTGCCAAGGCCTCGGAAATTCCGACAAGAGGAGGCTTGCAACAGGATGCTGAATATCTGACGAAAGAAAAACTGACGTGAGGTTTGGAGCAACACCGCGCGCTGCGATCCCCGCCGACTGTTCCCGGCGCCAGCCGGCAAAAGTCACAGCGTCTGATGATTGCAAACCAATCGAGCGGACTGCTCGATGACCGACGGGCCAGACGCCTCCTCAACGTTTGGCGACCTTGGGCGGGATGGGCCGCGAAACAGCGTACCGGCAGATAAGCACTTTTCAAGCAACGCCCCGTACGGCTGCTGGAGCCGGCTGCCTTGTACCGGCCATGACCGGTTGAAGACGTCGATGTAAGGAACCCGACGTCTTCCTCAACCAGCGCCGGCAAACATGGCTTTCCCATCTTAGGCGACGCGCAGCAGTTCTCGCAGATGGCATGCCGATTGCTCAGGATGGAAAACGTTCGAGCCGAGAGGCGGTATGCCGCTGTCCTTTAGCCATGATCGCCGGCATCGAGCAGATGTTCGTCCGGTTTGGT
Organism: Bradyrhizobium sp. NAS96.2; assembly: GCF_001908235.1. GTDB lineage: Bacteria > Pseudomonadota > Alphaproteobacteria > Rhizobiales > Xanthobacteraceae > Bradyrhizobium. The sequence continues at coordinate 63,299 of NZ_LGHK01000022.1, forward strand.
GACTTCATTTGCAATAACCCTAGCCCGGCTCTCCCGACTAGCGCAGTGCAAGAAGGTGTATGGATGACACATTGGCGCGCTTCAAAACAAGCCATGTTCGAGAATGACAAAGCCCCTCGCACGCCAGAGCCTCGCGCTCCACAGCCGCAGAGAGCCTGGAACTTCTGGCCGCTTGCTGCGCTTCTCCTTAATGCGCTCCTTTGGGCCGGGATCTGCTGGCTCGTCGTGGCATTATCGTGATCGAGTCATCGAAGAGGCAAGCCGGCGCACGGCAGGCGCCGCAGAAGGTCCGGCAGGAAGGCGAATCCGAAACCAGTCACTTGGTAACGTGCCGCTGAACCGCTCCATGGCGAGACGACTCACGACGCTCCATCGAGTTTGGCGACGTCCAATGCGGAGCAGACCCGGGATCGTTACGCAAGCAGGAGCAGTCGGCGCCCGCCCTTGATTGGGTAGCTGGCATAGGACTGAGGATCAAGCTCGAGAGTTCGATCTGCGGAGCTCTTGCGCGAGTGCACCCACCAGGCTCCTGCATGGCAGTCCGTCTACGTTCAAATGGTGCACCACGTTTGCCCTGATCACGGCGACGACAATCCGCGATTCACGTTTGATTTTCCCCACGACCAGCTGGTGCGCGAGAACAGCCCTCATCCCGCGGCGACGTTATTAGGTCCTCTCTCTCTTGGCTTGCATAGGCCTGGCTCGATTTGACAACCGGAAGGCAGGCGTGATGTTTGTCCTATCCGGACGAAACGAAGCATGATCCAACAGGCGGATTGAAGACGCGATATGTACGTTACGTACATATTCTTTTGTCAGCAGCCACTCTGGTCGTGCTTTGTTGGCGCCGTGTGATACTGAAGCGACAACTTTAGAGGCTGATACGGTTCGTCTTCACGTTGCGCGAAATAATGCTCCAAGCACTAAACATTCCAATTGAGGCGATCCGCACTATTGTAGCCATCGCTGAGACGGGCAGCTTGTCGAAAGCCGCAACCAAGCTAGGACTTAGTCAGCCTGCCGTCAGCGCACAAGTTAAGCGATTACAGGGCCTAATTGGCGGGCAACTGTTTGTCAAAACCGCGAACGGCACTACCTTCACCGACTTGGGCGAACTTGCCCTCCAGCAGGCACGGATAATACTCAACGCGAACGACCAGATGCTCAGGCTGGGAGGTGGTGGGACCGCATGCGTTTATCGCATCGGCTTAAGCAGCCTTTTTGCTCAAAGGCTTTTCGAGCGCGCCGGGAGGAGTGCTTTTTCGGACCTGTCTATACATGTTGATCAATCTGCTGCCATCCGCAAGGGTTTGATCGAAGGCTACATAGATGTAGCCGTCATTTTCGCTCCTCATGCCGATGCTGAACTTGCCAAGACTGTGTGTGAGCAGCGAGTATTCCCCGCGATCTGGGTTCGCTCGCGCGACTTTGTTCTCAGTCCGGGCGCTCCCATCCCAATAATAATGCTTCCTGGCCAGGATTGGATGACTGGCCCATTGGACAGGATGGGATCGGCTTACAAGGTCGTACTTCACACCTCTGACTACTTGGTGAGGCTGACGGCCGTACGTCTGGGCATCGGTTTGACCGCACTGCCGTCCTTCTCCGTGCCGGACGACCTGATTGAAGCGCCCGACTACTATTTGCCTCAATTATCTGATCTCCGAGCTGTCATATGTGCTAGGTCAGGACTGCGAGGGGACGTTGCGGCGAAGCTTGTGAAACGGATTAAAGGAATATTTGACGACCACATTCCCGATCCACCGGGCAAATGCGCACTGGGTAAGGGGCTCTGAGATCGTCGACGACCGGAAGCATCATGGCAGCCGGCGGGCAACAACGAGCAGAGCGCATTGCTCTCGGTGGAGGCGGCGGCGCCAAGAGCGGCCAACCGACCAATTATCTCAGCATCAACTCGTACAGACACTCAACCGCAATGACAGTTTCACCATCTATGAGGTCTGCGTAACGGGCTCAGCCTTCAGCTCCGCGTCCGGCTACCACGCCGCCGCGTTACCGCGAATTCCTCTCGCTGGCCTAACTTGGCTTTGCTGCACGGTCTCTGCGTCTGACAAGAGTGTAAGGGCTGCAACTTTGCGCTCGGAGATCCGCCGATATCCCCCAATGGCGGTTTCCAAGCGACTTGCGCTCTCCACGGCTGAGAAGATCGAAACCCGACGCACCTTGCTTGGGGGACAATGTGCGCCGGGTCAGTCGGAGCGTTGGTGCGACAAAGGACTGTCTCGACAACTCGCAGCAGCGGATCGTCTCAACGCTCCTTAATACTCAAAGCAAGTGTCGTGCCTGACTAAAGCTGCCGATCATTCTCATCTGACCGATGGGCGGCCCGATCGGATTCCAACGGCGGGCACGAGTTCGTTGCGCATCGCCGGAACACCGATATCTGATCGAACCACCAGGTCTTCACCAAGTGACGTAGATATCTCTTGTGGTGAGTTGCCTTCATGAGAAGCAAAGATCATTAGAAGTGTTGACCGGACTCTGGCTCGTCGTCGCTTCCGCTCGACTGCCACTCTTGGGCACGTCGAGCAAGCTTGTCGTATTCCTCGGCAATCTTGAGAAGCCTATCTCTTGACTTGCCCAATGCTAAGGATTCCGCTTTGGATCGCGTTGCTTCCGCGCGACTCCGCCAATGATTGGCATCGTAAAGTCTACTTTTCAAGTTCATGGCGTCAGCATGCAGTTTATAGATCAAAGGAATGCGACACCGGCTCTCCGTATATGTACGTAACCCCGCCACCGCAAATCGACCACACTGCCAATTCTTTCGCCAGGACCCAACATCGCTCCAACACCCGACGCATATGCACAGACCAGGGGACGCTGCATGCAGGTCTCGCCAGGTTCAAGTCCGCCTCGTTTTGGTCGAACCGCTGATCAACCCGACAATTTGCGCTTGCATTGTTCGAAGACGAAGGCTTGGCGGCGGGTCTCGCTACGCCCAATTGATTGCGGGTCAAACAAGTATTCCGACCTGCCCGCACAAAACGAGTGCACGCCTGCGCTGCAGCCTATCATGCGCGCTTGCGGCTCAATCAACATGAGATCGTCAGTCAGCAAGATATCGCCTTGTATTCGTGCGCCTGCGCTCGGATCCGCAAGATTGATATATATTCACAGGCCCTTCAACGCGGGACTTGAATCGTACGTAGCGTCAGATTGTACGATCCTCGACAAGTGAGAAGCACCTCGGACACTCGAGACGCTTCCTGACAGGTAATGGAAATTGCAAATGTCTCACAGTTCCAAGATAGCGTCGCGACAATCAGTTTCGTTTCACACACCTTCTACCGAACTCGGACTGCGCTGCGCACTGGATGGCACGGCCGGCAAGTCTCCACTGAACGACCACGAGCGCGTCACACTCGAGCTATGCCGTTCTCTCCTCAGCGCCTCCGGGGCTGCAATGACGGATGGAATACGTCGTATTGCAGACGGCCTCTGCGGCTCTTCAAAGGAGCCGGATAATAAGCCAGAGTTTTTCACCGACCGTCGTTCGGGCGCATCGCCCCTCGATGGTTTGCTATTCTCGGCCGGGTACGATCTCGGCGACACACCCAACGTCGTCCGCTTTTGATCGCCTCACCGCTACTGCGCCTCCAAGTATCACTTCGTACAGGCGACTACGGGCTCATCGGCCGTTTGCCGAACCACTGACTCCCGGCCGGAGGTTGCGGGCATGTCACAAACCTAGGCCCAGAGCTTGAGATTCCCGGCAATGAGAACGCCAACCGCACAGTCATTGGGAGCTAACAACTCAATTGCTCGGTCGGTCCAGCTGCAGTGCTGCAGGACGCTCGGTAGTGCGGTCCGGCTTTAACAGCGGCTCATGCCGACATTGTCGCATAGAGGCCACTAACCCAACGCGTTGTTGAGTTCGCAGATACAAAAGGCGCTTCAAACTGCCACTGATCCTTCGGTTCCGACCTGTTTCCGGTGGGCGGATCATATCGCCCCCTGCGCAGGAATAACAACACCGCATAACAGAACGCACAGAGGACATTATGAGTCAAAAGCAACGAGCACATTGGTCTTCGCTGTTCGAGGTCCACCAACTAGCAACTGTTTTCGTTGTTGCGACGATAGTTCTATGTCCCGAGTGGGCGCTCGCGCGCGACCAAGCTCCTACAACCGAGGAAAAGGAGGCCTGCATAGACGACGTATTTCGCCTGTGTAGCGGCCACATACCCGATCGAGCCGCGATCACCGCCTGCCTCAGGGCCAAGCAGGCGAGCTTGAGTAAGCAATGTCGGCACGTAATATCAGTCCGAGATAGTGACAAAGGCAAAGCCGATTTGAAATAGGACAACCACCTGTTCCTTAAGCGGTAAGGGCTGGGCCTATTCCCCGGCCCGAACCGCAGAGCGAAGATGCCGAATCTCGGATGCCAGCAGGTGAGCTAACGGAGGCAGTCGAGGGCGCACAAAACCGATTGCCACTTACGGAACGCCTTCTTCAGGTGTTGTTCGGACAGAAGCAGATGTACACACTTCCCTTTGATACTGTTTTAGTCGCCAACAGGGGCGAGATTGCCGTACGAATCGTCAAGACACTGCGTAAGCTGGGGCTCCGTTCTGCGGTTATCTACCACGAGGTCGATGCACACAGTCCTGCCGTCTCCATGGCGGATACCGCGATTGAGATCAGCGGTCGTTCACCCGTCGCGGCCTATCTGGACATCGAGCAAATGATTGCTGCCGCGCACAAGGCTCGCGCTGGCGCGCTGCATCCGGGTTACGGATTTCTCTCCGAGAATGCGGAGTTTGCCAGGGCTGTAACGAAAGCCGGCATTACATTCATCGGGCCGGCGCCCGAAACTATAGAACTGATGGGCGATAAGATCCGGGCCCGCAAATTCGTTCAGTCCAACGGCTTTCCGGTCGCTCCATCGGCGGTCGACGAAGATGATCCTGAGGAGTTTGTTGTTAGGGCTCGGGCTATTGGTGCCCCCCTGCTTGTGAAACCATCAGGGGGCGGTGGGGGCAAGGGCATGCGGATTGTGCGCGACCTTGATCATCTGGAAGACGCGATTGAGCAAGCACGCCGTGAAGGCCAGCGGCATTTTGCGGATAGCCGCGTTTACGTCGAACGCTATATTGAAAAGCCGCGCCATATCGAGGTGCAGGTGCTCGGCGACTCCTTTGGAAACGTCGTCCACCTCTTTGAGCGGGAGTGCTCAGTGCAACGTCGCTTCCAGAAGATCATTGAGGAGACGCCCTCGCCAGCACTGTCACCCCAATTGCGTAAACGGATCTGCGAGACAGCCGTTGGTATCGCCCGTGCCGCCAATTATCAGAATGCAGGTACCGTAGAATTCATTTTCAGCGCCGGAGAGTTCTATTTTCTTGAGATGAATACTCGCCTACAGGTTGAGCATCCCGTGACCGAGATGATTACCGGCGTCGATCTTGTTGCCGAACAGGTCTATGCCGCCGCCGGCCGAGCGCTTGGATTTTCGCAGTTAGATATCGTCTCGAATGGGCATGCAATCGAGATCAGACTGTACGCGGAAGCTCCCGAACGTGGATACGCTCCGACCACGGGCAACATCCTACTTCTCGAGTACCCCGATGGAGTACGGATCGACAGCGGCATCTTGCAAGGCCAGAGAATTACGGCAGCGTTCGATCCCATGCTTGCCAAGATCATCGCGCACGCGCCGACGCGGACAGAGGCGGCGCTGAAGGCGCATCGCGCAATCCGGGAGACGATTCTCCTCGGCTGCCAGACAAATGCAAACTTTCTCGCACGTATACTTGCCGACGAGGCATTCCTCGGAGGAGAGATCCATAGCGGATATCTTGAGGACAATCCGCACATCGCAACGGATAATTTTGCTTTCGGCTTATCCGCGTTTCTCGCTTCAGCCGCTCTACTGACGAGGCCAGTTCGCGAATCGGCCGACGCCGTGCCCCCGCTTCACGCGGTGCTGGGTAACTGGAGGAATTGACGTGTATCACTCCTTCGAGCTTGATGGTGTAGATCATCAGGTATGGCTTTCAGCGTCCCAGCAGGGCTACCGTCTTCACTTGCGCGATCAAGTGATTGCTCCAGTCGGGTTCGCCCATCACAGCAATAGTAGCGGCATCTTGACTATTGCCGGCGAGCGCGAGCCGGTCAGGTTCGTCATCGACGGCGACATGATTCACGTGCATATCCGTGGCAGGACACGCACGCTGCGCTATCGCGATCCGTTGCAAACGTTGGCTTCCGTAAGTCAAGAAGCAAGCTCCCTAGTGGCCCGCGCACCAATGCCGGGTATGGTCATCACGACCAGGGTCTCACCCGGCCAACCAGTCACTGCCGGCATGGCGCTTATGATGATCGAGAGCATGAAGCTGGAGACCATTATACGCTCTCCGCAGGACGGCGTGGTCGACCGAATTCACTTCAATGAAGGCGAGAGCTTCGAGCGAGACGCCGCGCTGATCACGCTTTCGAAGGAAGGATGTTGACATGCTGCGAATCGCTTCATTGGTCGACGTCAACTCGCAGGATTTCCGTCACAACGAGCTGCACAACAAGCGGCTTGCGGCCGAATTGAAGGATCGACAGCGTGCTGTTCGATTCCACCGAGCCGAGCGAGAGCTGGAGCGATTGCGGCGTCAAAACAAGCTATTTGTCCGGGACCGGATTGAGGCCTTGCTCGACCCACAGACCCCGTTCCTCGAGCTTTCGACCTTGGCCGCTAACAAGGCCTACGACGGCGAGGTGCCTGGCGCAGCGCAGGTCGTCGGCATCGGCATCGTCGCGGGGCGCGAGGTGATTGTTCACGCAGATGACGCTAGTGTAAAAAGCGGCGCATGGTATCCGCTCTCTGTCAAGAAGATCGTGCGAGCGTTGGACATAGCGATCGAGAACCGTCTGCCGGTCGTTCATCTGTGTGATTGTGCGGGTGGCTTCCTCCCTTTGCAAGCGGAGTTCTTCGCGGATCGCTACTACGCGGGTCGAATTCTCCGCAATCAATCCATTCTCTCCAAAATGGGAGTTCCGCAAGTCGCAATTGCCATGGGCCATTGCACGGCTGGCGGCGCCTACGTGCCTGCACTTAGCGAGTACAACATAGTTGTCGAAGGCACAGGAGCGATTTTTCTCGGTGGCCCACCGGTCGTAAAGGCCGCCACCGGCGAGAATGTGTCGGTCGAAGAGCTTGGCGGCGCCAATATGCATACCGCCGTATCAGGCACGAGCGATTATCTCGCAAGCTCCGAGATGCATGCGATTGCAATCGCCCGAGACATCGTCGCTCGTTTCCATCGTCCTGAGAAGACCTGGATCGACCAAGTCGCTCCGGAGCCGCCAGCCTACGATGAATCTCAGCTGTACGGTATCATTCCCAAAGATACCCGAGTGCAGTTCGATATGCGAGAAATCATCGCTCGCCTTGTCGATGGCAGCCGCTTCCACGAATACCAACAGCGCTATGGCGCCTCTCTGGTGTGCGGCTTTGCGCGGCTTCATGGATACCAAGTCGGGATTCTTGCGAACAATGGTGTGCTGTTCGGCGATAGTGCCCTTAAGGGCGCTCATTTTATCCAATTGTGCGAAAAGAACCGGACGCCCCTTCTCTTCCTGCAGAACGTCACGGGGTTCATGGTGGGTCGCGAATACGAGCGGAAAGGCATCACCAAGCATGGCGCCAAGTTGATCATGGCCGTATCCAGTGCATCGGTGCCCAAGTTCACCGTTGTTTGCAACGGCTCTCATGGCGCAGGAACTTACGCTATGGCGGGACGCGCTTTTGATCCTCGCTTTGTCTTCAGCTGGCCGCAGTCTACGATTTCAGCGATGGGCGCCGAGCAAGCTGCCGGTGTGCTCACTCACGTCAAGGCAAGACAATTGGCCCGCGAAGGCGGCCGATTGTCCGACATGGAATTGGCAACCATACGCGAGCCGATTCTCGAGGAGTATCGGGAGCGATCCAGCGCTTACTATGCTACTTCCGAAATCTGGGACGACGGCATTCTTGATCCCGTCGACACCAGAAGCGCCCTCGCAATCGCGCTGAGTGCATCACTAAACGCTCCGATCGCAGCTCCGCATTACGGCGTCTTCCGAATGTAGCAGCAGGATGCAACACGTCACATGGATCTGTCCGCCGCTACCTTGGGAACCAGAGCTAACTGATGACAGGTTCTGCCATCCACTTGGACGACGCTGCTCGAAACCTCAGCGCCGAATCTGACGCAACGTGCCGCCAACGTTGAAGACGCGGCTTATTGCCATTCGGGCTGGCGTACTCCTCATGTTGAATTGTTTTCAACTTCCCTTAGCCGGATCGGATTTCAAGGTTGGTCCAGCATCGGTTCTCGCAACGCGATGAGTTGGCATTGCATCGACGCGCCTGAATTGGATTGGAGCGAATGGATCACACTTGCCGGACCCGATGGGATGGGGCTTGAATCTTACGTAACGTCAAGTTGTAGGCTTGCAAAGCAAACCTAGGATCAAGCCAAGAGTTCACAGCGGGCTGCTACGCCGGGGGACGGTGGGTCCGCTGGCAATGTCGATATGGATGACGCCCGTTCTCGATCGCCGAGCCGAGGGGCTTGGCATTTCATGGCGAGCGTGCGGTCCGGCAAGGCGAGCCCTTGAGGATTGGAACAAGGCGGAGTCGGGTCCGCAAGTCCCGCTGAGGTTGAGAAGAACATGGCTGAAGACGTGATGAAGTTACCGCATGTATTCGAACCCGGGACGAGAGGGAGATTTTGACACTGGTCGGAGCGGCTCATGACGCAAGGTCATCAGCAGTCGTCGAGGTGAATATATGGGATATCGGCCGTCGATCTCTCCTATCCGCACGGCCTCGACTGAGATTGTCAACGAAAAGGAGCACTATAGCGCGCGATGGACGTCCTTAGATCGATCATTAGCAAAGTTGCTACTGGCGCCACGTTGACCCGTGAAGAAACCGCTACTGCCTTCGACAGCATGATGTCGGGTCAGGCGACGCCCTCGCAGATCGGCGGGCTGTTGATGGCGATGCGGGTGCGTGGCGAAACCGTAGAAGAAGTCACAGGCGCGGTTTCCGCGATGCGGAGCAAAATGCTGCGAGTGAATGCGCCATCCGACCCTGTAGACATTGTCGGCACGGGCGGCGACGCCTCATGCTCGGTCAACGTATCGACGTGCGCATCCTTCATTGTTGCTGGCGCAGGCGTCCCCGTCGCCAAGCATGGCAACCGCGCGGTATCCTCACGATCAGGCGCCGCGGACGTCTTGGCCTGCCTCGGCGTGAATATTGACCTCGCCCCTGAAGACGTTGGTCGCTGTGTGCACGAAGCCGGCATCGGTTTCATGTTTGCGCCAACTCATCATCCGGCGATGCAGCGCGTCGGCCGGATCCGGACCGCACTTGGCGCCCGCACCATCTTCAATCTAATCGGACCGCTCTCCAATCCCGCCGGAGTCAAGCGGCAGATCGTCGGAGTGTTTTCACCCCAATGGGTACAGCCCTTGGCGCAGGTGTTGAAGAACCTTGATGCCGAATCGGCGTGGGTCGTGCATGGCTCGGACGGCCTCGACGAGATCACCCTCACGGGGCCTACCTTCGTTGCCGCCCTTGAGGCGGGTACGATCCGCACGTTCGAAGTGACCCCGGAAGAAGCTGGACTGGCTCGTTGCGCCCCCGAGGCGCTGAAGGGTGGCAATGCCGACGCCAATGCAGTGGCACTGCGAAGCGTGCTTGACGGCGCGTCAGGCCCCTACCGCGATGTCGCGCTTGTGAATGCGGCCGCGGCATTAATTGTGGCTGGCCGAGCCTCGACATTGAAAGACGGCGTCATGCTTGGGCAGAAATCGCTCGATAGCGGTGCCGCGGCGGCGCGATTGGCGCACCTAATCGCAGTCTCCAACGCTCGACCGCCGAGCTGACCGATGTCCGACATTCTGACCGAGATCGAAGCCTACAAGCGCGAGGAAATTGCGGCTGCTAAGCGTGCGTTGCCGCTGCCGGACGTCGAGGCACTCGCGCGTCTTGCACCGCCTCCGCGTGGCTTCGTCAGCGCGATTCGTGCTAAACACGCCGCGCGTGAGTACGCTCTGATTGCCGAGATTAAGAGAGCCTCCCCGTCCAGGGGCCGCATTCGCGCCGACTTCGATGTGCCCTCGCTTGCGAGCGCCTATGAGGCGGGGGGGCGCGGCCTGCCTCTCGGTCTTGACGGACACACCGTCCTTCCAGGGACATCTCGACTTCATGGTGGCGGCGCGCGCACAGACGGACCTACCGGTGCTGCGGAAGGATTTTATGTTCGATACCTACCAGGTTGTCGAGGCGCGCGCCCATGGCGCCGACTGCATCCTGATCATCATGGCCGCGCTAGATGACGGGGCTGCCCGCGAGATCGAGGCTGCTGCCCTGGCCCATGGCATGGACGTGCTGGTCGAGGTCCATGACGGTGCGGAACTCCAGCGTGCCCTCACCCTCCGCTCGCCGATGATCGGCATCAACAACCGCAATTTGCGCACATTCGAGACCACGTTCGCAACCAGCGAGGCACTAGCTCCCCTCATTCCGAAGGACCGTCTGATTGTCGGCGAAAGCGGCATTCTCGGGCCAAACGATCTCGTCAGGCTTTCGCGCGTTGGCATATCGACCTTCCTCATCGGCGAGAGCCTAATGAGACAAGCCGATGTGACCGCGGCGAGCCAGCTGCTGCTGCGCGGAACAGCGATGGGGACCGGATTGCACCAATGACCGGAAAAGCCACTCAAGGAGGCCGGATCAGCTTCGAATTCCAATCACAAACGGCATCAAGGCGTCGCGGTAGTTCGATAAGCAACTCAGAACTTGTCAGTTCATGGCACCGAGTAAAGCCAGCTCTGAGACGCCACTCGCTTTCATTCCAGCTGCGCGCTCCAGTAGACGCGCGCGGAAGATGGAAACGCTATATGCGTCATCGCACCGCCGATGGCGAGGCGAGCTTGGCGCATTGGGCGAGGCTCAACTGACGACGGATCACTACCACTCGCAATATCAAGCGCGACGCTCTCCACCGAACAACCAACACGCTGTTGGCGAGATCAAGATTCTCAGCATCGTGCGCGCCGCGCGTCCAAGGAGACAATCAATGACGCCCTCGCCAATGACGGCAGCTTTCGATTCAATCGCACAGATCGAACACATTGTGCGGAAGTTTCGAGAACTGATCGACACAGACGCATCGATCCCGGCAGAGCTGCGCGGTGCGCTGCACGCAACGCTCGATCACCATCTTATTGCTGCAAAAAGGCGCGTTCTCAACGTTGTCAGAACTCAATAGAGGTGCTGATGCTCCACAACAGAGAGAATGCGGAATCCGCTCACTGCTATGGAACTCGACGTCAGTCGGCATCCGAGCGCCTACCGACGTCGTTCAGAGCAACCAGTAGCGATCGCGACCTCGGGTTCTCAAATCATCTTACCGCAAGAGTTTCGCTGCAATGAGCCGAACTGGTCAGGTCCTTGAGACTGCGGTCGTCGAGTGCAGTTCGGCGCAATGCGACGAGCCGTTCCGGGCCTTCTAGGTTCATCTTCGCTACCAACACACGGGATAGTCGTGCCCGGCTGCACTCTGGCCATGGTCACATCGAACAACAACCACGAGGCGCCAGATTAAGGCAAACCAAGGTGCGCATAGCGATGCACTGGAAACCGCGTACCCACTCTATAGGCAGGTTATGAGCTCTCAGTTTCCGTTCCCCATGTGGGACATTCCATCCATCCAAGCGAGCGAGTTCCGTCAGGCCATGCGAAACCTGGCGAGTGGCGTCGCCATTGTGACGACCGGAAAAACCGTCTGCCGACGTGGGCTAACGGTGAGTTCTGTGACCTCAATGTGCATCGACCCGCCTTGCCTGCTGGCCGCCATCAATTCCAGATCTGAGACTCATGACGCGATCCTCGCCAACAGACGTTTTGGAGTGAGCCTTCTCCGCGGTGATCAGGAGGACCTGGCCCTACGATTTGGCGGCCTGGATGCTGCTAAAGGTGTCCATCGCTTCGATACGGCGCAGTGGAATCAGGGCGTTCTCGATGTGCCACTTTTGCAGGGCGCAGTTTGCACGCTCGAGTGCATTTTGTACGATCACAAGACAATTAGCACGCATAGCATCTTTATTGGCCGGGTTGTCGCGACAGGCCCCGGTCATGGCGAACCGTTGATCAACTTGCAAGGCGCGCTTCGAACCCTATCGCGTGACTGAGTGCAGTCTCTGTGTATTTTCTATCGGGACCAAACATCGGCCGGGCTAATTCGACGGCCCGCAATGAGGAGCCCGCGCAAAGGGGATAGAGTATTCGCCACAAACGGTGTTCAAGTTGGCGATTCGTCTGACTTTTTACAACTTCAAGGATCCGGTTTGCCGTGACATTTTCGCTTTGAGAGGGATCACGCTCGTTGACCAAGACAATGCATTGGTCGGCTGCTTGATCTAGTGGCCACGTTGCCCGGTGGCCCCAAGAACCATGAGACCTAAGATCGCCGTACGCCAAGATGGTCGCAAGCGTCTGGAAAGCGGCTGGATCGACCCCGACGCCAATCCCATTCGCGCTGACTGCAAGCGGCCCCTGATCGGGATCGTTCCAGTCGGTTCGAAGGCGACGCAGACTTGGACAGATTGTCCACGTTGTGAACTCAGCATTAGCCGCGATACCCGCCAGCTCGGCAGCGCCGAATAATGTCGATAGGCGATAGCGACAGTTTTGCGAGAAGATCAAACTCAGCGCTCACAGCCAAACCACCACAATTGGTAGGCTGGTGGATCTTTCCACTTTCGTGCGGCGAACGTAATCTTGCAAGGTCGCAGGTTCGCGAAAGAAGCCCTTGCTCGTTGCCGCATTGGTCTAGTGCCTTGCTCACCACCGTCCGTGTAAATGCCAGGCTTCCAATTCGTGCCAGACGCCGGGGCTGCGTTCAGTCAATAAGCCGGAGCTTCGGACATATTCACAATGCGGAGCCAAAGGGCTTGAATCGGACGTAACGTTAAGTTGTACGGTTTCAGGGAGGTGGAGTCAGTCTCGGGACGGGCCGAGGTAAGGATTGCGAATGTCTCAACGTCTCAGAATCACGCAAGAGTTCACTTCACTCCAGCCTACTGATGACGGGCGTCGTCAGAATCCATCTTACTCTCCCGCGCGCTTCCAGAGTTTTGCGCGCTCGAAGCCGCGCTTTTCGGCCGGCTTGACCACGCCCCCAGGTCCGTTCGACGAACGAGCCTTTTCGTTCTGTTCGTCAAAGCTGGCGGGCGCTTCTGGTATGGCGCCAGTATCTCGCAAATGCACGAGGATCAATTTGATCGCCGGCCTTCTCAATGGGCTTGGGTTGTAAGTGTCGCCCGAAATGACTGGTGTGACATTGGAAGAGATTGCCGGGCATCTCGGAGCGGCACGGTGAAAAAACCCGATGGCACCAAGAAGGTTCTATTGACCGACCACACCGAGGGACAATGCCGAGCCATTGTCGGATTCAAAGATGGAGATCTCAGAGCCGCCTATATGTGCGGCGAACCGGTCATTCGACGACCAGGCAAGAAACAATCGTCGTGGTGCGAGTATCACCACTGGCAGATGCATGCAAACAATGCCGAGCAAAACTCGGCGGTGGACCAGGCACCGCGACTTTCAATTCTCAAGCGGCATCCGTCGAGGCAAGGTCCATGACTATTGACATCATCAAAAGCTCCACCTTTCCACTGAGACCGCCTGACGATCGTCCGCGCCTGAGAGACTCTCGACGCAAGCGCTCGCGATTGGGATCTCGCGATGAACTTCATGGGCGCAGCGAGCTGACGCCTCGAGGCAGACTTATTGCGGAGATATCAACGACGGAGAAGAACTGAGATGAATCTCTGCACACTGATTGAGCGTAACGCGGCGTTCGCTCCCGACAAACCTGCGATCCGTTTCGATGGCCGGACTTTAAGCTATGCCGCCTTCAATCAAAGGATCGAATATGTCGCCCGCGCCCTACAAAGCGAACTCGGAGTCGAGAAAGGTGACCGCGTCGCGATCCTAAGCCAGAACTGCCCTGACTATCTGGCCCTGCTTTATGCTTGCGCACGGCTTGGCGCAATCCTCGTGCCCCTGAACTGGCGACTTGCGGTCGGCGAGCAGCTCTTCATCCTGTCCGACGCCGGCGCCAAGGTGCTCGTGCTTGAACACGTCTTCGCGGCACTCCTGCCAGCTTTGAAGGAGCAACTGCCCGACACGCTCGTTGTCGGCCTGGATTTTGCGCCTTCCAGCGGGAGCAAGTGGGACAGGCTGCTGGAGCGAGGCTGCGGTGACGGCCGCAATCCCGGGGCAGACCTGCCCTGCCCTTTGCTGCTTGTCTATACGTCTGGGACTACAGGGCGACCGAAAGGGGCCGTGCTGCGCCAGGAAGCGTTGCTCTGGAATGGAGTGATGAGTCAGCACATGCATGACCTCAGTTCGGCCGATCATGTCTTGACAGTGTTGCCTTTGTTTCACGTTGGCGGTCTGAATATTCAGACTACGCCTGCATTGCATCACGGCGCGACGGTTACCATTCACTCACGTTTCACGCCAGAGGCAACGCTTGCCGCGTTTGAGCGCGACCGGCCTACGCTGGTCGTTTTGGTACCTGCCACGATGCAAGCGCTCACCAACCATCCTCGATGGCCGACGACGGATTTATCCTCCTTAAAGGCTATTTGCACTGGCTCGGCAATGGTGCCGCAACACCTTATCGAACGCTTTGCCGTACGCGGGGTGCCAGTTCTGCAGGTTTACGGCTCGACAGAAACTTGCCCCATTGCCGTATATACGAAACTCGGCGGCGACCTTGCGCGTAGCGGGTCGACCGGCTTACAGGGTCTATGCTGTGAAGCGACGATCATCGACGAAGCAGGCAATGCGTTGCAGCCCGGCACCCCAGGCGAGATCGCAGTGCGCGGCCCCAGCGTCTTCTGCGAATATTGGGGCAATCAACAGGCAACACGCGAGGCTTTTCACAACGACTGGTATCGTACCGGTGATATCGGCCACCGCGATGCCGATGGGTATTTCTCGGTCCTTGATCGGAAGAAGAATCTGATCATTTCTGGCGGAGAAAATATCTACGTGGCGGAAATCGAGCGTGTGCTGATCGAACATCCCGATGTCTACGAATGCGCCGTCATTGGTCGGCCCGATCAGCGCTGGGGTGAAGTGCCAATCGCTTTTGTGGTCAGGCGGCCGGGGGCTCGTATCGAAGCGGACGCACTGACAGCGCACGTCCAATCGCAGCTCGCCCGCTTTAAGACGCCGCGCGAAATTATCTTCACAGAAGAGCTCCCGCGAACGGCGTTAGGTAAGGTCCAGCATTTCATGCTGAAGGAGCTCGGTACTCGATCAAGTCGGCAGGAACACCGCACTTAAATATCGCGGACTGTCGCCTGGCAGGACTTCCATTGCCAACCGCAAGGTGAGCTTGCGTCTCAAGGGTTCAAGCACTTGCCAACTCCTTTACGCGAAGGCGCTGCTGCGAGCTTCTCGTGGCGGAGCATTGGGCTGTGTCCATTAGCGCCAAACGCTCCGGAGATTGTTGATGCCACGGATCCTGATTATGAATGCCGGTACCGCACAAATGTCGGGCACGGACCTGACGAAAATTCAGCTTTCGCTTGCCGCCAAGTCGGCTTTGCGCTCCGTTTGGTTTGCACAAGAGGACGACCTAATAGTCTCTCCCGTAGCTATCCCAACGGAACTGCTATCCTTGGTTGGCGCGACGCTCAACTTCGATGCTTCGACCCTGTCGGTTCTTGCGCCCGAAAGCGCGGACGAAGCGTCGATCCTTAGCGATTCCAACCTGCAGTCCGACACCATCGTCGAACGAATCAACCGCCACATTCGTCGGACCACTCCTTGGAGAATATCTGCTTGTTACCCTTCCGAAGGCGTTGCGCGCTTGGCCGCAGCGCTCGGCATACTTCAAAACGGGGACAACTTCACTCTGCAGCGGGGGCCTGATCTATTGAATCGCAAGAGCCACTTCCGTCAATTGGCAGCGAGCGCCGCACTTCCGGTACCCAGTGGTTGCGCAATAACAAGCCCAGACGAGCTCTTCAGAGCGGTCACCTTGCTGAGGTGTGAGACCGGCAGCGTGATTGTAAAGCTAGATAATGGGGCCGGCGGGCTTGGAAATGTCATACTAACCGGCAAGGAAAGCGACCCATTACCGGGGGCAAGAGAAACCCGGCAAGTCCTTTGGCCGTCGTTTGATCCGAACGCAATTTGGACAGAGATGACAACTCCGTCATGCAGGACAGCGGTCGTCGAATCGTATCACTTGGCTCGCTCTATATTTTACCTTGAGTTCGAAATCGAGGCAAACGGCTCAATTGCGTACGTCAATAGTGGGAGCATACGTCTGCGTCAAAGCAAAGATAGATCCGAAAGGGCTCTTGTGTGGACTGGACTCGAGCTTCCAAGCGATCTGAGCATTGAGCAATGCTCGACCGCTCGGGCGCATGCCAATCGATTTGTAGAGCTTGCGCGAACCTTGGGATATCGCGGAATGATCAACATCGACGCCATCTTCACAACCGACGGGCGGTTGCTGTTTAATGAAGCAAACGGCCGATGGGGCGGAGGCTCGGTGTTACATAGCATTGCTGCCCGACTGCTTGGCCCCGATTATTCCGATTCCTACGTAATTTCGTCTGTGCGAAACGTTCGATCGAACTCCCTCCAAACAGCCGTCGATCATTTCGCCAATGATGGATGTCTATTCGACAGCACATGGAAGGAAGGGGTGATTCCGCTTGCCGCAGACCAAGAGGCAGGCACGGTAGAGTGTATCGTGATCGCGCGAGGCAGGCTGGCGTGCCGCGATTTGGAGCATCGGCTGTTGAGGATGACCTGATCGGAATCATTGCGCGCTGTTCCAGCCCTTCAATTCACTTGAGCGGGCCTCCCCCATGCCCAACCAGCGCGCTTGAAATCTGGTGCTTGCGACTGCTGGGTGAGCAGTGATGCGGAGAGGCCAGCCAAGCTTGCGGATCTACGCCATGTATTCTAGACACGGTACGATCAAGCTATGCATAGCTGCGGCGCGCCGGCCGCCAAGCTCAACCGTCATGGGCGGAGTTCTTGATGATGCGGCGGTTCGCACCACCGCGCTTCGAACAAAAATAGACCAGTGACCGGCGCTCCCCGGCGTGCACCGGCTTTACTTCATGGCGGAACCTGCATGTGGTGATAACTACGGTCCCCAACAGGGGACGAAATACTTGGGCGTCGCGCTCTGTTGGATATACCACGAATTCACCGCCCTCGAAACCTTCGGCGAGCTGAACGATCACCGAATACTCGAAGTCAGGGTCGCTCTCAGCATCCAAATGGACGCCAACAAAAGACCCAGGCGGCATGCGATGCATTTGGCATCGGCGAATGATGTAATCTGACGACGCTCCGAAGATGTTTCTAAGCGCGAAGACCCGGTCATTCCTTTCGAGCAATTCGATGATCTGCGCCGAAGCTGTACCATTCACGTTACTAGGACAACGGCCGGGGCGATCTTCGCGCAGTCGTTTTACAAAGACCCTGTGGGAATCGCCAGCATCTCCCTTCCGAACCTCCGCTTCTGGAATGTCTAACTGCAGCCGATCGATCTCCGCCAAGTCATTTTGGGTGAACAGCGTCCCTGGGGCAACCAGGACGGTCCCTTTATCTCTCAGCTCTACGCGGTATTTGGCGAGGACCTCTTCTGAAAGCAGACCAGATCTATCACTCATTGTGGAGTCCTTTCAGGTTCATTCGAAACCTCATACTTCAGGGAGCTCCCTAATGCTCCTGGCATCCCGCAGATCGCCTGCTCCCAATCTTCGCCGTCGAAAACCTCTACGCTTACACTTTCAATGGTCGTTCTATCTAGGCATTGAACATTTACGCTGAATCCTGAAGGATTTGATCGCGGCCGATAAAATGGCTTTACACCACAAACCCGACAAAATGTGTGCTGGGCGATATTCTTGTTAAACCGGTACGTAGTGAGGAATTCTTCACCGCACTCGATGCTCAGGTTGTCGCCAGGAACGAGCATGTGCAAGAATCCGGACATTCGGCAGATTGAACAATTGCACTTCACCGCGGAGATCTTTTCTGGCGCTCGGACGTGAAACTTGACACATCCACAATGACAGCGGCCACGGTGTAGGACCTGCGGACGACTATCTCCGTCAAGTTGACGAATTCGGATCAGATTGCGGCACCACTCCAAGCTGACGCTATACGCACGATCGAATACATCCAAGAAACGATCATTGTCGCCGGCGGAGACCAGTTCGCTAACGAGCCTGCTCGTCATCTCTGCATGATATTTCTCTGCGGGATCGTAGCCCCCCACATGGATCCGGAAATAATCGAGATCCTCGGGCCGCACATCAAAGGCATTGACTATGGTGGTCCAGAGCGACTGGATCATTTCCGCAGCATGTAGCTCGAACGCGACCATATGAGCGCAACGCGCTATGGGGTCCCTCGACGCCAAACCATGATACAGCGCGCGCAGGTACCTTTTGGTTGTGGTGCTGTAGTTTGGCTGTATTGCTCGACCAAGTAGCCGCGACGCATCTCTTCTAAACAGCTTTGAGTGAAAGTTTTCTGTGTCCAGAATATCCGGTAGCGCAGCGTTGCCGCCTTCAAGAATCCGACTATGGCCTCCCGTCTCATCCCAGCAGATGAAATTCGCGACCACGCTGGTCATCTCGACGTCCCGCGGAAGGTCTCGATTTTGTTGCATTGCGTCGAATATGAGCTCTTTTTGCGACCCCGCTTGCAAGTACGGGAACGCTTGTGACATCGCGAAATATTCAGGTAATAGCCCGACTAGCTCATCTTTGGACATCCCCGCAGCGAACGGATGCGGGCCGAACACAGCCCGGGCTCGGTCACCCAAGTACTGGTCGACCGGTCTCTCTGAACCCTTATGCAGTTTAAAACGAGAAACATGGGAAGACGTCATTTAGACACCGGCTATGCTGGGAGAACGTTCGTTGGACGAAAGGAGCTAATAGTAGCGAACTGACATGTGCTGACGTTTTCCCAACAGCCCGTGCAGCGCTGAATGTCTGCAAGGCGTGGTTTCCATTTCCGTCTTGTATGTTCGACCTTCCTTTAGACTGCTGCTTGCTCCAGATCAGGTAGCCAGCACCGCTGGTGTAATCTGCGAGATAGTCGACTTCCGATGCCGCTTGTCGCGGAGTGTCTGAGTGACGACATGTTGCTTTTCCATCAACGGACTTGAAAACAGTTGCGCGTGTTGGGGCACGGATCCAAGGAAAGGAGAGCATCGCTCATCTTGCGAGTCTGCGTACACTCATCCCCCCTCGGCGTGGCTGCATTCACTTAGCAACCGCCTAGCAACCGCCGTGCCAGCGTTGTCCTTGTTCCTTAAGCCTACGCCGAGAACTTGCGGCCGACCGATACGCCAGGTGTTTTGAAGCTGACAGGATTGTCCAATGGCTAGAAACCAACAACGATCGCAACAACTGTTGGCAATTCTCCTTCGTGGCTGGCTTAGCCATGAAGATTGGTCTGATGGCGGATCGGCCTATCCTGAAGATCGGCTTATGCTCCGCCCGGTCCGCGGCCGGTTCCTCGCAAAAGCATGCAACAACCTTTAAAAAATCTGTGCACCCGCGCGGCAGTCGCCGAAAATATGCCGAAAAGATCGGGCGCTTTCGGGTCGGTCGTAGTGTCTATAATGAGAGATTCCGGCCTAAGTCGCAGTTGGGCTGGCGTGAAGATTTCCGCAACCGGCCATTTCAAACGGGGAGGAACTCGCAGTGCCACACATGTCCATCGTTCAGGGACCCATGGTGAAATCGCGCATCGGCGCAATCTTGCGTGCGACCAGCGGCAATTTTCTGGAGCAGTTCGACTTTTTTCTGTTTGGCTTTTACGCCAGCGCCATTGGGAAGGCATTCTTCCCGTCCGAGAGCGAAACGGCTTCGCTGCTCAACACCTTCGGCGTGTTCTGGCTGGGCGCCTTGATGCGTCCGGTCGGCGCGATCGTGCTCGGAGCCTATATTGACAAGATCGGCCGCCGGAAAGGTCTGATTGTCACGCTCTCAATCATGGCAATCGGCACTGTGATCATCGCCTTTTGTCCCAGTTACGCGACGATCGGCATTGCCGCCCCCATTATCGTGCTAGTCGGACGGCTGCTGCAGGGCTTTTCAGCTGGCGTCGAAGTTGGCGGCGTCTCGGTCTACCTGTCGGAAATTGCAGCTCCGGGCAAGCGTGGTTTCTACACCTCGTTCCAGTCTTCCAGCCAGCAGGTTGCGATCTTTGTCGCGGCGATCGTCGGCTACGCGCTGAACGAATCGATGTCGGCGGAAACAGTAGCTGCCTGGGGCTGGCGCATCCCGTTCTTTATGGGTTGCCTCATTATTCCCCTTATCTTCTTCCTGCGCCGGACGCTGGAGGAAACGCCAGAATTTCTGACCATGAAGAAGCATCCTACGGCCCGCGAGGTCTTTGCCTCGGCGCTCACCAATTGGCGCGTCATCATTCTCGGCATGATGATCGCGATCTTGACTACGACAACGTTTTATTTCGTTACAGTCTACACGCCCACATTCGGCAGGAACGTCTTGAAGCTATCCAGCCAGGACGCTCTCTTGGTGACGCTTTTGGTTGCTGTCAGCAACTTCATCTGGAATCCAATTGGCGGCGCCGTCTCCGATCGAATCGGCCGCAAGCCGGTTTTGCTAACCATTGCCGGCCTTGCGTTGGTGACCACCTACCCGGCCTTGCACTGGTTGGTGAGCGCACCCACTTTCGGCAAGATGTTGGCAGTAGCAATGATGTTCTCGTTCTATTTTGGCATCTATAGCGGCACTATGCTGGGCGCTCTTGTTGAGATTGTGCCGTCGCATGTGCGCACTACCTGCTTCTCTCTGGCTTTCGCACTCGCGGCCGCATTGTTTGGCACGTTTACGCCACTCGCCTCGACTTGGTTAATCGACCGAACGGATGACAAGGCTTCGCCCGGCTTTTGGCTGATGTTTGCAGCCCTGCTCGGCATCATCGCAGCACTTACCGTCTATCCAGGGACCGCTAAGCCATCGAAAGTTGCGAAACCATCCCGGTCTGAACGGCCGGGCAGGGCTTTAAGCGTACACGCCACACCACGCTAGCATCGCCATGGTCGACGCTTTCCTGGTTTCCGGCGCAATCCGGCCCCGACCATTGCTATCGACCTCTTGGTTTCGATCAGGCCCTCTCATTCCTGGCAGTGGTGTCCCCTCAGCGGGCGAGCCGTGTGCTCTAATAGCATTTGATCGTCGCCAACGTCCTCGAGATCAGGCATCTCGTGCCAGTGTCGCAAGGTCAGTTTCAAGCTTTGGTTGATGCTTGAAGATGGCATCGATCAACGCTTGCGCCGGCTGCTCGCCGGCCTCCACCAGCGCCGCCTTCTCAGCGCGCGCAGAGGGGGCAAACACCCGCTTGACGACGGTCGGGGAGCCCTTGAGACCGCACCTGGAGAGGTCTTCGACACCAGCATCTTGCGCGCTCCATTTCACGATTGGCACGCGAGCGGCACGCAATGCATCGGGCATGGCACCGCGGCGAATTTGGTTGGTCGCCTCCAGCATAGTGATGAGACACGGCAATCTGGTGTGCAGGACCTGGACACCGCCCTCGGAGCGCCGCTCCGCTTCAATAGTACGCGCGGTAAGATCCAGGGCTTTGACCTTGGCGACATAGGTCAACTGCAGCACGCCAAGCCGTTTAGCGATGCCGGGGCCAACCTGCGCGGTGTCCCCGTCGATCGTCTGCTTGCCGGTAAAGATGAGGTCTGGCATACCATATTCCTTAGCGATCTTTCGGATGGCAGTTGCCAGTGCGTAAGTTGTTGCCAGCGTGTCGGAGCCCGCGAAGCAGCGGTCGGTGAGCAGAACGGCACGATCGGCGCCAAAGGTCAGCGCCTTGCGTAGGGAATCCTCCGCTGAGGGGGGGCCCATTGTAAGTACGGTGATTTCGCCGCCAAACTGATCGCGCAGCTGCAGCGCGGCCTCCAGCGCGAAGAGGTCGTACGGATTGATGATAGTCGGCACGCCCTGACGCATGATCGTATTAGTCACCGGGTGCACGCGGATCTGCGCGGAGTCAGGGACCTGCTTGATGCAGACGACACTGTGCATATGCTCCTCCAGAAGCTGCTAGCCTGACGAAGAGAACAGCAAGTGTCATACCAACGCGCGAAGGCTCATACTTGACGTCAAAGGCAATGACTTAAACGAAACGCCAGTACTGCCGCCTCGCGTTCGCCGACGAAATAAACTTGACATTCATGGTTGCTGCGACAGCGTCTTGTAACGACATGGTGCGTGGCCAATCTGATCGAGGAGAGCTTAATCTAACGAAAGGCGCTTCTATCCCGAGTCAATCCAGACGCAGAATCGACCCGCCGCAGCGGGTTCAGCGCCTAGGCCCCTGGATCCTCACCCAATTTCCAGCGGATGGCGCCTTGCACGGCGAGGAGCAAGTCGATCGCTCGTGGACCTCGTGCACTCTCCTGTACACCTGACTAGCACGGCATCGTCGATCATGACCAAATTCGGCGCCACACACCGGGCGCATCCGATCTTGCACACGATTGTCATGGTCACGATCGTTGCGATTGGGATCGGCCGCGAGTCTGATAGCCTGTTCAAAAACGCTTGATCTCGATGCCGTATTTCCTCAGCGCGTAGCCGATCTGGCGCGGCGTTAATCCAAGCAGGCGTGCTGCCTTGGCCTGTACCCACCCGGATCTTTCCATGGCCGCAATGACCCGCTCACGATCAGTTATCTTCGCGCCACTTACCAAGGCTGCGCCCGCAGGCGCCAGCGGAGCGAGATCGCCCCCGACAGGCGAGGCTGGCGCAGCAGCTTCTGCTGGCGGCGCTGCGACGCTCGCGGCCAAGGATGCTCTCGGTCCCGGCTCGTGCGCTATCTCGTCCAATCTGCTCTTCCACAGCACCGCAGACAGACACTGACCATGGCAGCATGCGAAGTCATTTCTGCCGATCGATGGACCGGGCGCCAGGGTCGCAGTACGCGCGACGCAATTATCGAGCTCGCGGATATTGCCGGGAAAGCCGCACTTCATCAGCACTTCAATAGCACTCACATCGAAGGTCAGTGCACGGCCGTTCTCGCGGTTGAATTTTTTGAGAAACTCGGCGGCGAGAAGCGGAATATCGCTCCGCCTTTCACGCAACGGCGGCAGCAGCAAAGGAACAACGCTGACCCGATAATAGAGGTCGGCGCGGAACTCATTTCTTGCCACAGCCTCTTCAAGGTTCTTGTTGGTCGCGGCAATCACGCGAACATCGACCTTGATTGTCTGGTTACTACCGACACGTTCGAATTCCTGCTCTTGTAGCACCCGCAGCAACTTGGCTTGGAACGAAGCTGAGATCTCGCCGATTTCGTCCAGGAACAACGTCCCTTTGTCGGCGAGCTCGAAGCGCCCCTTGCGCGAATTGAACGCGCTGGTAAAGGCTCCCTTCTCATGCCCGAACAATTCGGATTCCAAGACGGTCTCAGGGAGGGCCGCACAATTAAGCTTAACGAAGGGTCGCTTGGCACGCGGCGAGAGCTCGTGAATAGCTTTGGCGACGAGCTCCTTGCCAGTACCGGACTCGCCTCGTACCAAGACCGTGCTGTTCGATTTGGCTATCACCGCGATCTTCTCCAGCAACGCTCGCAATGGCGGGCTGTCGCCAATGATCCCGTCGATATGAACCTTTTTGCGTTCTCGCGGAGGTTGCTTGAACTCTGGCTTCTGCAACCGATCCCTCTCGGTCATCAACCGCTCGTGGTCGCCCGCAGACATGCGATGTAGCTTCACCGCCTGGCCCACCAGATTCGCGATCATGGCGAGGAAGCGCACGTCGTAATCGAGCCGCCCGCTCGAGCTTTCATCGAAGATGCGGTCGATAGTCAAAGTACCGACGACTTTCGCATCAATCCGAATAGGAACGCCGATGAACGACACTGATATGTTGTCGCAGGCTCCGAGCGCATTTACATCCGCAGCACTGAAAGCCGCCTCCGTTGTTACGTTCTCCGCAATCAGCGGTTTATCGGTCGCTACGATATGGTCAATGGCCTTCTTCGGCAGGCTCATTCGGTAGCGCTCATCGCTACCTTCGCTCCAGCCGGCGCCCACGGTCATGTCCGGCATTCCATCATCGTCGAAGAGCAAGACAATGCCGTTTCGCATTTGCACAAACGATTGAAGAAGATTGACGACATTCGCCAACGCAACTTCGAGCCGGCCTGGCGCCGCCAGTACCTTCGATATTTCGGCAATTCCGGTTAGCGCGCTCTCGCGTGATGACTCAATGGAGACTTCACGGCCGCCCTCGGACTGTGAGATAAGCTTTTCACGTGCGGAAGGGATATGCAGCATGACACCTTGTTCGGGTTTGCGAGCTTCGTGTTGCATGTCATTGTCGATCTAGCGTCAATTTTTGACGAGATGACATAGAAAGATGGCATCTTTTCCTGCACGGCGATCAATTGGATACGCGGATCTGGCGGCAAGCAGGAGTTTCATTGACGTAGCTCAAATCAACTGCAAATTGCCAAGTCTCGCCGACTATAGGTGTTGCCCACCATTGATCGGCATTTCGGTCCCCGTGACATAGCTTGCCGCATCCGAGCAGAGAAAGAAGATGACCTTAGCCACTTCCTCGGGTGTGCCCACGCGGCGCAGGGGGATATTTGGCACAAGACGCGCTTCCGTGTCCGACGACAACATGTCTGTCTTGATCTCTCCGGGCGCGATTGCATTCACACGAATGCCGTGCGGTGCATAATCATGTGCCATTTCGCGGGTGAGGCTCGCGAGCGCCGCCTTTGACGTCGCATAGGCGCTGCCGGCAAACGGATGGACCCGCGAGCCCGCGATCGAGGTGACGTTGACAATCGATCCTGACGCGGCCTTCAGCTCGTCGAACAAACCTTGCGCCAGCAGGATCGGCGCCACGAGATTGAGGTGGAACACCCTCATCCACGTTTCGATTGATGTGGTCAACGAGGTCAGCCGGGCGCCATCTGACGTTTTCGGTGAAGTTCCAGCGTTATTGATTAATGCGTGCAACGGTGCACCCGCGAGGCGCTTTTTCACCTCGGCGATCGCGCGGGGCAGTATTCGATGGTCACTGAGGTCGACCTGCAGATGGTCGTCGGCTCCTGACTCCCAAGGGCAGCGCCCGCCATCGAACGGTTGACGAGCACATGAAATGATGCGCCATCCCGCTTCCGAAAATAGCTTGGCGGTGGCGTGACCGATACCGCGGGACGCGCCGGTCAGAAACAGTGTCTTCCGTTCTGCGTGCTGGACGCACGCCGTCTCGGCGTGAAACCGACGGCCTACGTCCACCGCCGACCCCGCACCGGCCACCGTGTTGCCGTTTGGTAGATCGATAAGCAAGGGGCACCTCCCATCCTCTAGTCGCGCCCACGCGCACGCTGCAGGATTTGGGCCACTGCGATGACGCGGAATGCTTGGCAGTTTCGCGGCCAAATGTCTCGTTCTGTCGGATTCCAGACACTTCCCGTTTGCTTTCCGACAGCAGCAACGCTTGATCTGGCGAGCCTGGCCTAGTGTACACTCAACTGTGAACATGCGTTGCGACACCGCGTGTCGCGGATTCTCAAGAATTAACCAACCGAGCCGCGGTGCTGCTTGATTCCTCCGCACCGCCCACGGACGATCTCAACGAATGAGTTGGTCAGATGGCTGCAGCCTCTGATCCCGGCGCTCGCTTTAAGCTACCCCTCATATTACTAAACAATGTGCGGAATAAAATTCTAGTCGAGAACTCCACCGGGAACCAGCATCCTGTTCTTCAAATGGATCATCAGTTGACGTGACGGAGAATCTGACGTGACCCACTTGCTAGGTGAGCTTCGTCCGCGACGGGCCACAACTGGTACAGGCCTTCATCATTTGCTTTAGCGGGAGGGATCGACCAAATTCAAGCTTTCACGGAACTCGAGATCTCCAGATAGTTCCTCAATCACGGTTATCCGACTCGGATCGTTCAAATCGAACTCAAAAATCCGCGGCACGAAGAGGCGGGCATAACGCGTAAACGCGCTCGTTGGCGGGAAGCGGATCACGGTGTCGCAGCGCGCGAGGAGATACATCTCGATGAGAGCGGAGACGCCACCATCGACCCCGAGCGCCGGACTGTGCAAGGGGCCGGCCTGCTGGGTGAGAAAGTGCTTTGGGATAGTCATGAGATCAGGAAACGCGGCCGTGAGCCGCTCAAGCACTTGCGCGCTGTCCGTGCATAAAAGCACCTTCACGGGCTTGGGATGCGGAGATTCCTTTGCCTTGTGAATGGCCATGCATACTTGCTGCAGCGCGAATTCCGGATCGGCCCAGTATGGAGTATGCCCCATGATATCTTCGCCGTTGCCGTGCCGCACATGAACGCCGATTATGCTATGTCCCGCAAACTGATCTCGATAGATGGCGTCGATCCGCCTCTGGATTTCAGACCGAGGCCGGACGCTCCGAAAGATCTGTCGTTCGGCATCTTCATCGCACCCCCACATCAAGCAGGCGTCACACACCACCGTGTTGGCCTCGCAATCAGCTTGGCTTTCAAACAGCTGACGCAGTTCGTCACGCTCTCGGAAAATTTGTTCATCTGGACGGAAGATGCTGTCGATCGATGGCTTATTCCACCACCCTGGAAAGAATGGGCCGGGGAACGAGAATTGATTGATCTGATCATCGCAGATGACCCGTACGCCAGCAATGTCGTGAATCGGTTCAAAGAACACCGAAAAGGCGTTCACGAATGGCTGATCGAGATAACAGGAGCCCCGCCAGTCGATAGCGAGCGTCCGATTGGTTCGCTTCGCATAACTCCAAGCCGCCGCCAGCGACCACAGGCAATCGCCGAACCCCGTACGTCGGCGAGAAACCACGAATCGCTGATTCATCGAGCCACTAACCCGCATTAGCCTTGCCTCGTTCCCGGTTACCGCCTGGATAGCGGCGCATTTACGCCAGACTTTTCTCAATGCTATTGTCGTCGAACGTAATCCAGATCAGTTCCGCTCTACGCTTCACAGCATGGCGCACCGACTTGTCAGGGCACTCCAGCCTGTTAGCCTGCATCAAACTCAAGCAAGCTTGTGCGACGACGCAGAAAACGCCGTATTCTTCGCCTCACGTTTGAGCGGTGCCTGGATGCATGCGCGCGGCGTGTGAAGGATACAGGTTCACGCGGCGCTGCTCCCACAGACGCCGCAGTTCGTTCACGAGAGCTTCTCGCCTCGCCTGATCGAGCGTCACTGCGTCAAGGAGGTCTCCGATAACGCCCTCGCCTTTGATCCGCATCAGCAGATCAAACAAGTCATGCGAGAGCGGCACACTGTTGCGACTGGAGTGACCAGTACGGATTTCGCACACCGTCTCCTGGTGATCTGGCGAGGTATGCGCACGAACTTGATAGAGAGACGCATAAGGCGGCAACGAAATCGAGAACGCTGTCCAGTCCTCAAGCTTTGTCGCCCGCTTTTTGACTAGGAACGGCCCAACCACAAGTCCATCCAGGTCTGTTGTCAGAAAGGTTGCGATCGCGTCCGCAACCGAATCCACGATCGGCTCGGCATGATTGTTAAATGAAGTATTGAGCAAGACCGGAATGCCGGTCTTCCGCTTGAACGCATTGATGACATCCCAGTAGGCCGAATTTGTCCTCTGCGACACCGTTTGCAGCCGCGCAGTGCCGTCGACGTGAGTGATGGCGCCCAGCAAGCCGCGCTTATCGTTGCGGACGCGAACGACGAAGTTCATAAAGGGAAAATGGCGCTTGCCATCAGGAAGTTCAAAGAACTCGTCCGCATCCTCCTCGAGCACTGACGGCGCGAAGGGTCGATAGCCCTCACGCTTCTTGACCATCGCATTGATTCGGTCCTTGTTGGCGGCCGGCCGCGGATCGGCAAGAATGCTACGGTTACCAAGAGCACGTGGCCCGAACTCTGAACGACCCTGAACCCAGCCAATCACGGCGCCGTTGGCCATCCATTCCGCCGCACTGCCCGCGACGTCATCACTGCGTTCGATGTCGAGGTGATTGGCCCATGCATTCAGTTCCTGCTCCACGGCGCTATCGCTGCCGAGGTGGGGACCCCAATAAACCGCCTCAAGGCGCTCACGGGGAGCGGGCCGCCCCAGCTCGTCGGACACCATAAGGGCAGCGCCTAATGCACAACCGGCGTCGTGCGCCGCAGGTTGCACGAAGATATCTTCGAAAAGCCCCGAATACAGTAGCTTACCGTTCACGGTGCAATTGTGTGCCACGCCTCCAGCCAGGCACAACCGCTTCATCCCAGTGAGCTCGCGATAGTGCCTTAGGATATGAAACACGATCCGCTCCAGAGCCTCCTGCAATGAAGCACTCACATCTCGATGCTGCTGCGTGAATGGCATTCCCTTTCTCCGAACCTCGATGTTGCGGAGTAACGCCGGTCCGATTCGGTCCAGATGGACGCGGTAGCCACCATTGTCTAAGAGTTCGTAGAACTGTTCGAAGAGCTTGCGATAGACTTCGGGATTACCGTAAGGGGCCAGCCCCATCACCTTATATTCGTCGAATAGCCCGTAACCGAGATATCGAATTGCCTCGAGATAAAACAGCCCCAGAGAGTTACTCTCCGGGAAGGCTGTGAGTCGCTCAATATGAGCGCCAGATCCCACCGCCACGAGGCCAGATAGAAAGTCACCGCCTCCGTCAATCGAGAGGATCAGGCTTTGCTCAAAGCCAGACATGGCAAACGCGCTAACGGAATGGGTCAGGTGGTGATCCACGAATGAGATGCGTGACGGATCAACCTCGGTGCCGAACTCCTGCATTAGCAGCTTTTGCAGCAAGAGTTTGGCATCCAACGGAATCGAGAGATCCGGCTGCGAAATGAACAAACGCTCAAGCATAGCGTTGCAATAGGCCTCGGTCGCATAGAATGCGATGCGATCGATGTCGCACAGCTGCACTCCGGCCGATGCCAGGCAGTGTTGTATAGCACTGCGTGGGAACTTGTTCGAATGCTTGATCCGATTGAGTCGCTCTTCCTCGACCGCTGCTATCACACGTCCGTCGCGGACCAGTACGGCGGCTCCATCGTGGAGAAATGTGCGAGGCAGTTCGAGTGGATTTTCGTGGACCTTGTCTAGACCGCCGCTCATTCCAAGACACAGCATTTTTCTCTCCATTTACCCGACAGCGAGGCCGCGGTGGCCTGTCACACAATCATTTTCTTTATGCGTAAGGTGCTAAACGCGCGCCCAGCCGAAGCTCGTCGCATTTGGGTTGGCCGCAAGCCGAGTTCGCAACAGCACCATATTCGTCTCCTTCGTCCCGTCGCGCTTCGCGTCAACGCATCAGGCGCCGGCGCAAAATCGCCGTGGACAGGAAGAACGGCAGGACCGCGTAGACGCAAAGTGCACTGATATGCAGGCCGGCGCTGCCCGCTGGCCGTCCGAGCATCGTAGGGCGGATCAGGTCAACCGAATGTGCCAGAGGCAGAAAGCTCGCTACGTGCTGCACTGTGCTTGGCAATTGATCCAAGGGAACCACGGCGCCGCACAAGAACACCATCGGTGTCATGACAAGCGTTTGGTAGAATACGAAATAATCGTAGCTAGGCGCGAGAGATATCACGACCATGGCCAGGCTTGCGAAAACGACGCCAGTGAGCGCGATCGCCGGCATCGAGTAGAGAATGGATGGCCACTCCGCATAGCCTAGGATGGCTGCAACGGTCCAAATTGCCGTTCCTGCCAGAACGGCCTTGCTGGCTGCCCAAACCAACTCACCTAAGACGATGTCGCCAAGTGTTAGCTGCGTGGACAGGATAGCGTCCCAAGTGCGCTGACTATCCATGCGGGCGAAAACCGCATACAGAGTTTCGAACGTCGCGGCGGTCATCGCGCTAGTTGCGACCATGCCAGCTGCGAGAAACGCGATGTATGAAGTGCCGTCGACTCGCCCTACAATTATTCCGAGACCAAAACCGAGGCCAAACAGATTGGTCATCGGGTCGGCGAGGTTCCCGAGAACGGATGCGAGCGCGACCTTCCGCCATGCCAGGAAGTTGCGATGCCACACCGCGATCCAATTGTACGCGTTGGCAGGCATGACCGGTGAATAGCCTTCACTCATCGCTTCAATTCTCCAACTCCCGTCCGGTCACTCTAAGGAACACGTCCTCGAGGTTCGGAGGCCGCTGCAGAAGCCGTAGACCCGCGTACCCACGCAGTTGCGCGCGCACCTGCTCCGGATCTCGCGCGTAACAAAAGAGGGTCTCGCCGCTCACCTCCATGTGTCGCACATAGGGTCTCACCTGCGTACACAAATCATGAGGGTTTCCGCCATAGATCTCGACCACGTCACACCCGATATGCGCGTCAATCAATTCTTGAGGCTTGCCTTCAGCGATCTTGCGGCCCTGCTCCAGCACGCACAGCCGGTCGCATAATCGCTCGGCTTCTTCCATGAAATGCGTGGTCAAGAGTATCGTCTTGCCGCGCGCCAGCAACACACGCAAGCGCTCCCATATCAGGTGCCGAGCGTGGGGGTCTAACCCGGTTGTTGGCTCGTCCATTATCAATAGATGCGGATCGTTGATCAGCGCACGGGCCAGCGTCAACCGCCGCTTCATGCCGCCGGATAGCTCCGCAACGCGCGCCCCCGCCTTATTCTCGAGGCGGGCGAACTCAAGCAGTGAAGGCATGAGCGCTTCGATCTCGCGTACGCTCTTATTAAAGTAGCGCCCGAATACGAGCAGGTTCTCGCGTACGGTAAAATTGAGTTCAAGGTTGTCGAACTGTGGGACCACACCGATCCTCACTCGCGCCAGGCAGGCGCGCGCGGGTACGTGCTGGCCGAGCACGGTGATCTCGCCCAGGTCCGGCGATACCATCCCGAGCAGCATACGCGCGATCGTGCTCTTGCCCGCGCCGTTCGGTCCCAGCAGACCGAAGCACTCCCCCCGCGCGACCGAGAACGACAGCTCGTTGACAACGATCTTGTCGCCAAAGGCCTTCGTTACGCCAGCAAGGTTGATCGCTAGGGTGGACATGTTCATTTTAGGCTGAAAGAAGTCGCTCAGCCGGCGACGACTCCCTTGCCGCTGTCTTGGTCCAGAGCCGCCCGTCGCACCAGATATGCTCAACACGTCCCCATTGACAGGCCGCGGCCACATCCGGGAAAAAGCCACGCCCGAGGTGGTTGGCACTTGTATTGCAAAGCAGCGGAATGCCCGTGAGCCGTTCGTACTCAATGAGAAGCTCGGCGACCTTATGTTGGGAGGTTCTGGAAATCGTCTGCAATCGCGCAGATCCGTCCAGATGTATGACAGCGGGGATTTTGTCCCGCCACTCCACTCGCGTCTGGTGATCGAAGAGCATGTAAGGATCTGGTGTACCGGGGTCGAAAATTTCCGGCGCCCGATCTTCCAGACATATCGGCGCCACCGGTCGAAAGCGTTCGCGACGTTTGATGTCGTTGAGATGATCCTTCATTCCGGGGGCCGTCGCCGCCGCGAGAATACTTCTGCCCCCCAAGGCCCGCGGTCCGAGCTCGGCGCGACCCGCGAGGAAGATCACGGGCTTGTTGTCGGCAAGAAGTGCTGCAAGCTCGCGCATACCGCACGGCACGACCTCCCATTCAGCCGGACTCTCATTAGCTTGCAAGGCCGGCCCACTATAGACCGACCATTCCAGCGGCACGAAGCCATTCTGGGTTGCCATCGCGCAGCACGCGGCACCGATCGCCGAGCCACTGTCGTTAGGAAAGGGCGGAACCCAGACATCATCGAACAAGCCCGTACCGCGCAGGGCACTGTTCCACTTGATATTGAGCCCGCACCCGCCTGCTATACATAAATTGCGCGCTCCCGGAAGCGACGAGTGCCGCAGCAGCGCCATCGCGATTTCTCGGACCAGAAGACGCTCAAGGAAACAATGAAACGACGCAAGTACATCTTCATGCCGCTTGTCGGTCAATAGCAACGCGCTCGCCTCGAAGAACTCATGCATAGCGGCAAGTGACGATTCCGCGCTATTGATATCGGCGCGGTAACGACGGGCTGACTGCGTGTCGCCTGCAAAATGCTTTTCATAAAGCTCTTGAAACACCGCAATGATGTCCTCATCAATAGACCCAAGCGCGATGTACGCCATCAACTTGCCTGCGACACCCAAGTCCCAGTTGCTGCGATCTGCCTTCTTATAGGGTCCGAAGTGATGACCAGCGGCGGCATAAGCATGTCCAATCATCGGAAAGAGACATTTGATGAACCGCGCGCCTTGGCGCTGTACATGATACAGGCGCGGTGTAATTGACCCGTCCCACACGAGGCAGAGCGCGGGCTGTCCGGCCTTGACAAAGGGACTAGTACAATAGGCCGAGGCCACATGGCCTGCGATGTGCGGATAGCTGCTATAAGGGAAGTCGCTCCCGTCGAGCATCAGGCCAAGACCGTCACGTGAATTGAGAACGCCATCGGCGTGGCGCTCAACATAGGGTGCTCCTTTGAGCGTGAGCGATGCTGCGCCGCTGAGGACTTTGAACTGCGACTCGATCTCCCCGTCCCATCCGTCGATGACAAAGTGATCAACATCCTTCGGGCTAAGACCATGTTCCGCCAAGGCGGCGACAACTGCATCGAGATTGTCGATTACCTGATAACGCGGATTATTGCCGCGCTTCTCCTGCTCGACGCAAAAGACCAGCCGCCCGTCTTCGACAAGAGCGACCGCCCCGTCATGGGTCAGCTTGATACCGCAGATGCGCATCGTATCTCCGTATCTAATGGTGCAAATTCGATGAATTCGACGTTTGACCAGGATTTATGAAGCTTGCGAGCAGGCAATCTTCGTCAGCCGACTCGCCATGACATTCCAGCCGCTCAACCTCGATCAATGATTCACTCAGCACGGCCATCACCGTCTCGGCGCCAGCCGCATGCCCCCAGCGTTGGCATATCGCATCACGCGCGGACCCAAACACCAGACACCCTTCTGGCGAAAGCATCTGCACGAGGTTACGGATGGCCGCACGTATTCTGGCTACATCATCGAAGTAATAGAGAACCTCGGCCACGACGATCAAATCGAAGCGCTCCGCGGTCGAAAATCGCTCAATGTCGGAGACTGTCCAGGTAATGTGCGAGCATCGCTGCATCCGCTGCCGCGCGCGATCAATCGCTCGCGGAGCGACGTCGACGACGGTGAGCCGTTTGCAATAGGGCGCGAGCTTCGTCGTGAAAGCGCCGGCCGCACACCCGACCTCCAGCGCATTCCGGATAGCTCCTCTTGAACGCGACATCCTGAGCAATTGTGCGTGACGCTCACGCTCGAAAGGGTTGCTATCAAGTCGCCACGGATCCTCGACGGCCAATTCCCGATCCAGCAATTGATACGTCTTGTCCAGGCTCACGAGTTATTCCTTCTCACCAGAGTGCGCGTTAACTCGTTACAGCACGCGGTTTCAGACGTCTTCAACGTCGACAAGTCGCGTAACATGTCCTTTTCTGGTCGGCCCGCCGCTTCCTGCGACGCTGGTCGCGCTTGTCTCAATGATCGGATCTAAGGAAATGACCTGCTCTTTCGCCTTGTCGGTCGGGTTTGTGGACTTGCGCGACAGCCAATCGCTGTTGCTCAATGTGCACAAGGCATACGCTTTTACCGGAAGCAGGAGAAAGAGGTTGATAGGGGTGTGCAGCGAAAAGCCGACAAAGCGAATATCTCGGGCTCGGAATGCGGCGACGCAGCAGCGCACCATGGTCATCGCTGCGATCGTCACACCTGTGAACCAAGGCAAAGTCACGGTGAATGCAAGTTGCGCGAGTCCTGCCAACAATGACAGAGCGAGCAACAGCGGACCGAGATTCTGTCCGACCACATCGAGCGTGAGATAGCGCCCAAGCCCCGGCAGCAGGTGGAGCGAAAGCAACGTGTCCCGGAATGTGCTTCTTGCCCAACGAAGCTGCTGCCGCAGATAAGGTCGTAGCCGATCAGGCACTACCGTTGCGGCGATTGCGTCCGGGACGTACTCGGTTCGAAAGCCGGCTTGGAGCATCAGAATCGTGAGGTGACGATCTTCGCCGAAGTCACTTGGCTTCCCACGGAACAACTGGGTCTCGTACTGATCCAGCAGTGAGAGAAGCGCAGACCGGCGGTACATTGCACATGGGCCACAGCAACACATGACAGCGCCGAAGCGGGCCTGTGCCGCGCGCTCCTCGTTGCAAGCCAGCCAATACTCCATATCGATCAAGCTGGTTAACCAGGTGTCGTCCCGATTGCTGGCAGTCAGCTGGCCCATAGCCGCACCGATCGCCGGATCCCGCATCTTCATTGCGAGCTTTGTGACCACGTCGGCCGCAATCATCGTATCGGAGTCGACGTTCAACACGAGATCTCCGCGCGAGCGACGTATCGCGGTAATCTGCGCCTTGCGCTTTCCAACGTTCTTGCGCTCCAGAATAATATGGAACCTCGGGTCGCGCGCGTAGGCATCATATACAGGTCGGACAGCGTCGCGGTTTGAGGACCCGTCATCAACCACGTATACCTGCAGCTTTCCCGAGTAGCTCTGCCTTGCGATGGCCTCGAGGCACGCAGACAACGTCTGTGGGGTCTCATTAAAGCAAGGAACGATGATATCCACGCTCGGCAACGCGTCAGCGTCCGGCACATCGTCCGGCAACGCTGGTCCGTCGCTCTTGATTGCATAAATCGCTTGCGCGCTCTTGTAGACAGCCGAAAGCAACGCATAACATGAGATCGCAACAGTACTAGTAGTGGCAAGCAGGTTCATGGAGCCCGGAGCTGTTTAGTGGGGTTGAGGAAGCGGGCGAATTGCAAATCCGCAGTCGCGCATTGCTGGAATCAGGCGGGACAGTGCCTTGACGGTCTGCCCGCGTGGACCCTTAGGGTCGTGACGTTGCTGGTCGCCAGGAGGACATCCGTCATGGAGAAGCACAATTGCTCCCGGCCGAACGGAGGCCATCACCGTGTCGACAATCGTATCGGCGCCGGGACGTGACCAGTCCCGCGGATCGACCGACCAGTGCACAGCAGCGAGCCCGGCTATCTCAGATGCGTCCAACACTTCCTGGGTCCACGCCCCATACGGGGCGCGCATGTGTCGCAGGGAGGCGCCGGGGCACACACTTCTGATCGTCGCGCTTGCAGCTAGTATCTCGTGCCGCACTTCGGCAGGCTCGCATTCGGACAGATTCGGATGACTCATCGTGTGATTGGCGACTTCGTGTCCCTCTGCGATTATTCGTCGGATTAAGTCCGGCTGCTCGCCCGCATAGACGCCGATGACAAAGAACGTGGCGGGAGCGTTGTGTACGGCCAGCACATCCAGCACATCCGGAGTGCAAATGGAGTGAGGACCGTCGTCAAACGTCAAATAGACGCTGCGACTCTCGTTGGCGTCAGCGTACTCGCTGCACACTCCAAGTCCGAGGTCGAGACGTCTCATAGCTCTGGCCCGTTCCGATCAATCATCGTACCGCTCGGCCACTCGCTCATGGGCCGGGCAACCGGCAGAACGACCACGAGCGCCTCTTCAACGAGCGTGGGTGGCACGTTGAGATACACATCCCGACGGGTCGACCGCACGCGAACTCCCGTAACAATGTTGGCCATCCCGCTCCTGCCAATCCGTTCGATGTGCTTGCGCATCGCTGGGCGCACTGTGCCGAAGCCGAACGGAGCATTAAGTTTCTGCAGCATCGGATATCCGAAGCACATTGCTCCCTGATAGCTGACTCCATGCCCCTCCACGTCTCGACGTACCGCGTAAAGCCCTAGTTCGGCCACCAGCAGATCAGTCTCCCCGACCTTGATGAAACGTCGCAGGATGCCCGCATGGCCAGCTACGCCGCTTGAGTCGTAAGCGATTATCCGCAGTTCAGGTCTTGCACCCGCCCAGCTTCGACTGCCTTCAAACGGCGCTGCATTAAACTCACCGTTTGGCCCGTACGCTTTTCGGAAGAACTCGGCGAGTTCAGTATGATCGGCGAGCGTTAATTCATTTTCCCAACACAATCTCCACCGCACCTGAGAGCGCGCTAAGAGATTGCCTGTAGAGCTGGATACAGACATATTCATCGGTGCCTCTGACGTGCTGCCGGGCGTTCGAGAGTAGACTTGCTTTCAAGACGATTTGACTGCCCAGAGGCGATCGTTTTGCCTCTTCGTAGCGGCATCTGACACCTACAATCGGCAACTCGCTTGGCCGCGAAAGTAGGAGCAACTCGACACTACCTCCAGTCTACGGAGGTAAGCGGCCGATATGGAAAGGGTTGGAAACGCTATACGAAGGTTTATCGGACGCCTTCTTAAGCAGGCACGTGCATGTCGCCGCACGCCTACGTGATGCATCTTGCGCGGCTTGAAGAGCTTGCCGGCCAGGATGTCCGTGTGTCTGCTCGGCGTATAACTGAGGCTTCTTGCCAGAGCCCGTGCGAAGACCGCCAGCCATTTTGATGTGCCTTGTCTCGATTTCTACAAACTGATGTTTGCTATCTAACATTCCACAGTTTGGTAAAATCGATTGTATCGATTGAACTCATCCACACGATGGATCGACTCACAGCATGCGGTTCAAGGGCCTTGATCTAAATCTCCTCGTCGCGCTCGATGCGCTGATGACCGAGCGCAATCTCACTGCAGCGGCGCGCAAGATCAATCTGAGCCAGCCCGCCATGAGCGCCGCCGTTGCCCGGCTGCGCACCTATTTTCGTGATGAACTATTTACAATGAGAGGCCGGGAACTCGTCCCAACATCGCGGGCGGAAGGACTTGCGGCCCCGATTCGCGAGGCTCTGCTGCACATCCAGCTCTCTATTATTTCGCGCGACACGTTCGATCCAGAACACTCGACTCGCCGCTTCAGGGTGATCCTTTCGGACTTCATGACGATCATTTTCTTTCGAAAGATTATAGACCGCATCGCGCGGGAGGCCCCCGCAGTCCGGTTTGATCTGTTGCCGTTTTCAGATGAACCCGACGAACTCCTACGGCGCGGTGAAATCGATTTTCTGGTCGCCCCGGAGCTGTTCATGTCGGGTGCGCACCCCAAGGCGACATTATTTGAGGAGACACTTGCCTGCGTAGGCTGCCGCACAAACAAGCAGCTATCACGCCAGCTTACAATTGAAGGGTACATGTCGATGGGACATGTTGCCGCCAAGTTCGGGCGAACGCTAAGGCCCAATATCGAAGAATGGTTTTTGCTGGAGCACGGCCTCAAGCGACGAATCGAGATCGTCGTGCAGGGTTTTAGCATGATCCCTCCAGTCGTGTTGGACACCGTCCGGATCGGGACGATGCCTTTAAGACTGGCTAAGCATTTCGAGAAACTGATGCCCCTACGGATCGTCGAACCGCCGCTCCCACTTCCTGCTTTTACCGAGGCTATCCAATGGCCGGCCTTTCATAATACTGATCCAGCGAGCATTTGGATGCGACGACTGTTGTTGGAGGAGGCGTCCAACATGGCTCTCCCAGCTAAGATGTCCTCAAGTCGCAGACGCTGCTAATTCCTCTCTTAGCACTCTTACCGATAGATTCGTTCGGTTTCTTACCTGAAGCGGTTCTTATTCTTATGCCTTGGATCGTCTGATGATCTGCTTGTAGGGCCCAGGCTACATTTCGAACAGCGAGCCTCAATCCGTCATTTGCCGCAACGCGCCCGAGTCCCACGTTAAAGTGCTACTCGTGAGTGGCCTATGCCTCCTCGATTGCCGCGCTGCAGCCAACGGTCTTTGCGCAGCGTCGCGCTGCCGTCCTCAATGCCCACGGCATCATTGGGCAAAAGTAGAGTGAGCGTCCGTGCCGCACTGACACTGCATACTGCTTTGTGACCAGTGCTTTCTAACGCAACCTGCTTGAACCCGACGTAGCGTCAGGTTGTAGAGTTGCAAACAGCACCCCGCAAGAGGGACCACAGCTCTGCGCGTTCCGTATCGCTCTTGCGATGCTTTTTGCGCAGGCACCAGGGCTCGGCGCTAATGATCTCCGCGGTGATTGACATGGTATGGCACTCCGGTGGTCGATGCAGCACTAAGCCATTTGGATTGTTGGCGGCCTCAGGGATGCGGCAACCCGCTTGCTGCGAACAATCGCGGGTGCATCCTTCGCGCGGTAAGTCAGACCGATTCTGACACAGCTGCGCGATTGAGATTGTCATAGGCGCTATTGCTGGCTTGTACGGCAGAAGCGCACACGCTTCGAAGAGTGAGTATGCGCTTCAAGGGCCTGGATCTTAATCTTCTTGTCGCACTTGATTCTCTGCTGACCGAGCGGACACTCACCGAGGCCGCCCGTAGGATCAATCTCAGCCAACCCGCCATGAGTGCCGCCGTGTCCCGGTTACGCGCCTACTTCGGGGATGAGCTATTCGCGATGAAAGGCCGCAGACTCGTTCCGACGTTGCGTGCGGAACGCCTCGCCACGCCTGTTCGCGAGGCTCTGCTGCAGATCCAGCTTTCCATTATCTCGCATTATGAGTTCAACCCGACTGAATCAGATCGCCGGTTCGTGATTCGTCTTTCGGATTGCAGTACCCTTGTGTTTTTCCGACGGGTCGTTGCGCGCGTTTCGCGGGATGCTCCCAACGTCAGACTTGAGCTGCGCCCCCCCCGCCGACGATCACGATGAGCTCCTCCGCCGCGGTGAAGCTGATTTCGTCATCTTGCCCGACACATTGATGTCCAGCGCGCATCCTAAGGCGAAGCTATTCGAGGACCGGCTCGTGTGCGTTGGCTGCTGCACAAACAAGCAGCTATCTCGCCGGCTCACATTCGAGAGATATATGTCTATCGGACAGGTCGCAGTTAAGTCTGCGCTTGCGCGAAAGTCCGCGATCGAAGAATGCTTTTTCCTTGAGCAAGGCCTCAAGCGGCGCATCGATGTTAGCGTGCAAAGCTTCAGTATGATCCCAGCCATGCTGTTGGGCACGGACCGTATCGGGATGCTGCCCTTAAGGCTGGTGAGGCATTTAGAGAAAACGACACCACTACGGATAGTTGACCTGCCGTTCTCACTTCCCGCATTCACCGAAACAGTCCAGTGGCCAGCCTTTCACAACAGCGACCCGGCAAGCACATGGATGCGAGAGCTGATCTTGCAGGAGGCTTCCTGCATGGCCCCGCCCGACGAGCCCACGCAAGCCTCTGGCGTCTTAAAATTGGGGCAAGACGTCGCATCAGCTCCTCCACCCTGTGATCCGATCTCCCTGGATGCTCCATGAGAACCCATTGCTATCCTTCGTAATTGTCGATTCTTGAACCACTTATGTTCCAACGACCTCCTTGGCTTGCATTGTACTCTCGCCGACCGACTCGCGCCTGCACTCCAAACGCACACAGCAGCTCGTCGCCCCTGACTCTATTCTCACGCTATTGTGCACACCGCGGCAAATTGCTATCGAGCCCGCCGCGCGAGCAACGGCTCAAGCCGGCAGTTGGACTCGCGGTAGATATAGAGCCCAGTAATCGACAGCAGAAACAAAGTGCGATCTTCGCTCGGCTCAATCTCTCCCGCGCACCTGTGCCCCGCCAGAGGATTGGCGCGAGCACAGTTAGCTCAGATCTTTCGCAGGGCCTGGATCGCGCGCTGCTGTGTTGCCCAACCGCATCACTGCAGCGCGCACGGCATCAGTACCGCTCTGCGCCGCCGGTACGTCCCGTTTTGGCCCTACCGCGGCCACACGCCTTGCCCACGTGCGCTCGTCTCGCGCAATGATATCGGGAGCTGAACGTGCAGCGCTACTATGATTTCTTGGGGCCGGAGGATCTTTCGGTATTGGGTAGGATCTTTGATACTGCCGTCACGGCTCTGCCAGCGTCTATGCGCACCCCCGAGAATCGCACGGCAATCGCTAAGCTTGTGCTGATGCGTGCAGGTGCAGGCGAGCCACAATTGGCGTCATTAATGAGTTTGCTGAACCTGATTTCCCCTGCCGCTTAATCGAACGACGATCCAAAATATCCACCATGCTTGCGCCGGAATGGAAGAAGGTTCAGCTAGCCCATTGAAATAGCTTGAATCTCACGTGACGTCAGGTTGTAGGCTTTGAATTGAAACACATGACCAAAGCCACACCACGAAGGCGTCGAT
Source organism: Bradyrhizobium sp. NAS96.2 (assembly GCF_001908235.1). Classification (GTDB taxonomy): domain Bacteria; phylum Pseudomonadota; class Alphaproteobacteria; order Rhizobiales; family Xanthobacteraceae; genus Bradyrhizobium. The sequence continues at coordinate 103,465 of NZ_LGHK01000022.1, forward strand.
GGCGCATCGGAGAACTTGCAGATGCTACCGGAGTGACGGTACGCACCCTGCATCACTATGAGCACACGGGTCTGCTTGCCGCGTCGGAGCGCACCGACGGCGGCCACCGAATGTACGATCGTGAAAGCGTACAACGAGTTCATCAAATTCTAGCGCTGCGTGAGCTTGGTTTCTCCCTTCACGAGATACGTAAAGCCATGGAGGGGCGCACTTCGCTTACAGATCTATTGCGCTCACATTTGGAGCGGATCGAGCTGCAGGTGACGCGTACGACGCTGCTGCGGGATCGCTTACGCAACATGACGACGGATGGTGATGTACAGGTGAGCGTAGACGAGTTGCCTGCCACCTTGAATGCCATGTCGAGGGTCGAGAAGCGAACCCAGCCCCACCGATGCACATGCAAGCTAGCCGCCGAGCGAGAGGAGCGATGGCGACGAATCCGCGACGAATTGCGCGATTGCATGGATCGCAGTGAGCATCCCTCCAGCGAGCGCACGAGAGCCGTAGCGCTAGAGGCGCGCTTGCTGTTCAGTGAAATCGCGGGAGTTGAATCGACCGTCTCGACAATCCTGAAGGTCCTTGCACGATTGAGCGCCCCTCGGAGCCTGGCGGGCTGGGACCCTAATCTAATGCAATATCTCGATCTCGCGCTTGCCGCGCTGGAGAACCAGTCGCACTGACGCTTGCCCCGCGCGATGCGGGGCACGATCACTCTTGTGTTTTGGAAGCCGCGATTCCTCGACGTCGGTGAAACGTTCGATTCGGACCCGCGTGTCGTGATTTGAGAACTCAACGCGCCCCTCTTACGGTACGGGCTCTCCAATCCACACGCCTCGCGAGTGGTGATTGATCGCTTTGACCGACAAGAAAGCGCTTGAAACGCACGTAGCGTCACATTGTACGGTCCAGCGCAGATAGCCAGTACTTCCAGACAACGACACGATGATCCTGTGAAGTTGCCAAGCGGACCTGATTGTCTTGGCTCACGCGGCGCCCCGTAGATCCGGCAAAGGATTCTGAGTAATGAGACGCCTTGACAACATAGCAGTCGCGATACTCGCGTCCTTTCTCGCGGTCGCAGTCGTCGCGACGTTGCTGTTGCTGGTGACGGGGCTCGCAGAACTGTCTAATGCTGACGTGCCAGATTGCCAGTCGATACCGGACAGCAAAATGCTGACACCATCGCGGATCTGGTACCGCGGCTCTCCACTGACTAAGAGGCTGTGACAAGCAGTCTGTCTGCTTCTTCAGATTATTCTTGGAAGAGATCCAACTACCGCCTGACGATCCCGCGTCGCCTAGCCAGTTTGGTTTGCCGTTTTCCTCGCCGCAAATGACAGCGCTCAATTGCTGACATTACGACAGCTCTCGGCGATCCAGAGGGAGAACACCATGTCGGACGAAAAGCTGCGAAACGTGCTTTCTTCTCTTGCTCCGGTGGCGCGCCAGTTAGATGTCCTGCCATCCGGCCGGCCTGCCGCGGACGCGAGCTATGTGAAACTGGATACGAATGAGAATCCATTCCCGTTGCCATCCATTGTCATGCAAGGCGCGCGCGCGGCTCTTGAGCGGCAGTACCTGTACCCAGAACATGACAACATCAGCTTGAGGGAAGCAGCTGGCTACGCCTATGGCATCGCGACGGATCAGGTGATCGCCGGCAATGGCTCATCCGAACTTCTTGGGCTGCTCTACAGAGCTTTCCTAACCCCTGGTGATCGCGTTGCAATGCTGTCTCCCGGCTTTTCATTCAACCGCAAGCTTGCAATGTTGCACGCTGCCGAGCTCGTTGAGATAGAAAGTGCGGAAACCCCTTCCTTACCAATCGAGAAGTTGCTTTCCGGCCCAGCGAAAGACGCCAAGTTCGTTCTGTTGGCTAATCCGAACAATCCCACCGGCCTCTACGTTCCGCTCGCCGATGTCGAACGTCTGTTGGCACGATCGGAACGCCTAATTGTCCTCGACGAGGCCTATGTCGACTTTGCACCCGACAATGGCTTACGGCTCCTGAGCCGCTATGCAAATCTTCTGATTCTTCGAACGCTCTCAAAAAGCTATGCTGCCGCCGGCATACGCGTCGGCTTCGGCTTCGGTCATCCAGCGCTTATTGGCAGGTTACGTAACATCCAGAACGTTTTCAATATGAACGTTATCGGCCAAGCAGTTGGTATCAGCATCCTCACGCATCGCGCAGCTTATGAAGGTAACCATCGACACATCAGAGATGAAAGGCAGAGAGTTTCAGCTGTGCTATCTCAGCTCGGCTTTTGCGTACCACCTTCCCACGCGAACTTCGTGCTAGCCCGCGCCCCTGTCGGACAAGATGGCAGTTGGTGGCAAGCCGCTCTGGCGAAGGAGAAGATTCTCGTCGCCTCCTTCCCCGATAAGAGCCTCGAACGCTGTATCCGCATTAGCATTGGCACTAAAGATCAAATGGATGCGTTTCTGGCGGCGATCAAGGCGATTTCAGCGCGCATAAAGACCCGCAGTTGCTAACTGCGCGCGTTTCCCGGCCAATCGGCAGGAAACTGACATGAGGGCAAGACAATCCCGACGGATTCGCGCTGTTTTGATCGATGAACGGTGTAGTGCCCCGAACTGAGCTCCGATCCGGACAACAGCGGCCAGCACTTTGACGGTCACCTTTGCGGATCGGCACGTGATCAGGTGCCGATCAGTACACCCAGAATAGAGATCTAACGGCGATCATATGACAGACGTCGACAATGCTCGCGGCCTGACGCCGACAGGCCCTTCCCGCGTTCTACAATCGGAGACAATCGAGTGACGAATCGCAAGCCTTCAAAACTGACCTGCGGCATTTTCGATCATCTGGACGACGACGGCCGCGATGCCGCGCGACAATACGCAGATCGCCTGAGCTTGGCAGAAGCGTGCGACTCTCTTGGCTTCTATGCATATCATTTGGCCGAACACCATTGCACGCCGCATGGGAGAGGCCCGTCCCCGAATCTGTTCTTGTCGAGCGTCGCTCAACGCACGCAGCGGCTGCGTATCGGTCCCCTGGTAATGTTGCTTAACCTCTATCACCCGCTGCGAGCATTCGAGGAACTGTGTATGCTCGACCACTTGAGCGGTGGCAGACTAGAACTCGGCATCGGACGGGGCTCACTACCGATCGAATTGGGTTATTTCGGCGTTAGCGCCAACGATGCCCCAGGACGGTATGAGGAAGCCAGCGAAATCCTCTCGAACGCGATGAAAGACCACACGCTTTCCTACCACGGGCATCATTTTGAGCTGAACGATGTTCCCTTGACGCTAAAGCCGCTTCAGCGTCCAACTCCGCCAACCTGGGTCGCCAGCAATCGGCCCGAATCGGCGGCCTGGGCAGCTACCAACGGCGCGAATCTCGCGTGCGTAGGCCCCTCCTCTATCATTCGAAAAACTACTGATGCCTTCCGCGCGCATCTACCCCGCACCACTAATCCTGATGGTCGAGAGCCATTCACCGGATTGCTCCGCATGGTCGTAATTGCGCGTTCTGATGAAGAAGCATATTCGCTGGCGGCGACTGCGTACGAACGATGGCTCGAGAGCTTTATGTTCCTTTATGAGCTCAATACCGTTCCGACACCGCCTAATCTGCCGTTGACTTTCGATGCGGCACTTGAGAGCGAGTTGTGCGTCGTCGGAACGCCCGCTTCCGTCCGACAACATCTTCTTAGTCAGATGGAAGAGGCGGGCGCCAACTACCTGCTTTGCCAGCTTGCATTCGGCAATCTTCCGCTGGATGTTTCAGTTTACACCGCAGCCAAACTGCAATCCGAGGTTGTCGCTCGACTTTGCTGACGATGCATCTTTCGACTATTTGACCTCGCTCGATAACAGGCGAGCTTCTTCAGTCCAGGCGTTACGTGCCACGGAGTGGCACGTACACTGCCGAGCAAGCAGCCGTTCCTCGTCCCTCAATTGGAAGTCCACGAACTATCTCCGCGAGCCGCTTAGCGCGTCGGCACGCCGCGGAGCCGCGTCAGCGCTTGGCAGGCGCATTCAAAAATGGGCCGTCTTGAGCACCGGGCGCGTCCTGTCAATATTTCGGATGCTTCGCGGATTCCGCGGGTATCGCGATAGCAAAGAACGACATCTACTCAATATCTGCTTCGTTCACTGAAGTTGATAAGCGCGCACGACACATCCCGCATGGCCCATTGGCGATCTGGATGTGTCCCATCAAAACAATCGATTGTACCGCTTTTACACGAATACAATACATAATCGCCTGCCTTCAGGAGCAGTTTCCCGGACCGTCGCATGACCATGAACTCTCCACCTTATACATTTGCATCCGAATTCGCCATGGAACGCCCAGAGGCCATTCGCAGCACGTTGGCGTCGTCAGCGCGTCGAAGCGGCCGCTCGCACAGCGCCGTACACTGTCCGGCTCCATACAATCGTTCGCTTGCAAGGTGAATGTCGTCCGCGGTTGAATTCGCACCAGAAACTTAATCCGAGCTCCGCAATGTGTTCGTGCTTCTCGCCTCGTTATCAGTGCCGCTTGATCACGAGTCCCCCCCCTTCGCTTGCTCAGCCTCGCTGAGCAAGCGAGCACTCCATGAACCTATTTTTCCACAACGGGCTCCGCCGCAATCACGTGTCATGCGCTGCTTTCGACAATCATTAGACGCACACAAGCGCTTGATTGCCTGGCGACATAACGTTCGCCACTTTTCGACGACGTCGTCGAGATGGTCGCTCTGCCTAGCTGGTGCGTCGGCGCCTCCGCAGCAGCCTCGTTCGGCAGGATGTACACCGCTATCGCGCAATGCTTACGTTGCGCCCGCTGCTCCAGCGGACCCGCCATCTTACGCGACAGGTCGCCTGACGGCACTTCACTCGACAGCTTCTCAGTCTTTCGTCATGAGCAGCGTTCATCAAAATCGTACGCTACGCCACAATGTGGCAGCAGATAGGTGTGCCGACCGCGGCAGGGACCTTGGTGCATTGCGGGTGCCCACCGACACTACGTGCTCGACATCATTTCTTTTCTCGACACAGAAATCCCGCGCTCGCTCACTTCCCATGACACCCGATACGTTGGTCCACAATGGCAATAGCAATTGGTCCTCACGCAGGGCTGGAGTTTTACGAGACGGGAATGAAGGACCGACCCGTCATCCGCACCTCGACTGCATTAGTTAATCTGGAGAGACATCATGAACTTTGATTGTAGTAATTCGCGCGTCGATCACCTCAAACAAAGCATCGGCCGGCAAGTGGAAGCAGTTGCCGGACTAATCTGCGAGGACAAGAACGCATTCGACGCGATGCAGTTGCTCAACAAGCTAACAAGTGCACTTGTTGCAGCAGAACGGGACCAGGATCAGTTAGGCAAGACGACTACCCGCCGCGAGGTAGGCGATAGGCGGAATATCCCGTCACGAGCGGGAAATAATGCGGTTTACTATCCAGAAGACCTTCAGGTTTTGGGGACACTTTTTGACCGAGCAATCGCGGCCTTACCAGCCGCCATGCAAACTACTGCTAATCGGATTACACTCGCAAAGTTCATTCTTGCACATGCAGTAGTCATTGAAGGTCGAATAGCTGTCTTAGATGCGGTCGATGACGCTCTTTGTTTTTGTCAATTGATTAAGGAGAGCGCCGGTTCACGCTTATGCTCTGCATAGATAAATGCGAGCAATCCGCCTGGGATCGCTCAAAGCACTCTCCCCAATTTGCCAACTAAGTTGATTCACGCCGCTGCTGGCTCGCCTCCAGTTTCTCGGCGCGGAATGACGTTGCCGTTGCCAGCCATGACCTTAGGTACATTACCGGATTGTCATTCACCGGCCAGGCATCGCACGGCAGAGAGGACGCAACTGCGTCCTCTCCACTGTCTGACGACGATCAGAGCGATCACCCAGCTGTCCGTTTGATCAGTGCCTGCTTCGACGCTACCCGATCTCGATAGGAACGCGCTCTGGTCTCTTACGTCCTCGGGGTCATTAATCTTTCCGGCAGACTCTCTGCCGCCTGCGGAGGAATCTCGAGGTTAGCTCAGGCGGCCGGAAATGCAGCTTACGGACAACCTGCTCATGCTTCTTTTCGTCTAGGAGTCGTTCCCAAAGACCGAGCATGCGGCTCGTCGAGTTCTCAAGCCAGCGCGCGAGACAATTGATTGCTCTGCGATAACTTTGCTAGGGCGCGGCCGTTCTATTAGCGTGATTTGATCCTCAACACCTTCAACACGCACTGGTGAGCGCCCGACGTTTCATCCGAATATCCTGGTTCGACAACCTCCCGCTACGTGAGATTGCGGCCATTTCTCGCGATGGCATGTTGTGTTGGAGTTACAGCAATTCGCAGTGATGTTGCTAATACGCAATTCGCCGGGGCAATGGAAAGGAACGAAACTCGAATGAAGAATTTGCTGCTTTTGACTGCAAGCATCATCGCGCTTAACGCGGCGGCGCCCGCATTCGGCGCGGATCTCGGCGCGCAGCCGGTCTTCACTAAAGCGCAACCGCCGCTAGTACTGCCTCCAGCGATCTATGACTGGACCGGCCTCTATATCGGCATCAACGGTGGCTGGGCGTCGAGCAACAATTGCTGGGACCTCTCTGCAATCGCTCCCGAAGGCTGCCATGATGCAAGCGGCGCCACCGTCGGCGGTCAGGTGGGTTATCGTTGGCAGATATTCAATTTGGTCTATGGCGTCGAGGCTCAAGGCAACTGGGCTAACTTCAGCGGCTCTAATGTCAGCACCGCCGTCGTGCCAACAGTCAGCAATCGTACCAGAATCGATGCGTTCGGATTGTTCACGGGCCAGATCGGATACGCGTTCAACAACGTTCTGCTTTTCGCCAAAGGCGGCGCTGCGGTGACCAGCAATAGCTATCAGATCAGCTTGGCGTCTACTGGCGCGGAGTTTGCCAGAAGCGACAATCTCCGTTGGGGTGGCGCGCTTGGCGCTGGGCTCGAGGTCAGTTTTGCGCCAAGCTGGTCATTTGGCGTCGAGTATGACCATCTTTTTATGCAGGACAATGACATCATCTTCCCCTCGACCGGCGGGTTCAGCGATCGCATCCGGCAGGACGTTGATCTTGTCACTGTTCGGCTCAACTACAAGTTCGGTCCGGGTTTCACCAGATAGCGACATCTGCGCGCATCGCGTCCGAGAACCGAGAGCCCCGACCTTCGGCCGGGGCTCCTTCTTCAGATGATCTCCGATGCGTCACTGACTCGCTCGGCTGGCCTTCCAAGAGCCACATTTCGTACTGCGCAAACCTACTCTGTGGGCGCACCCCATCTCGGCTGGCCATCAGGAGGTACTCGTCAGCGCCGCATGCCCAATTGAAGACACGAGCCGTTGTTGCGTAGCGGGAAGGTGATGATCCTAGGTCGGACCCGATGAGATGCGCCTACAACGACGAGCCTAGCTCGGGTGCCTATTTACGAGGTCGCATTTCGTCGTAACGATGACATCACAAATTTCCCGCTCGATTCAGAAACACCACTTCGCAATCCAACTCAACTGCCATTGCGGAGATTCAGATGAGATCGAGCCGAATCGTCATAACGATAGCATGGACGCGGCTGGTCGTGCCCAACTTTCGCATTGCGTTCTTGAGATGAAAGTTCACCGTATTCTCGCTGATTTGCAGTATAACGCCAATTTCCCACGACGATTTTCCTTCCGCGACCCATCGCATGCACTCTAGCTCCCGCTCCGATAACGTTACTTTCATGTTGCACCTACTCTCCGAGGGACGCGAGATCTCCGCACACGCGGTGTGAAAGTTCCAGGCCAGTGCGTGGAGATGACTTATACGGACTTGAGGATCAGCATCATCGAACCGAGATGCAAATGATACCACCGATAGTCGACCCAGGGGTCCAAACAAGGGCACGCTCATGCCGTGTTTCAGACCCGCCTCTCTGGCCTCTGTGAGCACTCGCCGTTCGTCCGGCTGTAGTTGATAGTGCTTGGGGAGTTGGTCCCACAGAAATGGCCGCGAAAGCATTGGTGTGCGCCGGAACACGGGATCGATTGTGTAGTATTTGCGCTCAAAGTAACGGTCGCACCAATCCGGCGGCCAGTTCACTGCCACTGTGGGTGGTGGATACTCCGGTAGGCGAAGCGGCTCCACAAAATTGAGAGCTCCGTAGGCAACCTCACTAAAGCCCTCTACGGTCGCGCAATTCACAAGGAGCTGGAACAACGCCCTAAGGGATTGCGTTCGATTTGCGCATTCTGTGAAGCTAAAGATATCCATTTTGGGCGCCACGGGATCCCGGTCCAAAAGACCGGTGTTGCGCTGTTCAATCGAGTTCGTTTCGGGTGGAGCTAGCTTCCATTTCATCGTTTGAACTCTTGGCTTCGCTTCTCGTGAAATATGAACGCTCGCGGGCTACAGCGAATGCTCTCCCCAAACTGCTTGGTCTCCGCGGCTGGGCCCCTGGTCGCGGGCGGGTCGATGAAACAGCGGGCCGGCACCGGTCGACCTTGACCAAAGCCTGACCGGAGCGGCACGACCGCCGCGCGGACATCATTTCGTCGTCCACCTGGCTCGCCGATGCGGCCGGCAAGGACGCTGATGTCGGCCCAATTGAACCTCGGCGCGTTCTCCTCTGCCTTGATGGCGACCATCAGGCCTGCACCTTCCATCCCGAGCTGTACCGCGGCCGCAAACACCGGCGATGACCACAATCCATTGACAGCTCGTCTTGCAAATATGTCCGATCAGCCGATCGGATCTGATCCTACCTTACTGCAAAGGTTGGTAAGCGCAGCCCCCTCGGATCCGAGCAGCGGTGCAAGCTGGCACGCGTTCGAAGAGTTGATCTGTCCAGGGGCATAAGCGAGATCGTTCTTCGTGAAAGCGGGCTCCGTTTCGAACGAACGCTCGTCACTTCGCGATGCCGACCGCGGCGCGATCCCCGGTATGGCGCTTCGCGAATTAGCTGAGGTACAGCGCGCCAACCAGTTCGGCCATACTGAGCTCGATCCGCGCGCTAAAAGAGCTGACGTTGCGGTCCCAAGCGACGATGACATCAAATGGGACATATTTCGTTTCCGCATCCACAGGTCATCACCAGTCCGCAGCTGGTCGGCGGGTCCTGGCCAGCGGAGTGCGCTGTGCCTGGAGACTATCGGCAGGTCGTTCCATAGCCTAGAGCTCGTGCGGATTAAGGATCGCCTGTCACGCGCATGAGCAGGCTGGACAAGGACAGCACCCAGACGCGCAAAACATCGGAGTACCTGCGTGCTGCATAGAACACTTCGCATGCGCATCTCCAGTAGGAGAGGACCTGGGACGGAAATAGCAAGTGCCGTACCAGTTGGCGCGCTCAGGAAAACGAGTTTTGCTACAATAGCTTGAGAGGATTGGAGAGGATTGCTCGCATCAGATGCATTGGAGCAATCGCGACATCGGGATGGAATCCGGACATTACCACGTGACTTCGTTGATCAACTGAGCGCGACTTGACAACGGAGCAGCCGAACGACACAGGTCGGCGCCGGCCTCGCCCATTCCGCAGGTGGGTCGCTATCAATTTGGCCGGCGGTTGCTTTCGTCTTGCTCTGCCGGGAAGAGCGGCTTGGCAACATTTCTAAGGATCGTGGCGCGGCAGTTGGCGAGCAACTCCTTCGTGTACGCCTTGCCGAAATAATCCAGCACGAAGGTGCCAGTATAAGTCGTATCGTCAGTAATGCCGCTGATCAAGCTCTCGAGGATTACTCCAACTTCGCTGACGCGATCGCAGTACCGGGCGCGGATTACATTAACGGCATTCATTGAGTGAACCGCTTCGTCGGCAATCACTTCCCTGAGCCAAAGCAGAAAACAACTGCTCCCAAGTCCGGCATAAAACTCCCTCTCCGCAGCATAGGCGCGGCAGGTACACATTTCATCAAACGCGATCATAACGATAAGCGAGAATTCATCCTCCAAGAACTCGCTGATTGCGTTAAAATCATGCGGTCGCGCGTCCAATCTTTCTCGAAGATCCGGTTCGGATCCGCCAGCGACGAGCTCCATGATTTGGATGAAACCGTCGGTATGGCGCTCTTCGTCTGCAGCCCACGCATTGAAGAATGCCTCCGCTTCGTTGGTTTTGATCAAGTTGCGGATGAACAACTCCTTCTTCAAATGCCTCGCGTCGTATTCCGTGTACAACTCAGGCCACAATCTGTCCCAACGTGCCCGCACAACCGATGCGTCAGCGGTAAACATCGCCGGCGTCAGGGCATTGAACAATTCTTTTGGACTCCAGTGCCGTCGGACCGGCGCGCTCATTCGACTACCCTGAACTACGAAAGGCGTGAGCGATCTGGCGGACACATTTGGCGCCCAATGCTCGACCGCATACTAACGGCGCGCAGAGTATGCTGTCGCCCCCTTGTTTTGGGGGGATAGGCTTTTAGGCCATACTCCTTCAACCCCAAGCGATCGGGTCGACGTCAACAGAAGCCATCAACTCGATCACCAAGGCGCCCCGACGCACTTTGCCGGGATGGAAGTGCGCCGGGTCGTCCCAACCATCATCAGTGCATCCGTGATGATGATGCCCGGAATGAAACAACCAGCGTGGCGGAATTGAGGCTCGTCGCTTCTTTGATCGTCCAATCCGAACATTTCGTGTGCGGTCTTCAGAAGGAGCTCAAATCACACGTAACGTCAGGTTGCACGACCGTGTCGTGCGGGCCGCACAATTCGGTGCAGGACGACCTGTGATGATTGTCCGTTAAATCAAAGAACCTGGTCAACAAGGCAGACAATTGTTGGTCTGCTTGCGGATCATCCAACCCCATTTCCGCAATCTGCTCGCCGACCGGTCGAAGTCCACGCCTTTGTTCAGCCGCTTCTAAGTCGAGGGACGAGATAATCGAAACGCCTAGCGGTTTGTTCGCAATGGGCCGCATCGATACTGATGGAATACCCTGCTTCGGGTCCGGCGGCCGCAGCGGGAGATTACAACAGAGTTCTCGATCATCATGATTATCATTTCCTCGCGCTAGGCATATAAAAAAGGCCGTTGACCTCTTCCTACACACGCCAGGGCAAAGACCAATCGGGTCAAAAACCTCTGGCGCAGCTTAACCGGTTGATAAATGCAGCTTTAGATACCTTCGTTTCTCGGACGCTATCGGTTCTGACGGCACACGAAAACGATATCGGCCACCTTAGCTAATTCGACGGGACGGCGCATTTCTCAGCTAAAGCGGACCAATTGACATAGCGCAATGACACAGGCGAGCGCAGCCGTCAGTGTCATGCTGGTAAAGCCATGGGCGGCACCGTTGCAGATCTCAATCCTGGAAAAGTATTACGATGCCCGCCTGCCTTGGTACACCATCTATCCAACTGTACCGGAATTCTCCGCGGTTGTCGGCGCCGAGACTTGTGGGAAATGGCTGAGAAGCTTACCGGCCGACGCCGCTGTGTCGCTCTATCTCCATATTCCGTTCTGTCGCTCAATGTGCTGGTATTGCGGCTTCCCTACGACTTTCACTCGCCGGAATGCGCCAATATTCGATTATTTGGCGGTGCTGCGTGAAGAGATTCGTTTGGTAGCGGAGCAAGCACCGCAAGGCCTGCCTGTGAGTGACGTACATTTTGGAGGTGGCACGCCGACGCTCATCAAGCCCGCGGAGTTCCTGGCCCTGATGGACGTTTTGCGTCTTCGCTTCGCATTTAGGAAAACAGCTACAATCGCAGTCGAGATCGACCCGCGCACGTTTACGATGGAGATGGCCGAAGCCTTGGGAGAAGCCGGCGTGTACCGCGCAAGCCTGGGCGTGCAAAGCTTCGATCCCATCGTTCAAAAGGCGATTAACCGCATCCAGAGTGAGGCGCTGACGGCAGCCGCCGTCGAAAATCTACGCCAGCATGGAATAGACCGTATCAACTTCGACCTCATCTTCGGCCTCCCTCATCAGACCGTGCAGTCATGTGTCCAGTCCGCGACGACGGCCGTAGCCATGCGTCCCGACCGGCTTGCGGTTTTCGGCTATGCGCACGTTCCCTCGTATATGAAACGTCAGCGCCTGATAGATGAGGCGGCGCTACCGGATTACGCGACCCGAGTCGAACAGGCTGCGGCCGTGGCCGATACGCTGGTCGCTGCCGGCTACCACCCAATCGGGCTCGACCATTTCGCCTTGCCACACGACGAACTCTCGCTGGCGCAGAAAAACGGTCGCCTGCGACGCAACTCCTTGGGCTATTCAGCCGACAGCTGTAGCACCGTGATCCCGTTGGGCACGTCGGCCATCGGCCGTCTCAGTGACGGCTATGTCCAGAACGAAGTTGTAAGAGCTTCCTACCGGGAGCACATTAGAGCCGGCCGTTTGGCGACGTCAAAGGGGTATCGTCTCACCAGCGAAGACCGCGTCCGAGCTACAATCATCGAGCGGCTGATGTGCGATATGGAGGCCGACGTGTCGGCGATCTGTACCGCCCACGGTTTCGATCCGCGCTCTATTCTCGATTCAGCTGAACGATTGGCTATGCTCGCCGAGGACGGGATAGTTCACATCCAGAACGGCACTATCCGCGTGACGCACGAGCACCGCTTCATGGTTCGCGCGGTTGCCGCTGCATTTGACGCCTATCTCGACCGCAAACCTTATTAGCACCAGCAATCGGTCTTAAAAGATCCCAAAGCATCACCGCCTGTCGCGAGCCCATAATCGCGGGAGGCCCGCCGGCTAGATTTGTAGATGGTTCTGCGAACCCGGACTGCCGTCGGCTACCGCAATGATGGCGACGACCTTAACGAAGTCTCGTTGGCAACACCGGCGCCACCGCCGGCAACTCCGAAGCGGTTGTTTGATCCATCATCTCCATCATCCCTCGCCCGATGCCCTCGGCCCAGATTGACTTATTCTCTTGAGGCGGTAACCCAAGATGATCAAGCGCTGGCGCGACCATGACGGTCAACAATATTGTGGTCCGCAACGTTGTCCGATCGTCCGGTCATCAGCTCTCATAAGGCAACGCTTAGTGAGCAGCGCAACGAGACACTTTGCGCAGAACCGCCTCCTACATCATCGCGCCATCTCGAAGCAATAGTTCTTGTCTTCATTGGCGACAGCGATGCATTTTGTCGTGATTCAAACGAGCCTTGCAGATTGTCTTGCGGGGCCTGCGCAAATGCGAGCGATTCCGGCCTTCTCGAGTCCTGACGCCTTTGAAGGCAACTGTGGTCGGTTATGCCGAGCCAATGACAGGCCGTTCCCGAGGATTTTTGGGGGACGACAGACTGATTAGGCGTAGTGCCCCGGTCGGCGTAAAGCCGGAGAACATTGATGATGTCGATCCTCGCCGAAATTCGCCGCCGAACTAACGAGGCTGGTCGCGGTCCAGAACCTCGAACTCGAGTAATTTCCACCCTGGTCGATGTGCCCTCCTCAAGAACCTCGCCAGAGCACGGTGCAGACGACAACGCGCGGGTTAATGACCTTCTAGAGATAAGCACTGAGATGGTGAGCGGGGCCTCGCTTGCGAGTCCTGACACCCGACTCACTGACGTAAGCGCTTCCACAGTTCGTCAATATGACGACCTGTGATCGCGCCGAGGGGCGCAATCCGCGATCCCGCATCGGCGTCCCAGTCAACTACCTACCCTAGCAATTGATTGAGATGACCGACGCGTGGCAATCGTCGTCAACGAACGTCGCGCGGCTCAAACGTCAAGGAATTCGGGATGCAAGATAGATCCGGCCGCGCCACTGGACCTGATGGATGTGCAAGCTCGTCGCCTGCGACGGCAGGCCTGCCTCCACCGCGACCTCGCCTTTCTCCCGGAAGTCCATGATGGACTTTCGGTCCCGCTCACTGAGCGTACCGATTTCAAGGCTGTCTAGGGCCACTGTCCGACACACAGACGCCGACGACGTCATGGTGTGCCGTTGGTGACGAGACCCGACAACGCCTGAGCGGGTCTTGCTGGGATAGACAAGCCTGTTGCTCATCGTGACGGCAGCCGCGCTGGGACGTCAAAGATCAAGGTCAGTTCGGAGCCAATCAGGCCGGAGCGCAATCCATTCAAGGCCCGCAAATACGGTGGCGGAGTTCACTATGCATGCTCGCTCTGTTGTGGCGATTCAGATATGCTCGGTCGCAACGCGCGTTTCAATCCTTCGATCAGCTCCAAAGCGAAGAGGGTTTTTGGTCGCGCTTTCGCTCGCAGCGAGTCTCGCCAGCAATTCGACGCTGGCACAAACGACCAACTTGCTCACCCCGAGAAGCGACACTGCGGATAGGGATGTCAGAAGAGGCCAAAAGGACCCGGCCCTGAGCAGCCAGCCCAAACAAGCAATGTGTCCTTCCGGTCCTTCTGCCCTCGGAAGCATTTCCAGCATGCTTCCGACAAAGTGCAAGGGTGCGAATGCAGTTGCAACGAACAGAACTCAAAAACCGATCGCCCCATTCGCAAAGTTCGAAACTCTCCGCGAAAAAGGTATGTGGCTCAATATACCTGGTCCTGCCGATACGATAGATCAGGACAAAGACGGCATTAGATCCGCGCTGGCGGACGTCGGGATCGGTTACATTGGCGGCACAGTAAACAGCCTTGTCAATAATCAACTACCAGGCGCAGCCAGAACCAGCATCGCCAATCAACTATACATGGGACAGAATCCGACATTCGGTTCCGTGAATTTCATGATGGCCACCTACGATCTCAGTCGCTTTGGAATTCCAGATGGTCAGCTTATCGTGGGCGCTCTCCAGCAATATTGGACATGGAAATCAGCGGGACCCGATAGGCTTGGCATCAATACAATTGCTTACTACCAGACCTTCTTCGACGGAAAACTCGAACTCAAAGTGGGTTATCTCAGAAATCAGAATGAATTCGCGGGCACGGTGGTGGGAGGCAACGCAAGCGCGAGTGTTTCGGGGCCCTCATCAAATATCCTATTTCAAGCCGGTATGAGCAACAACGCAGCGCCCACGCCAGCTCTCAACCTGAAGCTCAACATCGATGATCACGTATATAACAAGGTCTCAATCCAGCGCTCACTTAGCCCAGATGGTCAGTATGCGCAGATAACCGAAAACCCGACCGGCCTGGACTGGAGCACGGCCAATGCGGGTATTCTTTGGCTCGATGAGACTGGCTACAAGAGCAAAGCTGCTCCGGGCTCACCCGAGACTTGGTTGCGAGCCGGTATCGGCTTCAACAATAGCAGCTACACAAATATGCAATATCCAACGCACTCGCGAACCAATGCGAACAGCGTCTACTACGTCGCTGCTGACCGGCAGATCTGGCAATCTGACCCTAATAGTGCGGCATCGCGTGGCATCTATGGTGGGTTCTCTGTCATGTATGCTCCGCCCGACCGAAATCGAGTCAGTCAGTATTACGAGGCACGTCTCTACGCGAAAGGTCTGTTTGACGGCCGGCCAGGCGATCAGATTGCCATCGTTGCCACGAAAACCGCCTGGAGCAACTTTGCAGTAGATGCAGGCTTAGCTAAAGGGCATCACGTGCACCGCGACAGCACAGCAATCTCGGGAACCTACACCGCGCATTTGGCACCAGGGATATACGCTAGCGTCGGATTGACATACATCAACAACCCAACAAGCATTATACACACGCGCGAAACGGGGCATGCTCTGAATTTACTGGTGTCTACGTCGATCTTCTTCTAAGTCCCTACAGGCCGACCCGAGTCTACGCTTGGCAGCCTGCGCGGACCTTTAGCGTGAGGGTTTGATGGCCAATTCGTCAGGATCGCTTTTCGTGTTCGTCGGCCCATCAAAATATAGCAGATCCGTACACGAACGTTCTGCTGATGGCTCGTCAATCGCGTTCGCCGACACCAACGCCTCTGCACGCTGAATACCACGATTGCTCGACGGGGTAACAACAGCAACTTGAGCACAGCCAACAACGAGGGTGTCGTCGGATCCCACGTCAGCCGGCACCCAGGCCGTGCAGCCGTATCGATAGCGAACCTCCACCCGTAATGCGACGCCATTCACAACACGCACTAGACTAGGCCGGCCGCAATGAGGGCTCTTGCGACGATCTCGAAATACTGGGCAGGAATCGGGTTACCGAGCTTGGCGTTGTGGATTAGCTCACTAACTAACATGTGGTCATCGGTAATACTGAGCCCAAGTGCCCGCGCCTCATCAGAGAGTCTTGAAGCCGCTTCGCGCTCGCCGCGGCAAACCAAGACTGGCACAGCGGTTTCGCCACGGACGTAGCGTACTCCGACCAGCATCTCCCGCCCGGTCAAGATCAACGTTGCGCGACGCACGCCGAGCGGAGATTCGTTCGCCTGCTCCCGGCGCAGGCGACGGTGTTCCCGTTTCAGCTCCGGATTGCCCTGCTGCTCCTTGAACTCGCGCTTCACCTCGCTTTGTGTCATGCGCATGCCGCGCAAAAACAACCAGCGCTGGACGAGGAGATCGATCAATCCGACAATCAGAAACGCACCGCAGGCAATCGCGATCAACAGTTTCACTTCCATGAAGACGAAGCCGAAGCAGCCCATGCCGCAGACCGGCAGAAAGACCAGCGTCTTCCACGCGCCGACAACGATGAGGAGAAAGGTCACGCCGAGGGCAAGGACCTTGAAGACGGTCTTCCCGAGCTCAACTAAGGAGCGCAAGGAAGCGATACGCTTCAACCCTTTTATGGGATCAATGTTCTCGAAATTCAACTTTACCGGCTCGAAGGAGAAGACTATTCCACCATTGGCCAGTACTGCCGCCAGAGTCGCCCCGGCGAGAATAGTTCCGAGAAGCGGACCAACAATTCGCAGAGCAAGTTCGGGCAAGGCGCCGAGCGCCAGCCGGACCGCAACATCGAACGGCTCCTCCAGCAGCTTGTCAGCCAGCACTAGCGCTGCTTCGCACCTATCCTGGATTGAACCGGCCTCCAACCAGAGATAGCCGAGACCGGCGCAGCTGCTGACGGCTCTAACAAAATCACTGCTGTGCGGAATCGATCCCTTCTTGCGCGCATCGTTGAGCTTCTTGTCGGTGGGGGCGAGCGTTTTTTCTTCGCTCGTGTCGCTCACTTCAGTTGCCTTTCAAACCTCTCCAACTCGCCGCCGGACTGGATGAATTCCGATTGCATGTATTCGATCAGATAAACCGCGTAGGTGACCATGACGATCACAAAGCCGATATTTTTGATCGTCAAAGACAGATCCTTGTTGTTGAATTGCGGTGCAAAGCGTTGGAGCAGCATCGCTGATATATCGATCAGCAGCAGGAAAACGACCACGGGCCCCGAGATCAGGACGGTGGCACGTATCATGCCGTCTAACATGCCCAGCAGCTCCCTTATCCCTTGCACGGTCAGCGTGGGTCGAAACTGATACACTGGCAAGACCAGATAGCTGCCATACAGTCCGCTGATCATGGTCTGTAGGCCTCCGGATACGACAAAGACCGTGATCGCGGTGATACCGAGAAACAGTCCTGTCGCCGAAGCCTGACTGTGCGTCGCGGGATCGGCGGGAGCAACCACGCTTGTGACGCCTCGTTGGACGTCGATGATCTCCCCGACAGCCTGGATGGTCCATAACGGAATGCTGAGCACGGCGCCGATCAGCAGACCGACACACGTCTCCTTCAATCCCAGTAGCGTGATCCTGATCAGATGCGTGTCTGGGTCCAGCGTCTTCAGGCCATCGACCATTTGCCCCAAATACGGTAGCTCGATCGCAACGGCCAGACAGCCGCGGATCAGCCTGCCGATCTGCGTGCGCGTAAATACGGGGAGAACCAGCATGATGCCGGCGGGGCGGGCTGCACCAAGGCCGGCAGCAACGACGAGTTCGATGGCCGCATGGATCAGACTTTGAGTCTCGGCGGTTGACAACTCAGACATCGCGGGGGGCGCTAGTAGCCCGCCGTGAGCGCAGGAAACTCCGTGAAGATCTGCTTGGCTTGTTCAATAAGCGGGGCGCTCAGCACGGGAGAAAACAGACTGATGATCGCAACGACGACCAGAAGCTTCACCGTCAGCGGCAACGTCTGGTCCTGGATCTGCGTTGCCGCCTGGATAAGGCCAATGGCTGTTTCGGCAACCGCCGCCGCAATGAGTGGAGGCAGAACCCAGATCATGAAAAGTACGAGCGATCGGGTCATGTGAGTAAGAATAGTGGTCTCATCCATATTCAACCTCCAGGCATTGCGTAGCTCAGTACCAGCCCGTGCATGAGACGAGACCAGCCATCAATGGCCACGAATAGAAAGAGCTTAAAAGGGACCGATATCACTGTAGGCGATACCATTGACATGCCCATAGCCATCAGAATGGTCGTCACGATCAGATCGATGGTGATAAAGGGAAGATAGAGCAAAAACCCAATTTCGAAGGCACGCTTGAGCTCCGAGATTAGAAAAGACGGAACTAAAATGACAAAATCATCAGATGTGGCTCTGCTGCGCATCTCCTCTGGCCAGACACGTTCGGTCGAGGACATGAAGAAGCCTCGCTGTTCTTCATTGGTGAACTTCTTAAGATAGCTTCGCAGCGGCTCCTGCCCCTCTTTCGCCGCACTGACCCAATCCTCGAGGGTCTGATAGCGGAGTTGCAGATCAGCGATTCGATTGTAGCTCTGCTCAAAGACGGGGGCGCTAGTGAAGGCGGTGAGAATCAATGCCGCGCCGTATAGAACGATGTTCGGTGGTATCGACTGGGTCCCAAGAGCATTGCGAACGAGGAAGAGAACCACCGATACCTTAACGAACGCCGTGGTCGTGACGACCGCGAAGAGCAACAAGCCGAGACCGGCCGTAACCGCAAGAAGCGCCAGAATTGCCGGTTGAACCTCAGTCATTGCCCGCTAACCCGCCACGCAGTCTGATACCGAGCTCGTCCCCAATACGCACGATGTCACCGCTTCCGATACGTAGGCCGTTCGCAAGGATATCGATCGGGCCGTCCACCGGCCGGCCAAGTTCGAACACATGTCCTTCGCCGGCACTCCTCAATTCTCCAAGCGTGATCTGCCACCGGCCGCATTCGAAGACCAGCGTGACCTCTATGTCGTCGAGATCGGCGTCCGAGAGCGGCTGCTGCGATTCGGGCTGTGTCGTCATATGTGCATACTCCAGAGGGCGCGGTAGCAACCGAAATGGCCTCCGCAAGGTCAGGCGACCGCCAGCGACATTTGCCTCGGTCCATAATCGGCCTGCAGTGAGGATGATCTGACTACGGGCGAATGGCATTACGCCCGGCAGCAAAGCGTCGCCTGCACTCGCTTTGCGAAGAAGCGAGGCCGGAGCTCGGAGCGCGCCCATCTCTCCAGCAACGATGACGGGTAGCTCCGTGGAGAGCTTGCACATTTCTCGCGGCAGTTGACCGAGCAACTCGCCTAAAGCGCGGAACGCCGGCGGTATCGGTCCATCGACAGGCGAGAAAAGAAACAGGCGACCTTTGCTCCTGACCGGACCGTAGGCAATGTCGAATTCGACATAAGGCCCTATCGTTTCGGCCTTTCCAACATGCAGAAGTTGCAGCCTCTGCTCAATCTTTCGCTCCAGACGAGCGAGCAACGGTTCGAGCGCAAGTTCGAGAATGAGCGAACCACTGGGCTCGGAGGGGAAGGTGAGTCCCCTCTGCACTGTCGAGATCAACGCCTCGGCAAGGACATAGGGTATCGATAAGACGACCGCTTCGTCACCGACATCCCAAATGCAGTCGAGCATCGATATAGCCGAAGGTTCCTCCTGCCAAACGACTCGTCCCAGTCGCACCGATAGCGGCTTATCACCAAGGCTGGTCTGCAAAGACGTGCGGGGCCCCGCGATTCCATTGAGCCACGAGACCAACGCATGAGTCAGAACAAGAGATGGCTTGTACGCCGTGCATTCGCCCGCACGATGCGCGGAAGGCGGCTCTGCATGGCAGCACGTTTGTGTCCCAACATGACTAGCGCTCATCAGATTGAACCGTCTGCCACCTTTGTGGGTAACCCCCGCCCATAGCGAAGCAGGACTTCATCATCGGCATCTATCTCGGCTGTGACCTCCGAATGATCATGGACTGCACGTCGGACGTCGGTCTCAATCTGTCGCCATTTGTGAGTCGCCGCGGAACGTTTGGCCCAGTCCGCTCGCTTTTCCGATGCCGCTATCTCGGCCTGCTGTTGAGCGATACGCGCGTCCTCAAGCGTCTGGCGTTTCGACGCGATCTCACCCGCGAGCCTCTCCAAAATGAGCTGGCAGCGATCAAGTTCAATGACGGACAAGGTACCGAGCGATGCCAGTTGTTGGTAAACTTCCGTCTCTGCCCGTGCGTGATGCTCTTCTGCGATTGTCAGTTCGCGCCATGCGCGCTTCGCAGCCAGGGCCGCGATATTGCGTTTGGCGTCCATATTGGACAATTCACTGCGGGCACTACGCTCACGCAGATCCTTGACGTGCCGCAATTTCGACGCGTGAATGCAACTCATGCGGTCAGACGGCACATCCATGTGACGGTTTCCTCAAAAGTGGACGCATCGTTTTCGCTTTGGCGCAAGAACTGGTTCAGATCATTGATCGAGGCGATAGCTCGGTCCGTTAGGGGATCGCTACCTTCCTTGTATTCACCGACCTTGACTAGGAACTCGGCCTCTGCGTGGCGTGAGAGCAGATCGCGGAAGAAAGATGCGGCCTCGCGATGCTGCGCGGATACGACGGCATCCATGACGCGGCTGCGGCTCGACAGTACGTCGATAGCGGGGAATTGAGCTCGCGCGGCGATGGAGCGCGAGAGAACGATATGGCCATCGAGAATGCCGCGCGTTTCCTCGGCGATTGGATCGCCGGTACCCTCACCTTCCACAAGCACGGTATAGAACGCTGTAATTGAACCGCACGCATCCATGCCCGCACGCTCGAGCAATCCCGGCAACATAGCAAAGACAGAGGGAGGAAAGCCCCGCCGGGTCGGCGGCTCGCCCGCAGCAAGACCGATTTCGCGCATGGCGCGGCCAAATCGCGTCAATGAATCCATCATCAGAACGACGCGCAGTCCCTGTTCGCGAAAATACTCCGCGAGCGCGGTTGCCATATAGGCACATTGCGCGCGCTCCATCGCCGAGCGATCGGAGGTCTCAACGACTACGACCGTGCGACGAAGGGCTGCCTCCCCAAGATGGCGCTCAATGAATTCACGCACCTCCCGCCCACGCTCGCCTATCAGTGCAACGACCGTGACGTCAGCGATCGCGCCCTTTACGATCTGCGCCAATAACGTCGACTTGCCGCAACCAGGCTCTCCATATATGCCGATCCGCTGGCCCTCGCCGCATGTCAAAAGGCCGTCTAGGACGCGCACGCCGAGTGGCAAAGGCCGCTCGATGATGCGCCTCGTCATCGGGTTTGGCGCTTTGCCGCGCAACGGACGAGTTTCGGTGACTTTGACTGCACCTTTACCATCGAGTGGACGGCCGAAGCTGTCGATCACCCGGCCAAGCAACTCGGGCCCGACTGGCACCTCATGCATTCGTCCGGTAGCGACGACTTCTGCCCGGCTGGACAAGCCCTGCAAGTCTCCGATCGGCGTCAGCAGCACGCCATCCTCCCGCAGACCGATCACCTCGGCCTCAAGTGACCACCCGGTGCGCGGATCCTGCACGACACAAAGCTCTCCAATACGAGCATCGGGCAAGACTGCATGGAGGAGCGTGCCGATCGCCCGCGTAATTCTTCCGTGTACGGCACGCGTGTCGACATGCCTTGCTGTCGATCGCAGACGCGATAGCACACCGTGCAGGTTCGCCTCTGCAACGGGATTGCCACGGTTTGCTCCGCGCGTCGTCACAGCTCGCCTGCCGCGGGAGGTAACCCGAGTCCAAGACGCAGCGCGCGGAGCTGCGCGGCAAGTCCGAGATCAACATTGCCGAATTCGCTCCGCAGCACGCATTCGTGCGGGGATAGTGCCGGGTCCGAAACAATTCGGACCGTCGGCCGGCCCCCCCGTCCGTCGCACGCAGCAAATTCGTGGGCAAGGGCATCAGCGTCCATGGAGGATACATGAAGAGAAAGCTCCGCCCCGCCATATTTTCGCTGGATGGCGTGACGAACCGTCCTCACCAACATCTCGCCGGGATCGAAGGCGCCCAGCAGATCAGTTACCATCTCCATCACGAGCTGTGGCAATTCCTCCTCCAGAACGGCGTGTTTCTGTGCCGTTTCCGAGGCGGCCCGCGCGATCAGCTGTGCCATCTCCTCGGCACCGGCCGCCAGCCCCTCGGCATGCCCGCGCGCTCGCTCCAACTGATAAGCCCTGCGCGCCCAGCTGCGAACCCGCTGCAGATGCCGCTCTGCAGCGGCTCGCGCCTCGGCGGCCTCCTGCCAGATCTCGAGATCCCTTGCCGCTATGAGAGGGCCAAGTGGGCGCATGTGCGGAGCTATGGGTGGGGCGGACTCGTCGACTGTCATAGCGCAGGTGTCGCCTTCGCCAATTGGGCCAACACCAAGCAAAACAATTGGTCTGCGGCTTGACGGTGTTCGGTTGCTGGATTGTCGGCGGCAGTTCCGACAGCCAAGCGTAGAAGTACGCGGTTGCGATCAAGCGCTGACGCTTGGTCGAGCCAGGCCCCGAGACAGGCATGCCCGTCGGCATCAATTTCTTGCGCGAGTTGTTGCGGATCGGTAATGACGCTGGTTGAAACTGCATGCGCGGCGTGTCGGATACCAAAAGCCTGCGCTTCGGCACCTACACGCCCGATCAGCACGGCGACATCGGGCTTTGAGATCAGCTTGATCAGCGAACGGGCATGAAAGACGCCGCCGGCGAGCAGAGCAGCCCGTTTCGGATCATGTCCCAGCAGAAGGTCCGGCCTCCAGACACCGCCGTTTAGGTTAATTTCGTTGTCAAGCAGCAGCCCCGCCACCCTTGTCTGCAGCCTGCGGCTCTTCTGTAGCTGTACCAACGTCGCAGCCGAGAGGTTCGCATCAAGGCGCGCGGCAAGGCGGGTCGGATGAATCGAGGCGGCAAGCTCGCCAATACCTTCAACTGGCGATTTGAACGGACGACGTCGCTCGGCAGACTGCTTCGGTGTCGCCATGTCGAATACTCTCCTAGGCTGCATTAGGCTTGATCGCTTTACGCACGGCCTCGATCGCGGACGCACCCGAACGTCTCGTCACCATGGCCACCTTGGGAGATGCTTGCCCGCGCTGACGCACACGAGCGCCGAGCAAGACATAGGATAGTACGCCTAATCCCGAGCCGCCGAGACCCATTCCAATCGCAAGCAATGGCATTGAAATGAATCCGGATGCTTGGGCTGATGCAGCCGCCGACCCAGGCCGCTGCTCGAGTGCAGGCCGCTCGACCGGCACGAACACGACTGCCACCTTGTCATAGGATAGGCCCTCGATGCTGTTGACAACGAGCATCTTAATCTGCGGCAGCAGGCTTGAGAGATTCGCCCTGGAATCATGCCGGATGAAAACCGACGCCGAAGACGGCGTGGTGTCTCGCCGCAATAGGTCGTTCTTTGGCAGAACGACATGGACGCGCGCTGAGAGGACGCCGTCGATATCGCTGATCGTCCGCGACAATTCCTCGCTTAGAGCATAAACGTAACGGGCGCGCTCCTCAGTCGGCGAAGCAATCAGGCCGGCCGCATTGAACACCTCGCCGAGACTTTTGAAAGAGTGGCGTGGCAGCCCTTCGGCATTCAGCAGGTCAATCGAAGAGGCCAGCTGGTTCTGTTCGACCTGGATCGTGCTGGTCCCGTCCTTTGCAGCAACACGGACCGCATCAACCCCGTTCTTGAGGAGGACCGCAAGCATCTCATTGGCCTCGCGCTCCTGCACTTTGGTGTAGAGATCGGCCTTGCAACCAACAAGGGGAAGAAGGAGCGATAGCAAAGCCACGACGCGGAACCGCCTGGCGGAGCGCGGGCGACAGCCGCTTTCGCGACAGATTGAACCGATCATCCGCTCCACTCAGCCTGCCGATATCAGCTTGTTCAGTGATGAACTGACGCTGCCAATGCAGTTTGAAACGAGCGTCATCTGAATGACGCCGTCAGAAACATCCTTCAGATTTGCCAACATAGCCTCGAAGTTATCTGCGCGTTGAGGGACAACCGACAAACTTGGTTCCGCCGCGCTTGGCTGCAACAAGAGGGGCTGCGATGCCGACCCGGGCTCAACGGCCTTCGGAAGAGCGGGTCCGCCCCCGGCGACAACGCGAGGATCTGCATTGACCCGATACAGCGAGGATAGATTCTGGAGGATGCGCTCGCCCAAAGGGGTCGCTTGCGTTGTGGTTCGCGAAACTTCGGATGTCGGGGACACTGGCGGCGCTTCCGTCACCGGCGACGCAACGCCTTGGATCGAGGCCGCCTGCGAAAGGCTCTGCTGGAACTGGACTTGGTCGCCGACTGCTGCTGATGAGCAGGTCTGGCACAAACCTTCGGTCAGGTTGGGAGAAATCGGCACAGCACCTAACATCATCGTGGAAGGACCTTGCTCTCTTCGGGATGTGATAGGACTGGCCGCTCAAGACCCATGAACGGCTCAATATCCCAGAGAGGATTCCTAGAGAAGCGAGCTGACGAGAAGCTGACCAGTTCGTCGCACCCAGCGTCATCTAATGATCACGTTTGGCCGTCTACATTTGCGCGACTCCACTCCCGTTGGCCAGGTCGAAGAGAACCTTAATGTTCATCCCATTTATGATTCAGTGCGTTTTGATCGGAATTCTATGCGTCGGGGCATTCGTTTCGACCGGAAAACATGCGGCGTTCGGCGCTCCCCTGTCGCTCTCCTCAACACCTTATCGCTATACGGTGCTGGACCAGGACCTCCCCGCTGCGCTGCAGGAATTCGGCAACAACCTCAACATCAGAATCAACATCAGCGGCGAAGTGAAGGGCCGGATTCGCGGACACATGCCGGATCTATCACCGCGGGAGTTCCTCGACCATCTCACTCAGCTCTACAATCTGCAATGGTATTACGATGGACTCGTGCTTTACGTGTCTGCCGCAAAGGAGGCGCAAACTCGTTTGCTTCTACTGGGTCCGATCAGCTTCGGCGCGTTCACGGCGGCCCTCGATGCGCTCAACATCTCCGACGAGCGCTATACAATAAGGGCCGCGCCCGGAAATGGTCTGGTCCTGGCGTCTGGTCCGCCACGCTTCATCGCACTCGTGGATGAGACCCTGAAAGGCCTCGTGACTGAGGCGCAGGCTCGACCACGCGCTGTCGAGACGCCGACGCGGGACTCTGTGCTGACGCTATTTCGCGGCTCCTCGACGATGATCATCCGCGATGGAAGACCGGAAGGTCCCTATTCTTTCGACATCCCGCACCAGGACGGCGTCAGGCCCGCGCCCGCACTGGGCCAAAAATGATAAGAGAAGCGTCGCAGCGCGGCCGCCGGTCGTGCCGTTGCATCGGCGGCGCGGATGTATCGGCCAACGCCAACGACATCGCCGATCTGCCGTTGCAACAGATCAACAACAGCGCTGTTCCTTAGGTAATATGCTTACACCGTGGCACATGGCGCCGAAGGTTTGGGATGGGATTGGACGGCAAAAAGGATGTCCATTTAGACGGCTCTTTTGGGGTCGGTCTGCCGGCTTGAAGTGCTTGAGGAGCCGTCCGGGCGTCGTGCGCGTTAGGAGGCCGCGCGGGCTTGGATTGTCGCCGAAAGTCTGCTGCCCGGCGCTCAGGTGTCGGAGGTGGCGCGCAAGTACGGGGCGACCCGTTGGCAGGCTTACGATCGGCGACGCCGCTTGCAACTCTCGTCGCGAAGCGACGCGGTGCTCATGCGCCATGTCGAGCACATCTCCGCCGAATGAATGCCTGAAGGGCGCTTTTGGCGCAAACGCAAGCAGCACTGAGCAAGCATCAAGCGGCGCTGGCCACGTCGGAAGAAGCGCGGCGCCGCAACTACACGGACAGAACGTGCCCGCAGGCTCGATGACCCGCTCCACCTGCGGCAAATGGGCAGGCAAGTAACCCCGATTGCGCTGATGGTCCTGATCCGATCCAGCGCGCGATCGGCCCCTGATGATCGCTGCAGCCTTCTCCTGTGCTGCGTCCAGGACGAGCCTTGCGCGATCTGCATGTGTTTGAGCGGCAAATGATATTGATCTGGCCGCAGCCTCCTGGACTTCGATCCGAACTTCTCCCGGCGTAGTTCGCCGAGAATGACCTCCAGCCGGCACCGGAGCCATCCCCTAACCGGCTCAGAGTCATTCTGCCGCAGTTATCCAGGGATCTGTGGACGCCGCGCTTCCTCCGGCCGGACCAACCTCCAGTCCAGGCCTTCTAAATGCCGCGAACATCGCTGGCGATATCCGCACCACGCCGTCCGCAATCTTAACGGCGCCTCGACAACCAGTGGCCCGAACGGCGGCTGCTAAGCCTTGCACGGCAATTCGCCCCGCTGCGTCAGAGTCACATTCTCGTGGTATCCATTGGGCGCTCCCCACTGGCAGCCGCCCTCCCTTGGTGGGGAAATTGAGTCCGACCCTGGTCTAGTTGGCCTCCAAACTGACGGCCGCTGCCCGGTTCATAACCTGGTCCTTGTCTTAGGCCAGAGCGAATTTCAACCAGGGATTACGGCCGCGATGCACGGTCCGGATGCGCCGGCCCATCGATCTTTGTCTGGCTTTTCACAGCCGCGTACAAAAAGTTGTAAGATTCAAGACATCGCGCGCCGTGGCGCATGGCGGTTCAATGCGTAAGGAGCGCTGGCATGGTCATTGCTCTCGCAGCAGGCGACAAGAGCGCCGGCTACTCCCCGTCTGGCGCGAGAGGAATGGCGCAATATGAGCTTGGTAAGGTCATTGGAAAGGGCGGAAGTTGATGCCTTCTATACGCTCAATGAGGGGCGTCTTGCATCCGTCACGCGCGAATTCACTGAGCATTTCTCAGGACGCGTGCTGTATGCGGTGAAGGCGAATCCGTTGCCCCAAATTCTTCACGCGCTCTCTCGAGCCGGAGTGGCCGGATTCGACGTGGCGTCGCTGGCCGAAGCCCACCTTGTCCATTCCACGATTCCCCGGGCCCGTTCATGGTTCATGAATCCCGTGAAATCTCGTCGCGATATCGAACGGACGTTCCGCGATCTGGGGGTTCGCGACTATGTCATCGATTGCGAAGCCGAGCTGCGAAAGCTCCTCGAGGTCCTGCCGTCGCATGATCCGGAAATACGAATCTACGTCCGATTCAAGTGTAGCGGGACGCGCGCCCTCCTAGACTTAAACGGTAAGTTTGGTGTCTCGCCCGCCGAAGCGAGCCGTCTGCTGGGTCTCGTCAACGCGCAGTCACGCTGGACCACGGGCTTGTCCTTTCACCCAGGTTCCCAAACGATCGTTGTCGATCCCTATCTGCATGGCATTCGGTCAGCCGCCGACATTATAGAAGCTGTTTCTCCGGCTCCCACTGCGCTCGATATTGGTGGTGGCTTTCCCGGCCATTATCTGAACGTTCCCTATCACTCTCCCTTGAGCATGCTCTCCGACATCACAAAACTTGTGCGCGAAACGGATGCACTAAAGCGTGTTGAACTCTTGTGTGAGCCCGGACGAGCACTGGTTCATGATAGCATCTCTTTGTTTTGCCGCGTGATCTTAAGAAAAGGCGGAGCGCTCTACTGCGGCGCGGGCATCTACAGCGGGCTCTCACCTGCCCGACAATATTTTCTGCTCCCCGCCCGCGCTTGGCGTAGGGGACGGCCGATCCAGACTGAGGAGTGCCAGGACTTCATCATCTTTGGCCCAACTTGCGACGGCATGGACAGGCTTGGATTCTCATATTCGCTGCCACGCGATTTGAGCGAAGGCGATTGGATTGAATTCCAGAACGTGGGCGCCTATACGGACATGGCGCGATTCAACGGCTTTTCGGTCGATAAGATCGTGGCTGTAGGTCACGATGAACTTACCATGTTGCCCGCCGCCAGTCAGTAGTTGTTCATGACCATACTAGTCACGTGAATCTAAAGTTCGCACATAAAGTCTGATTCAGCGAACCACGCTCGACCTGATTGATCCATGATGCGGAAGTTGCTGTGAAGTGGACATGATAATGCGGCCGGCGAGCAAGCCACGCCTTGATCCTGGGGTCTTGTGGGTGGCGTAGTTGTCCATAACGATATGGACATTGAGACCTCCTGGGACCTGGGCATCGCTCTCTTTTGAAAACCTTCAAGGATTCGACCGCCCTGTGCCGCTTGTAGCATTTGCCGATGACGAACCCCGAGGCGACGTCGAGCGCAGCAACCAGCGAAGTCGTACCTTGCCGCACATAGCTGTGCGTGCGCGTTCCGGCACGCCAGACATCATCGGCAGGACCGGCTGCTCGCGATCAAATGCCTGTATCTGACTCTTCTCATCGACATTGAGGACAACGGCTCGGTTCGGTGGTGATAGATAAAGGCCGAGGATATTGTGCACCTTCTAGACGAACAGCGGATCGCTCGACAGCTTGAATGTCTGGCTACGGTGCGGCTGCAAGCCGAATCCGCCCGCATTTAGCGGATCGTGGTGTGGGAAAGCCAGTTTCCGCAGCGATCGAGCGGATCGAACGGTGCGGCGCGTCGGCCGGTGCCGTCCGTAACGTTGCTCGATCACGGCGGCAACCTGACCGTTTGTTGATGCTGCGGGGCGGCCAGGGCGAGCCTCGTCGAGTAGGCGGCTTGGTCCAGCAGCGGCTTCTTCCAGGCACGGATCTGTTCCGGGTGAACCACATAGCGCTGGGCCAGATCGGCCACCTCATCTGCTCCGCACCGCTTCCAGCGCGATCTTTGCCTTCAGTCCCGCGTCGACCTTGCATCTCGTCTTCGTAGTCATCATGCGCTCCGTCTATCAAACGGAGCAGCCTCATCCAACTAAGCGCGTGGTCCCAAAACAGGGTCCATTTCAGCCATAATGCCGCGTGCCGCCCCACAGATAATCCGCGAATGATTCTTCCTCTGCAACGTGCTAGTGAAAAGCCCCGACTTGAAGCCGGGGCTTTGTTGACGTATTCACCGCCGCGCAGCTCACAAGCGCCGCGGTGCCGTCTTTAGGGCACCTCATCCAGTCAGGTGATCGGTTTCGCTCGGCTCAACGCTCGACCGTAAGCTGACCTTCTCGAAACAATGCGAAGATCAGCGTTACATAAAGTCACCATCCTCGTCGGAAGCTTCTGCAACCTCATCATCACTGTCAACTTTAGATAGATAACGCTGAGAACTAGTTGCACGCTGCCATTCGCCGTCGTCGTTGATTCTCCACTTTCCAGACCTGGCTGCATCGAGCACCATGTCGTCCTCATCGACTTCAACGAACCCCATACTCTGTGCCCGGGCTTTCGCTTCTGCATTGGCAGGACGCCAGTTCACCAACGGCCGTTCGCCGTCTTGCCGAAGTTGATGCTCGAGCAGAATATCGCCAGCGTTCGTGACCAGCGGATGAGCAACCTGGAAGTCGATAATTGAGGTGGTCCTGTCTGCTCCGGGGAACTGTTCTCGCCAGCTGTCGCTTTTGAAATCAGACATGCTGAATCCAGGCTCCGTTCTTTGGAGCCCTACGCTCTTATTTCCCAATTGGTAGCTGTAATATTGGGCATCATCGGAATCTCGTCTGACGCTATAGTCCTTGGCAACCTCTGATGTGCGCCTAGCTCTATCCGATACAAACTCGGAGTACTCGTGTGGGTTGTTGGCGATTTCGTCAATTTCCTTGCCATAGAAGTTCCTCGCTTCTCTCCTGAATGTAGCTCTGTCGATCGAGACCACAGGAGGTCTTGAATCGAGAGAATAACGCGAAGACGAGCTGCC